>CAZGUI010000003.1:34315-84356 GCA_964528875.1 uncultured Bacteroides sp. | reverse complement strand
AAGAGAGTACTATGTTTCTTCGGTTAGGTAAAGCACCTTTGGGCAATGACTCAAATGTTTTTCTTCCCATAAGTACAGTATTGCCTGTAGTTAACTCCTTGAAGTGTTTCAAGTCATTAGGAAGATAAAATAGAAGCCTGTTTTTGCACCCAATACCTCTGTTTTCGTCAATTGCTGCTATAATAACGATATATGGCATTTTATACTTATTTAGGAGGATATGAATTTAAATGGAAACCTTTCCCGGAATGTGAGGGTATGGATTATAATCAGTTAGTTCAAAATCCTCAAACTTAAAGTCGAAAATTGATTTTACATCCGGATTGATTTTCATTTTAGGAAGTTCCCGTGGAGTTCGGGTTAATTGTAAATTTACTTGTTCCAAATGATTGGAATAAATGTGTGCGTCTCCTAGTGTGTGAATGAAATCTCCCGGCTTCAGCCCTGTAACTTGGGCTACCATTAAAAGCAATAAAGCATAAGAGGCAATATTAAATGGCACTCCAAGAAAAACATCAGCACTGCGTTGATAAAGTTGTAAGCTAAGTTTTCCATTAGCCACATAAAACTGAAATAAGAGATGGCAAGGAGGAAGATTCATGTTTTCTAAGTCGGCCACATTCCAGGCACTCACCAATAAGCGTCTTGAATCGGGTGTTGTTTGAATATCTTGAATGATTTGACTGATTTGATCAATGTGTCCTCCTTTATAATCAGGCCAAGAACGCCATTGATAGCCATAAATGTGTCCTAAATCACCCTCTTCATCAGCCCACTCATTCCATATGCGAACTCCATTATCTTGAAGATATTTTACATTGGTGTCTCCTCTTAAAAACCATAAAAGTTCGTGAATGATGGAACGTAAGTGAAGTTTTTTAGTGGTTAGACATGGAAAACCATCTGCTAAATTAAAACGCATTTGATGACCAAAGACACTGATAGTACCCGTTCCGGTACGGTCTTCTTTTTTCTCGCCTTCTTTTAATATGCGATCCAGTAAAGATAAATATTGTTGCATGATTTTTCTGATTTTTATTCTTTCTCGCCTTTTATAAGCAATAAAAACAAAGTTATAAAAAGGGAGTCAATAAGTGAGCAAACCAACCTACAAATTTTTGCCAACCGGTGCGGCTGTCCCAGAAATTATTATCCAAAGGGATGCTTTTGGTTTTATCTTCTTGAAACAAATCAAATAGCTCTTTGGTTATTTTATCATCGAAGATAAATGCATTGGTTTCGTAATCATAACGTAGACTTCTACTATCTAAGTTTGCTGTGCCTACAGTGCAAAACTTATTGTCTACCATCATAACCTTTGCGTGATGAAAGCCTTGGTTGTATAAATAGATTTGTGCCCCTCTTTTTCGTAGTCTGTTGGCAGAGAACAGTGATGCTGCCGGAGTAAAAGGTATGTCCGACCGGTATGGGATAATGATTTCGACTTCTTTTCCATTATCTATGGCTTTATGAATTGCTTTTCTCACTGAGCGGGTAGGGAGAAAATAAGGGTTTACAATTTGGATCTTTTTTTCTGCAGCTAAGATAGATGTGGTATATGCTTTTCTTATGGCTTTGGGGGTAACACGAGGCTCTCTGTCTACAATCGCTAATGTTACTCGTTCTTCTTGAGGAATCGTTTCGGGATTAGGAAAATATTCCGGTCCTCCAATATGTTGTTTCGTTTCTTTATTCCATATTTTAAGGAATATGGCTTGTAGATTTTTTACAGCACTACCATTAATACGAATATGAAAATCACGCCATTCACCTATACCCGGAAGGCCATCGACATAGTAGTCAGCAATATTAATTCCTCCGGTATAGCCTATTTTTCCATCAATAACTACTATTTTTCTATGATCGCGGTGTAGAATGTGATTGAGATAGGGAAAACGTATGGGATCAAATTTTACAATCTCTATCCCCTTTTCTCGCATTTGTTTGAGGTGTTTGTTCCTTAAAGGTCTATTGTTTGATATGTTACCAAAAGCATCGAAAAGAGCTCTAACCTCAACCCCTTCTTTTACTTTTTCGACTAATAATGTAAATAGAATGGTGGCAATGGAATCGTTGCGAAAATTAAAATACTCCAGATGAATGTGATGTTTAGCCTTTTTTATATTGGCAAATAAATCTTCAAACTTCTCTTTTCCCCCTGGGAGCAGTTTAATTTTATTGTTATGGGTTATAGGTATATCATTATCTTTAAATGCTTTTAGAACAACTGAATCGCTGGGTGTTACAGTTGTTTGTGCACATAAGGATAGTGGTAAGAGTAAGAGTAGTAAGATATATAAAAATAGTCTTCTCAATGCACCAAACGTTTAAAATGAATGGCAAATATACTATTTTATATCCCTTAAATGAGTCAAGAAATCTGTTTTATACTAAAAAGTTCTTAATTTTAATTGGTTTCATACAATAGGTTGATGCAGTAAACCAGTAAGACTAAAAAAGTACTTAGAAATAGTGTTTTGTAGTCCAAGCTTAATATGGGTTCAATAATATCAGCTATGATCCCGAAGTAACTGTACAATAATTCACTACCAATAGCTGTATAATAGAGGAATGTACCCCAAACCATTGTTACCAGTATAGAGGTTAAGACCAACGGGACTTTTGATCTTTTCTTATGAGGTAAATTCATAAGCACCCTTTGAGTAAACCCATTGTCTTCAAGAGGTGTTTGTTTTTCCTTTAGAAAAGATTTAATTAATTGCTCATCTGTAATCTTCATAACCGTTTTGTTTTAAAAAATTAGAAAGTTTGGTTCTTCCCCGAGATAAGTGTGACTTTATACTTCCTTCGGGCAAGTTGGTTATTTTCTCTATATCTCGTATGCGTAAATCTTGCATATAAAACAAAGAAACACAAATTTTTTCATTTTCGCTCAATGTTTTTAAGGCTTCATGTAAGTCTAAAGAATCCGTAGAATGTGAGAGGGTATTTTCTAATAAAAGATCTTCTTTCTCTATTGATACTTCGTTTTTAAGGCTTCGCTTAAAATCATAAAAAGTATTGTAACCTATTCGGAATAACCATGTTGAAAATTTGGCTTGTATCTTAAATTGGTTTAATTGAGTGTAGGCTTTAATGAATGTATCTTGTGCTAAATCATCACTCAAGGCCTTATCTCCTCCTGTTAAGTTTAGGAAGAAGCGACGTAAAGCAGATTGGTGTATTTCAACCAATCTGCTAAATGCTTCTACGTCGTTACCTAATGTAACTTTTAGAATTAATGCTATTTCACCTAGTTGGCTCATTCCTGAGTATGCTCATCGTTGTTAGTAGTTTCTACAGAATCAACCTTTACGGGAGGAGTATATGTGCCCTCTTTATTATAAGGTGTGTTTTTCTTTGGTTCCTTTTCCGGTTGCTCTTTTTTATAATAAGCGGCAATGACTTCACCTACACCAATTAAAGTTACAAGAAAACCAATACTTCCAATTGCTAAATCTCCTGTAATAAACCATAAGAAAACAAATAAGCCAAGACCAATAAATATTTTTTTTATTCCTTTACCCATCGAATCTTGTTGTCCAGTAGATTCCAAGAATATCTCTTCGGGAATAGGTTGTCCTGCCTCTATGGCTTTTTCAATGACCTTGTACTTTCTGTTTCGATCTTTATTTCTGAAGTAGAATATGGCGAAAATAATAAGTACAGGGCATAGTGTTCCAAAAATGATAGCTATAACAGGAATTATTTGAGAGGTTTTTATGGCTTGAATGGCCATTTTGTCTTTTGTGTTTTGGACTTCTTTTACTTGCGCTTCTTCCTTTATTGGAGGAGTGATTTCAGCGGAATGCAATGTGTCTGGCTTTTCTTGTACTGCTTCTGCTACAATGGTATTAACCGGTTCATCTTGAGCTTGAGTTACATTAGGCAATGTGAATAGTAATGCTAATGTCAGTGTTAAATAAAATACGATTTTTTTCATTTTTCTCTATTTTTATGTGATTACTTTCTATGCATTAGACGTAACCACAGAATGAAAAGGTTGCACCCTTTCTATCTTTCATTAGAAATGTTGAAATAAAGATTGAAAATACTCCTTAATCTTTACTTTTTTACTCAAGGTAGCAGAAGAAAAGAGGCAGAATTTATTAAAAAATAGATTTTCTGATTTTATCGGTCTAGGACCGAGAGCCCTTAGGTCCTAGACCGGAGCCCCTTCAGTCCTAGACCGACAAGGGTTCGGTCTTAGACCGAAAATAAGCTGCCTTACACTCGTTGTGGATAGGGTGTTTTAAAGTCTGTTTTTATAAAGTAAAGCCATTGCTTTTTCGTATTGATTTTCTAGGTCAATATAGTTCAATTGACTTTGATATATAATGGTGGCTTCTGTAAAAAACTCAATTAAACTAATTTGCCCACCGTTTAGTGCTTCAATTAGTAACGCTAGGTCGGTTGTTGCTTCGAACTGTTGATCGTATGCCAATAAATTTTCGTATAAAGAGATGGCTTCTTGATAAGCTTGCTTAAGTTGAGTTTCTGTTTGCAGATGTTGATCCTCTTTAGTTAAAGATATATTCAGTGCTTGTGCCTTGGCTATTTTTGTTTTCTTTCTGTTTTCAAACAAGGGAATAGAAAAGCCTACTACAATTCCATTGAAGTGTGAATTTACCTCGGATGTTCTTTTATACCCTAACTCGAACTTAGGTAACCAGTAGGAGCGATTGACAGAAATTTGTTTCTGATTGGCCTTCATCGCTTCATCTAATGCTAATAAGTTAAAATCTTCTGCCAAGTAAACCTGTTTTACTTCTTCAAAAGAGGCTGGTAAAGGGGTTCTAGTACTTTCTAAATAAGGTAAGTCAATAACATTATTACCATTTAATGCTTTAAGATCTTCTTTCTTATTGTTCCATTCTTTCTCTTTCAGTTGCCACTCAGTCGTAGCATTTAATAACTCCAGTTTTACTTTATTCGTTTCTAATATGTTTGCATCTCCTTTAGTCAAGCGTTCCTGATACAATTCATAAAGTTGACGAGTTTGATTTAAGCGCTCTTTTAGAATTTCCTTTTGTTGTTGGAGAGCAATTAAATCCAGACAGATTTCTTTAGCTTGCAACAATATATTCTGTCGGAGAGCTTCAGCTTGATAATTATATGTGTTGAGCTGATAGTTTTTTACTTTATTCCGACTGAAATAAAGCGTGGGAAAATCAAAACTCTGTGTAATGGTGAGTTCACCTGCTGTCAAACTACTCTCTTTGGAGTTCCAAACGTGTGAATAATTAAATTGTGGGTCAGCTAAATTATTGATGGTTTGAACCTCTAATCTTTGCGATTGAATTAAAGCTTGATTTGCTTTTAACTCTTTGTTGTTCTCCTCTATTTGCTGAAGAATTTGGTCTAGGTTTGCTTGAGCCCTACAGTAAACAGACAAGAAGAGTAATCCAGTTAAAATATAAATTGGTTTCATTTTTTAGTTTTCTTTTTGTGTATCAATAAATAGACGATGGGGATGATGAATCCATTGAGAAACGTGGAAGTTAATAATCCACCTAAAATGACCTTAGCCATTGGACTTTGAATTTCATTTCCCGGTAATCCTCCTTTGAAAGCTAGGGGAACTAAAGCCAGAGCAGATGTCAGTGCTGTCATCAATATGGGGTTAAGACGATCTAGAGAACCTTGAATTACACTTTGAAACAAGGGTAATCCATCAACTTCTTGTAAGTGATTGTAATGACTAATCAGCAAAATACCGTTTCGTGTGGCAATTCCAAAGAGTGAAATAAATCCAATGATTGCCGGAATACTTAACTCTCCACTGGTAAAGAAAATGGCAAAAACACCTCCAATAAGTGCTAATGGTAAGTTGATAAGAATAATACCTGCCTCTTTTGCACTTTTGAATTGTTGATAGAGTAGTAAGAAGATAACACCCAGAGAGAGTACAGATGTAAGCAAAAGAACCCTACTGGCTGCTTGTTCACTTTCAAACTGTCCTCCATATTCAATATGATATCCTTCCGGTAATTGAATGTTACTTTCTATTTTTTCTTGTATGTCTTTTACAGCCCCGCGAAGATCTCTGTCTACTACATTAGCCGAAATAACTATTTTTCGTTTAACATTTTCTCTGTTTATGGTATTGGGGCCCATGGTAGAACGTACTTCAGCAACTTGATTTAAAGGGACTTTTTCTCCGTTATAAGTATCTACCAACAAATCTTTTATTCGTTCAGTGCGTTCTCTGTCTCCTTGGGCTACCTTAACCGTCAGATCAAAAGTTTTACCTTGTTCATACACTTGCGAAACAACTTCTCCGGCAAGATTGGCCGAAATGAAAGATGAAAATTGAGGTAGCGTAATGCCGTAGGCTGCTAATAACTCTCGGTTAGGTTCAATGACTAACTGAGGACGCTCAATTTGTTGTTCCACATTAAGATCGGTTAATCCTTCAACACCCTGAATGGAGCTTTTAATTTCGTTCCCTAAGTTAAACAAGTGGTTCAAGTTATCTCCAAAAAGCTTGATAGCAATGTTGGCTTGTGTTCCGGAGAGCATGGCATCGATACGATGACTTATCGGTTGACCTATTTCAACAATCACTCCATTAATCTCGTTCAATCTTTCACGTACTTCTGCTGTAAACTCATTACGTGAGCGTCCTTGATTTAGTTCAAAAGGGGCTTCTATCTCGGATGCATTAATCCCTAAAGAATGCTCATCCAGTTCAGCACGTCCTGTTTTTCGTGCTACTGTTTTTATCTCGGGAATCTCTAGTAAAATAGCTTCAGCTTGTCTACCTAACGCATCACTCTCTTCCAGAGAAATACCGGGAAGTGAGCTGACGTTAATAGTTAAAGAGCCTTCATTAAATGCAGGAAGGAAGCTATTCCCTAATGTAAAGAAGAGGACTAAAGAGATTAGAAAAAGAGTAGCAGTGCTACCAATAGCTATCTTTTTGTGATTTAATATCCATGTTAATGCCCTTGCATAGTGCTTTTTTAACCAGACGGCTACAAACGATTCTTTAGCAAAGGAACTACTTTTTTTCTGTGGCTTGAGTAAATAGGTACAAAGCACAGGAGTCAATGTCAGAGCTATTAAGGTGGAAGCAAAAAGTGCTACTAAGAAAGCAATACCCAATGGAACTAACATGCGTCCTTCCATTCCACTTAAGAAGAAAAGAGGGAAAAAACTAGCTGCAATAATTAATGTGGAGTTAAGTATAGGCATACGAACCTCTCTCGAAGCCTCATATACCACCGTGAGAAGGGGTAATCTTTCATCTGCAGGTAAACTGTGATTTTCTCTTAATCGCCTAAATACATTTTCCACATCCACAATGGCATCATCAACTAATGAACCTATGGCAATGGCCAACCCTCCTAAGCTCATAGTGTTAATGGTCAACCCCATGTAATGAAGTGTAAGGATAGAGATAATGATGGAAAGAGGTAAGGTAATAAAAGAGATAAATGTGGTACGAATATTAGCCAAGAAGATGAATAATACAATGATAACGAAAAGACCTCCTTCTAAAAGTGAGTTTTTAACGTTTCCAATTGAGTTTTCGATGAAATGACTTTGTCTGAAAATATCAGTAGATACCTTAACATCAGCAGGTAGATTTTTACCTAAATCTTCTATTGCAGCATCTAACTTATCAGTCAAATCCAATGTACTGGTATCGGGTTGTTTCGTCACGGTTAACAGCACAGCAGGTCTGCCTTTCTCTGAAGCTGTTCCCAGTTTAGGCTCTTTTCCTGCTATGGCAATGTCTGCTATATCTTCCAATAAGATATGCTGATTCTCTGTTCGTTTGACTAACGATTTTCCTATTTTATCCAGGACGGTAGTAGATACTAACCCCCGAATAATATATTCATTTCCGTATTCATACAACACTCCTCCATTGGTGTTTTGATTCATTCGTTGAGTCGACTCTAATACCTCATTAAGAGAAACATTATAATGTTTCATCCGTTGAGGGTCAATTTGTATCTGATACTCTTTAATGTCACCACCTAAAACCGAAACTTGAGCTACACCTCCGGTAGATAATAAACGCGGGCGTATAGTCCAATCAGCTAAAGTCCGCAAATCAAGCATAGAGGTAGAATCGGCAGTAAGTGAAACAATAAGTATTTCACCTAAAATGGAGGATTGAGGTCCTAAAGTGGGCTGTCCAATGTTATCCGGTAACTCATCGCCTACAGTTGCCAGCTTTTCCGAAACAATTTGTCGTGCTAAGTAGATGTCGGTTCCCCAATCAAATTCTACCCAAACGACAGAAAAACCTGTGGTAGAAGAAGAGCGTACCCTGCGTACACCTGTTGCACCATTTACTGAGGTTTCAATGGGAAAGGTTACTAATTGCTCCACCTCTTCCGGTGCCATGCCCTGTGCCTCAGTCATAACAACTACGGTAGGTGCATTTAAATCCGGAAATACATCGACTTCCGTATTTAGTGTAATATAAGTTCCTCCGATGAAGAGTAGAATAGAAAGAGCTAGAATAACCAAGCGGTTGTGGAGTGAAAAATGAATAATTTTGTCTAACATATATATTCCTCCTTATTTTAGTGGTCGTGAGTGTGAGCCGGTATGGCACCACTTGCCGAAGCTAGCTTCAGTTGTTGAGCACCTTTTATGATCACTTTGTCGTTGGGGTGTAATCCACTCAAAATTTGCACCTCATTCCCGTTATTCATTCCCAATTGTACTTCTTTCTTTAAGTATGTTTCTTCATCCAATTGAACATAAATATGGAACAGACCTTGCTCTTCTATCAATGCTGTAAGTGGTATTACCAACTGATTTGGAATGGGCTGTGAAAGTAAATATACATCCATATAAGCTCCGGGAACAATGTTTTTTATGTTTTCAAAGGCAAAAGTCAGAGGAATGAAATTGGCATTTTCTTTTGTGCTTTTACCTACGGAGAGCAGTTTCCCATTCAGTGCCTCTAAGGAGAAACACTCTTCTTGATAGGGAGTTTTGAAATTTGCTGAGGTGATGTAGGGTAATTGATTATAATAACGTTCAGCAACCTCTGCACTTAAATAAAGATGTTGTGTTTGTGTAACACTGGCTATGGGTTGTCCCATTTCAACATAATCTCCCTCTTTAACCCAAATGTTTTTTACATATCCTTGTATAGGAGATGGAATGTTTTGTCCGGAGGGGGAACTGTATTTTTGCATTGCATCATAAGCCAGTTTAGCCTCTTCGTATGTTTGTTTGATTGGGTTAAATTCTCTTTCTGAAATGATTTTTTTTTTCGCTAAGGGGGCTGTACGGTCATATTCTGATTTTGCAGCTTCAAAAGCAATCCTTGCTTTTTCATAAGGCTCTCCTTCGGTTGTATTTTTGGAGGAGATTTTAGCTAAAGGTGTTCCTTGATTTACTTTAACTCCCTCAACTAAAGTATGGGTTAATGAAACGATGCCCGAAATGGTTGCTGAGGCTGTAGCCTCTTTACCTTGAGCCGCAATGATACGTCCCCCTGTTTTTATTACCTGTTGAAAGCTTGTCGGTTGTACTATTGCTGTTTTAAATCCTAACTCTTCGGCTTTGTGCGCACAGAAGTTTACTTCATTGTGATTAGTCGCTGTTTCTTCCCCATCTACCGGATGGTGGTGATCTTCATTCACTCTTTTACAGTTTGTTAAAAATAGGAGTATGCTCATAACTCCTAAAAGGATATAAGATTTCATTGGAATGTATTTAAAATGATTGGAATTGCCCTTATACCGGATGAATGATTTTTATCACTCATGTGCTGAAGGGATAATTAGAGTCTGTTTAATTAACAGGAAAAAGGAGGGGCACGTAATCCGGAGGTAACCGATATATATAATTTGGTTAGTAAGACCTTTTTATAAATATAAAAAGATTGGCTTTGAGGTTTAGGTAAAGCCAAGTTTAGTATTGGGTTGGGAAGTATAATACTTGTAAGAAACAGAGTAGGCGATATTTCATTTTGAGAGGAAGGGGTAGTAGTAGTGTCTGTTTGGGTACATTCACATACCTGCATAGCCTCATTGTTGTGGTTTTCTGTAATTGGGCTGGATTCTTCCTCGCAAATATCATTTTTCATACATATAGAAGTCGCATCACCGTGATGGTGATGAGGTATTATTGGAGCTAATAAGATTAAAAATGTAGCTGCAAATAAAATATATGTAAAAAAAAGAAGTTGCTTACTCTTCATATATACTGTCTAATGACTTGTTGTTTAGACTATTTTATTGTCCACAAATATACATAATGTTGTTTAATAGACAATTGTTTTGCTATGGAATCAATATAAATAAACTCGTTTGATGTTTTCTTCTCTTTAATTAATATAAGAGTGTTATCTTATATAATGTAAAAAATCCAAGAAGAAGTCTAATGCCTATTTCTTGGATTTCTATGTTGAGGTTGTTTTTTTACTTAAAATCCTTCTTTCTCTTTGTACTCTTCATAATCTTCCATTGATCGTCTGATTACTTCATGAGCCTCTTTTACACCATATATATTAGTTACAACACATCTGGAGGTTTGATCTTCGGGTAGATCTTTATAAGTCGTAAAATAATGTTTTAATCTGTCAATGACAGATTGAGGTAAATCGGTGATATCTTGATAAGAATCATAGATTAAGTCGTTCTCTAATACCGCAATCAGTTTATCATCGGCTTTGTCTTGGTCTAATAATCTAAAACCACCTATGGGGCGAGCTCTAACGATTAAATCTCCGTGAGTGATGTCTTTTTCTGTAAGAACACAGATATCAACAGGGTCTCCATCCCCCAGAATATCTGTTCGGTTTAATTGTTTGTTGGTTAATTCTGCTACTCTTTTGTCACTATAGGTTTGTGGAATGAATCCGTAAAGAGCAGGAACCACATTAGAGTATTTTTGAGGCCTATCTATAGAAAGGTATCCGGAGACTTTATCAACTTCATATTTTACCGTATCAGTAGGAACCATTTCAATAAATGAAGTTACAACTCTGGGGGCATCTTTTCCAAGACTGATACCGTGCCAAGGGTGAGCCTTATAATATGTCTTTTTGTTTCCCATAATTAAATTTTGTTTAGTTCTTTTTGTTAAATGTAAACTATTTTTTCTTAGAAAACACGAGAAAAAAGCATATTGTTCAATTATTCTTGTTTTCTGTTTCTAAAAATCAAGATTTTAGTGGGTGCAATCGTTTGCGTTGTAATTTTCCTTATTTCTAGTGTTAAAAAAACAAAAACATAGAAGTATTACCTAAATTTGTTGTAGTGAGTTAAAGATACTTTAATCAAAGCCATTAAACAGAAGATTAAAGAGTGACCTTAAATATTTTAATTAAACAAATTATGGAAAATAAGACTAAAAGTTTTAGAAGAAACTTTTTGCTGTTATGTAGTTTCTTTAGTTTGCTTGTAAGTACAAGCTTGTATGGACAAACTATAGATGTTACAGGAATAGTTCAAGATGAACTAGGAGAACCGGTTATTGGAGCTAATGTCTCAATAAAGGGAACAGCAAGAGGAACAATTACTGATTTTGACGGGAACTTCTCGCTTACAGTTCCCAGTGAAGGTGTATTAGTTGTGTCCTATCTAGGATACAATACTACTGAGGTCCCAATTGAAGGGAAAAAAATGTTCAAAATTGTTTTAAAAGAAGACGTAGAACTGCTTGATGAAGTAGTAGTTATTGGTTATGGATCTGTACGTAAAGATGATGCAACAGGTTCTGTAACAGCTATTAAACCCGATGATTTAAGTAAGGGTATTACAACGAATGCACAAGATATGCTAAGTGGTAAAATAGCAGGAGTAAATGTTACGTCAAATGATGGAACTCCTGGTGGAGGTGCTCAAATACGTATTCGAGGTGGGTCTTCGTTAAATGCTAGTAATGATCCTTTGATTGTGATTGATGGTTTAGCTATTGATAATCAAGGAATCAAAGGTATGGCGAATGGATTATCCATGGTTAATCCGGCAGATATTGAGACTTTTACCGTGTTGAAAGATGCTTCTGCTACAGCCATTTATGGTTCTCGTGCTTCTAATGGTGTAATAATTATCACAACTAAAAAAGGAAAAAGTGGGCAAGCTCCAAAAGTGAGTTACAATGGATATGTGTCCATGTCAACAGCTCAAAAAAGATATGATGTTTTAAATGGGAATGAATACCGTGCATATGCAGAAGAATTATGGGGAGATAACTTACCTGCAGCTTTAGGAGAAGCTAATACGGATTGGCAAGACGAAATTTTTCGTACTTCTGTGAGTACTGATCACCATGTTTCTATTAATGGTGGATTCAAAAATCTTCCTTATCGTGTTTCTTTAGGATATACAAAAGATAATGGAATTGTAAAAACTTCTGATTTTCAGCGTTTTACAGCATCTGTTAATATAGCACCTTCATTCTTCGACGATCACTTGAAAGTGAATATTAATGCTAAGTATATGAATGGTAAAAACAGTTATGCGGATACGGGTGCTGCTATTGGTGGTGCTCTTTCTATTGATCCTACAAGACCTGTTTATGATTCGTCTGCTCCTTTTGAGTTTGCAGGTGGCTTTTGGCAAAATATGCAAGCTGCTGCTGGCTTTAGTGATAAAGACTGGAAGTTTACACCAAATACTAAATCACCACAAAATCCTTTGGCTGCGTTACTTTTGAAAAGTGATAAAGCTAATAGTAATGACTTTGTAGGTAATGTAGAAGTAGATTATAAATTACACTTTTTTCCGGATATGCGTATCCATGCAAGTCTAGGTGGAGAGTATGCAGAGGGTACACAGACTGCTATTATCTCTCCCTATTCTTTTTCTAATAATTATTATGGATGGAATGGCGATGAAACACAATATAAATATAATCTATCATACAATATTTATGCACAATACATGAAATCAGTCGGTTCTCATGATTTTGACATAATGGTAGGTGGTGAAGAGCAGCATTTTAATCGTAGTGGATTTAGTATTGGACAAGGCTGGGATCCTGTTTTAGAAGAAGCTTTTGATGCTGCTATACGTGATCAGACAGCTTATGCAACACGCAATACTTTAGTATCTTATTTTGGTCGTGTTAATTATTCTTTATTGAATAAGTATCTATTTACATTCACAATGCGTTATGATGGCTCATCTCGGTTCTCTAAGGATAATCGTTGGGGAGCATTTCCTTCTTTGGCTTTAGGATGGAAAATGAAAGAGGAAAATCTATTTAAAGATATAAATTGGTTATCCGATTTAAAACTTCGCTTAGGGTGGGGTGTTACCGGTCAGCAAGACATAGGTCAGGATTTTGCTTATTTACCTTTGTATTATATGAATAACGAATATGCACAATATGCATTTGGAGATACCTATTATTCTCACTTACGACCTAATGCTTTTAATGAAGAATTAAAATGGGAGAAAACAACTACTTGGAATGCCGGGTTAGATTTTGGTTTCTTAAATGGTAGAATTACAGGCTCTTTAGATGGTTACTATCGTAAAACAGATGATTTACTGAATACAGTAAAAATCCCAGTTATGACAAACTTCAATGCTCAAATGATAAAGAATATTGGTTCATTGAAAAATTATGGTGTGGAATTTTCTGTTAATGCGAAACCTATTGTAACAAAGGATTTTATGTGGGATTTAAGTTATAATATAACCTGGAACCATAATGAGATTACAGACCTTCTTGGTGGTGATGATGCTGATTATTATGTTGAAACGGGAGATGCTATCTCTGTAGGTAATAATACAAAAGTTCAAGCGAATAAGGTAGGATATGCAGCAAACTCATTTTATGTATATCAACAGGTTTATGATAGTAATGGAAAACCCATTGAAAATGTGTTTGTAGATAGAAATGGTGATGGAGTGCTGAATAGTGCGGACAAATATATGTACAAAAAGCCTGCTGGAGATGTCTTGATGGGGTTAACTTCAAAGTTCCTTTATAAAGATTGGGATTTTAGCTTTTCGCTTCGTGCAAGCTTGAATAACTATGTTTATTATGACTTTTTAAGTAGTACAGCGAATGTGAGTGTAACAGGATTATATTCTAATAATGCTTATAAAAACGTGTTCCCAGAAGCCTTATCACTTGGCTTTGAGGGTAAAGGAGACTATGCTATGAGTGATTATTTCGTGCGTAATGCTTCTTTCTTACGTTGTGATAATATAACCTTAGGTTATTCATTTAAAGACTTATTCAACTCTCAAAAGTATAAGGGGATCGGTGGACGTGTTTATGCTACAGTCCAAAATCCATTTGTGATTAGCAAGTATAAAGGGTTAGACCCGGAAGTAAGGAGTGGAGTAGACAAAAATCCTTATCCAAGAGCTTTAACATTTTTGTTGGGTTTAAGTCTGCAATTCTAAATAAAAACAGTTATAATTATGAAAACAATATATTATTCAAAGATATTTTATGCTGTACTGTTAGTTGCTTTTATGCTAGGTAGTACATCGTGTATCAAGAACTTGGATATTCAATCCATTGATCCACAAACAACACCTAGTTTCCAACAGCATGAAGTTTTTGTAAAGGCCTATGCATTATTAGGTGTAACAGGGCAAAAAGGTGTTGCTGGTTCTCAAGACTTAGATGGTCAAGATGAAGGAGAATCCGGATTTTATCGTACGGTTTTTAATTGTAATGAATTACCTACTGACGAGTGTGTTTGGGCTTGGCAAGAAAATGTGGACATTCCTCAACTGACAACTATAAGTTGGAACTCTTCAAGTATTCGTACGGAATGGTTATATGTTCGTTTGGGATACAACATTAATATGTATAATTTCTTTTTAGATCAAACAGAAGATAAGACTGATGAGGAATCATTGCGTCAACGTGCAGAAGTTCGCTTCTTACGTGCTTTGCATTATTCGTATTATTTGGATTTCTTTGGTAAAGCTCCCTTTAAAGTTCACTTTAATAATGAACTGCCTATAGAGAAAAAGGGTTCTGATTTGTATGACTTTATACAAGATGAATTAAAAGAATGTGAAACTGATATGTTTGATCCTCGTAAAGCTCCATATGGACGTGCTGACAAAGCAGCTAACTGGTTATTGCGTGCTCGTTTATATTTAAATGCTAAAGTTTACACAGGAAAGGCTGATTATGCAAATGCAAGAGATTTTGCAACTAAAGTTATTGATTCAAGTTATGAGTTAGCAGATAATTATGAGGAAATATTTATGGCAGATAATGACGAAAATGTTAGTGCTATGAAGGAAATAATTTTCCCTATTCGTCAAGATGGTCTAAAGATTCGAAGTTATAGTGGTTCCTATTTTTTAATTAGTAGCACTCGCATTTCAGGGATGCCATATATGGGTACAACGGATGGGTGGTCGTGTATATTTGCAAGACCCACATTGATTCAGAAGTTCTTTTCTAATTTAGAAGATGTTCCTATGTTACCTGCAGATGTTAAAGTTCCCGAAAAAGAAGAGATTAGTTCTGATGAAAAAATTAATAATTTTGATGAACAATACAGTACAAGAACTATAGATATGATAGAAGCTGCAGGTGATGATCGTGCACTCTTTTATTCTGGTATTGGTGGTGGAATTCGAAAATTAGAAACAGATGCGATAAGAGGTTTTAATGATGGACTTTCAATTGTTAAATGGCAAAACATTCGTTCGGATGGTAAGGCTACAAGTCATACAATGTATCCCGATACAGATATACCTTTGTTCCGTATATCAGAGGCTTACTTAACACGCGCCGAGGCTTTGTTTCGTCTAGGTGAAGGAAATCCTGCAGATGATATAAACAAGTTGCGTAATCGGGCAAATTGTGTGAGAAAGGTTCAGACAGTAACAGAAAAAGAACTGATTGATGAGTGGGCACGTGAGTTTTATTTGGAAGGACGTCGTCGTTCTGATCTTATTCGTTTTGATATGTTTACATCAAGCAAATATTTGTGGCCTTGGAAAGGTGGGGTAAAAGAGGGAACCTCCGTTTCTTCATTCTATAATGTATATCCAATTCCTGCCTCTGATTTGACTAATAACTCTGTGAATTTAACTCAAAATCCAGGATATTAATTAGGAGTGCGTTAATAATTTAAATACGTTTATTATGAAAAAAATATACAATATATTACTCTTATCAATTTTTGCAGGATTTTTGTTTACTGCCTGTGAAACAGATACTGATAGTAATCCCATTCTTGGCAAGCCTACTACATTTCCATTAAATGTTCCGGCTTATGCCATAAACAATGTCTATGATCTGAAAAATTCTACAGCAGTAGAATTAACTTGTTCACAACCAGAATATGGTTTTCCAGTAGCAACAACTTACAAAGTTCAAGTTTCCCTTGATGCCGAATATGTTGAAGCTAATGAAGAAGTAAAAGCCAATTATATTGAACTGGAAACAACCTATTATAATACAAAAATAGCTGTTGTTGCTTCTGAAATTAATGGTGCACTACTAAGCCTTTGGGAGGCGAAAAATACAGGGGAAGATTTTCCTTTAGAACCTCTACCTGTCTATTTTCGATTAAAAGCATTTGTAACTGGTACAAATGAAGGAACTTGTTTGTCTAATATTATAGAATTACCTAAAGTATTAGGTTCTTCTGATACTGCTATAGAATTACCTACAACTATGTTCTTAGTTGGCTCTATGTTAAATGAGTGGAGTGTATGGAAACCTATGCCTCAAATTAATAGTTTTGCAGGTGAATTCTGGTCTATGGTGTACTTTGAGGAAAATGCAACCTTTAAATTTGGTACACAAGAAGAGGAATACATTGGTGCTGAAGATCCGGCAAGAGTTTCTTTGATTGATAAGGCTGAGTCTGGAATTAAAGGTGCTAGTGATGGCAATATAACTGTACCTACTGCAGGTTGGTATGTTGTTCATATCAAAACTACAATAGACGGAAACAATTATAAGTTTGAATTATCTTTAAATCCAGCTGAAGTGTATCTATTTGGAAATACTAACGGTGGAGTATGGGATTATGATGAAAATTGGAAATTTACTAATCCGGATACTCCTGATGGTGAATTTATATCTCCTGCAATGGTAGCTTCGGGTGAAGCTCGTATGTGTATCATCCTAGATGGATACGATTGGTGGAGACTAGAATTCACTCTTTATAAAGATGCTATATTTTATCGCGAGAATAGAGGAGTGAATGATGGGTGGGCTGCTGATATTGGTGCTGATTACTCTGTACAAGGTGAACCTGGTAAGAAAATTCACTTAAACTTTGCTTCTGAAACAGGAGCGTTAAAGTAACAACTTTAAAAAGAAATAATTATGAAAAAAATATTATTATATACAGGTTTATTCTTATTTATATTAGGATTCACTGCCTGTGATGAGGATTTTAAAGATTGGGCAGAACCTCAATCTAATTCTCCTGAGGAAGCAACAGGAGCCAAAAATGCTATTTTTACAGCTGGGAAAGATGCTGTTGTTATTGTTGACACAGCAGTAGGTGATTCGGTAGAACTTGCAAACGTTTCTTCTTCTTCTGCCGAAGAAGGAAGTGAACTTGTGTTTAGTTCGGTGACTATTAATGAAAAATACTCTCTTCCTTTCTCAGGGAGTAAAGGTGTATTAAAGGTCGCAATTGAAGACTTAGACAGCATTACTCAGTTAGCTTATTTAAGTCGTGCATCTGTAGAACGCGAGTTGAGGCTAGACTTAAAGGCCACAGAAAAAACAGTTTCAGGAGAAGGTCTACTATTAACAGGTGAGAGTGTTATGGTTAAATTGACACCTGCCACTACTCCTGAAGTTGATCCAAATGGCTATTATATTGTTGGTGATATTACAGAGTGGAATGCTACTGGTGCTAAACCAATGGTTCAAGATGCGGAAGATGAAAATTTATTTACTTTTGATATTGAATTAACTGAAGGAGGAAAAAACTTTAAGATTTTCCCTGCATCAGCTATTACTACTGATGTAGATTGGAGTAAAGCTTTAGGTAGTAAAGAAAATGAAGATGACAGTAGTGAAGGTTTTATTCATTGGCAAGAAGAGAGTGAAGCCGGTGCTATTCAAATAGCTAATGGAGGAAAAATTAGAATAACCTTTGATGCTTTTAATTATCGTTATACAGTGAAAGATACTAGTGCACCAGATGAGATTTATATGACAGGTAGTGGTTATGGCTGGAGCCAATGGAAACCATT
The DNA here is from genome assembly GCA_964528875.1 of uncultured Bacteroides sp. GTDB lineage: Bacteria > Bacteroidota > Bacteroidia > Bacteroidales > Bacteroidaceae > Bacteroides_E. The sequence goes on along the minus strand of CAZGUI010000003.1, from coordinate 66,219 downwards.
TACAGCCGTACATAGTGAGAAGGGCGCATTTTGGACTATCGCATACTTTTCCGTTGATGAAGAGGTTAAATTTGCACCACAAGCGGGTTGGGGTGGCGATTTTGGATATTCTGAGGCTTCTATTTCCCAAGAATCTATTGATCGTGCTGGCTTATCGAATGTTGGAGGCAATATAAAAGTTGCTAATGCCGGATGGTACATAGTTTCTGTTTCTGTTGTTGGAGATGATAAAGTTGTAGAGTTCTATGAGCCTAAAGTATATTTAATTGGTGAAACAGCACAAGGGGGATGGGATGCTCAATTAACAGAAAATGATCTGTTTGTTATTCCATCAGGTGCTGATGGAGAGTTTGTTTCTCCTGCATTTGCAGCTACCGGAGAACTAAGACTTTGTGTGCATCCAATTGATGGAATTGATTGGTGGAAAACAGAGTTTATTATTCTTGCTGGTAGTATTGAATATCGCGGAAACGGTGGTGACCAAGAGAGAGTAAATGTAACTGCAGGACAAAAAGCTTACTTGAATTTCAAAGATGGTACTGGAAGAATAGAGTAAATCTATTGCTTTTTGGATAATATTAAGGCTGGCTTCTAGTTTGAAGCTAGCCTTTTTTTGCTTTATAAATGGTCTAAATCTTTCTATTCTCTCTTCTGATGTATGAAAAATGATACGATTATATAACCTATATTACAATTGTGTTATAGGATAAATTCTTCCATCTCTAATTTTTATTTTAGGTAGTGTTTTGTGTGGCAATATAGAGTATTTAGATGTTCTGGATAATATAATCAGGATAAGTTTTTGCTTATTTTACCTTACTCTTTTTATGGTTAATGACAAAAAATCGTGGAATCTAAAAAATCTAGATAGTCACTAAACGCTCTAACGTAATATTTCTCTTTTAAAAGTCTCATAATGAGGATAAAGAATGAGTGCATTAAGAGAGTGTGTTGCTCATCGCCTCAATCCTCTTTGTTTTCGGATTGATCTCCCTTAAGTACAGACCTTAAGCACTACCCTTATAGGTTGAGAGAGGAGTTATAAGAAAGGAATTTGAAGTATATAAGAAGTATAAATGACAAATGTTATAATTAAAATAATGAAATCTAGTTATGAGAGAACTATAAGAATTGTAATGAATCAGTAAACTTAAGAGGTTTACTACATATATTTCACAGTAGTTGTTTAAGTGTGATGCAGTCTGAATAGATAGCAAGTATATGGTTTTAATTGTAAGCAATAAAAAAGGCTATTCTGATAAAGAACAGCCTTTTGATACATTTATAAAGGGTTTTTTAATATTCTAAAATATATGTAGCTCTTGAAGGAAGAGTTAATTGATTCACTTTACAGTCTATTGTTTGACCACTAATTACATCTTTTAATGACATAGAAGGAATACTTTCTCTAAACTTAACTAAGTCAATGGTTTGTTCACTGTTAGAGCCATTGAGGAGAACTATTACTGATGAACCGTTCAGTTTTCTTTCGTATACATAAACTCCATTATCTACAGCAAAATGCTTTAAATCTCCTTTTGCAATGATGTCTTTACCTTGTCTCCAATGTAAAATCTTTTTTAAGAAGTTGTAAGCTTCGTTCTCTTTGTCTGTCCTTCCATTAGGTGTAAAAGCGTTACGAACGTCATTATCCCATCCTCCGGGGAATGTCTCTCTTAAAGTACCATCTCCATTGGCTTTATCTGCTGGCATTAAAATTTCCGTTCCATAATATAGTTCAGGAATACCTCTTGTAGTAAGTAAGAAGGTTATGGCTTGTTTGAAACGATCTAGGTTTTGAGTATCTTCTTCTTTTTGATAAAACCTCGATGTATCGTGATTATCAAGGAAGATAAGCAATTCTTTAGGATTAGGATAAACCAAGTCTTGTCCTAAATACTCGTATATACGTTGTAATCCTTTTCCCCATTCTGTAGATTCCTCATCAAATGCTACATTCATAACTTGCATTAAAGGGAAGTCCATAACCGATCTTAAGTTTGAATTTTTGGGAGCGGCTAGTTTACTGTCTTTTTGCCAATATGAAATACCTACATTATTTTCATACCATGTTTCTCCTACAATGTTGAAATCAGGATATTCTTCAGTAACCTCTTTACACCAAGTGGCCATAACATCAAAATCAGCATAAGGATGTGTATCTTGACGTATACCGTTTATTCCGGCATATTCAATCCACCAAATACTGTTTTGTATTAAGTATTTCGCTACGTGTCTGTTCTGATGATTTAGGTCAGGCATTGTTTCCACAAACCAACCCTTAGTTGCAAGTTTTTTATCGTAATCACTGTGATAGGTATCGTATTGTGTGGTTGTTTTGTAATGAGTCTGTGTATATTGATCAGAGAAGTTAAACCAATCTTTTGAAGGCATATCCAAAAAGAAAGGATGATAACTGCCACAATGATTAAAAATCATATCCATTACTACTTTTATTCCCTTTTGATGAGAGTCTTGGACTAGTTTTTTGAACTCTTCGTTAGTTCCAAAACGGCGATCTACACTATAAAAGTCAGTTACAGCATAGCCATGATAAGAACTTTCAGGCATATCATTTTCACAAATAGGGTTTAACCAAATAGCCGTAACTCCTAAGTCAGATAAATAATCCAAATGGTTATGAATTCCTTTGATGTCTCCACCGTGTCTAGCATATTGATCAGAGCGATCAACCTTTTTCTCTCTCATCTCTTTTATCACATCATTGCTAGTATCACCATTAGCAAAACGATCAGGCATAATGAGATAGAGTACATCACTAGCATTAAACCCTTCACGATCTCTAGAGTTACTATCTCTCATTCTAAGCTCATAATCAAGTTGCTTTTTTTGTTTTCCTTTAGACAGAGTCAGTTGAAATTTTTGGGCTTTAGCATTGCTTAAATCCAAATAAATCAACACGTAATTTGGGCTTTCTAATGAAACAACTTCTTTTATGTAAATATCATTAGCACTAACTGAAACTGAGGAGTTAGCAATGTCTTTTCCATAAACCAAAAGTTGTAATTCCGGATTATTCATATCGGCCCACCAGAATTCGGGTTCTACTTTACTTATTTCCATTGAGAATAAGTAAGTGGCTGCAATAAATAGACTAGAAAAGAGGAGTATTAGTTTTTTCATACATTGTGTGTTTTTATCAGGTTAATATTTTCTTATCCAATTAATTAAAGATAAGAAAAATCCATTTCTTGTTAAACCATTTTATGATTTATGTAGAAACATCTCAAGCAAACGTTTGTTATTTTGTTTATGTATATCTTATTCAAGGGTTTTCTTGTTTTGTAACCATCCTTTTGAAACTCTTTCTAATTTCTAGTCTTGTAAGAGAGTCTTATATTAAAGAAATTGATAATTATGAAGATTATTGATTTTGAAGCATTCTTGGGAAAACAAAATAAGTAATGATTCTTCTGTGTTTTTTAATTTTCGAAAGATTGAAAATCTACCCCATACTGAATTGTATTAGTAACTTCTTCTGTATTTCAGATTTGTTACAGAATTTAAAATTATCTTTAAACCATTCATTAACTGTAGAACGATGAAAGTTTTAATAATAGAAGATGATTCCTCTTTAAGAGAGATTATAAAAAGAGCGTTATTAGAAGAACATTATATTGTGGAGTTGGCAGAAGATTATAGTACTGCAGTTCAAAAAATTAATGATTATTCATACGATTGTATTTTGCTAGACATTATGCTTCCCGACGGGAATGGCATGAATGTCTTGAAGCAACTCAAGAAAGAAGGTAAAAAAGATTCTGTTATAATTCTTTCAGCCAAAGACTCTATTGATGATAAAGTACTTGGTTTGGAACTAGGAGCAGATGACTATTTGGCTAAACCTTTCCATTTGTCAGAGCTTAAGGCTCGTATAAAGAGTGTAATTCGTAGGAATCAACAAGGAGGAGACTTAAATATTCAAATAGGGAATGTGAAAATTATACCCCAATCGCATCAAGTCTTTGTAGGTGAACATCCTTTGGACTTACTGCGCAAAGAGTATGATATACTGCATTATTTTATGACTCGACCTAATCATGTCATAGATAAAGCTGTTTTAGCAGAAGCAGTCTGGGGAGATCATATCGATCAGGTAGATAGTTTTGACTTTATTTACGCTCAAATAAAAAATTTAAGGCGTAAATTACAATTGGCACAAGCGACCTTGATAATTAAGGCTGTTTATGGATTTGGATATAAATTGGTGGAAATAGAATAAGAGTGTATGCGCTTAGTTTATAAAATAGTACTTCGGATTTCTATTGCTGTAGTTATACTGTTCACTTTTTGGGGAGTTATCTTCTACTATTCCATTTTAGAAGAAGTAAACGATGAGTTAAATGATGCTTTAGAAGTCTATTCCGATCAAATCATTAAACGAACATTGGCAGGAAAAGAGTTACCTGCTAAGTTTGAGGGTTCTAACAATGTGTTTTATATTGAAAAAGTGTCTTCCGATTATGCCTTAAAGAATGAATGGGTAAGTTATAGAGATACTACAATTTTTATACCCGAACGGAGAGAATTTGAACCGGCACGCATGTTACGTACTTTATTTAGAGATAAAGAGGATCACTATTATCAGTTAACTGTCTTAACACCTACAATAGAGAAAAAAGATTTATTAGAGACTATTTTCACTTGGTTAGCCATTTTATATGGCCTTTTACTTTTAACCATAATTCTAGTTAATGCTTGGGTGTTCAATAGAAGCTTGAATCCCCTCTATAAGCTGCTGAAGTGGGTCAATCAATATACACTTGGAGCAAATAATCCTCCTTTAAATAATGATACAAACATTAAAGAGTTTCAGAGGCTGAATGATGCTCTTATCCGGCACATTAACCGATCGGAAAAAACCTATAATGAACAGAAAACATTCATAGGTAATGCCTCTCATGAAATGCAAACTCCATTGGCTATCTGTATTAATCGCTTGGAATGGTTAATTGATCGCCCCGATTTAACCGAAGAGCACTTAGAGGAGTTGATTAAAGTCAAGCAAACTTTAAGTTATCTTGTTCGACTAAATAAAACTCTGCTTTTTTTGTCTAAAATAGAGAATCGACAGTTTCCGGAACAATCTATTATTCATTTCAATGAATTAATAAAAGAACATTTAGAAGATTATGAGGAGATTTATGCTCATAAAAAGATCAAAACACAATTTATTGAATCTGCTGAGGTTAGACTAGAGATGAATGAAACACTTGCTGTAAGTCTGATAACCAATTTACTTCGAAATGCTTATGTGCACACCTTGAATGGAGGAAAGCTCCAAATAATTCTCCAGGAAAAACAGCTCGTTTTTTCAAACCAAACAGATTGTGGAGCATTAGATGAAACTAAAATTTTTCAGCGTTTTCAGCAAGAGAAAAAGAAAGAAGGTTCAACAGGACTAGGGTTGGTTATCGTTCGTTCAATATGTAATACTTACGGCCTCTCTATCAATTATTATTACCAAGATGCTTATCATCATTTTGTTTTAAAATGGTGATTTTGAGACTTTGAAATAGATCAGAATACTTTCTCTTGGAATGAACAATACAATACTTATCTGTTAGTTGGGTTTATTTGAAGCGTAAAGATTAATAGAACTCCTTTTATAACAGCTACTCCTACTGATTTTTATATTTGTTAAATATGTTGAACAGTAAAAGTAAAGAGAAAAAGCTCTTTCGGTGAATAGGTTTTTGTACATTTGTTACTTCTTCCTTTTATATATAGAAGGATATTACATGTAAAAACTAAAAAATGGCTCTATCCAAAAGGATTACTAATTTACCCGTTATTTGGCAATTAAGAAAGTTGCTGTTGTTTCTGAAATTCTTCATAATAGCCTTGTTTCGATATCAAGATGTGTCGTTATTTAAGAGTACTTGGCAACATCTCCCTCAGTGGAATAGGACAGTTAAACGAGACAATGATCCACTTAGCTATGATCAACCTTGGATAGTCTTTGGCGCAATTGATTTTCTTAAAACAATTTTGACTAAAGATATGGTTGTTTGGGAATATGGTTCAGGTAGTTCTACCTTGTTCTATGCCCGAAGAGTCAACAAAGTCTATTCGGTGGAAAATGATGAACTTTGGTATAGTCACTTAGAGCGTGTTATTGAAGAAAAGCAGATAATAAATGTTACCTATATGCTACATTCGGATGAAGGAGAAGCGAAGCCGACTGATGAGAAGTTTGTATCAAAATCTGCGAAAAAATTATTCCGTAAATATGTTGAGAGCATTGATCTCATCTCTGATAACAGTTTGGATATTGTGATGGTTGATGGTCGTGCGCGTTCATCTTGTATCAGTCAATCTATTCCAAAAGTAAAACAAGGAGGATATTTGATTGTAGACAATTCGGATCGAGATTACTTCGAAAACAACCAAGCATTATTTCAGAAGGACAATTGGGAGGCAAAACATTTTGTTGGTCAAACTCCTTATACTTTTTCATTCTCGAAGACTTCCTTTTTTAAGCGAATTTCATAATGCTAAAGGTTTTTCCCTTATGTTCATTAAAAGTTTATTTTTAATAAAGTGTACTTTATAATTTAGCACTTTTTTATTGAATGCTGAAAGGGAGAGATTAAAAGTGATATTAATGTAAGGTGTTGATAATTAGACTATAAATATAGATCACTGCCTGGGTTCACTTGTCAAAGAAGCTTGTCTCTCTTTTAGTAATATGGAAAACTTCTAAGTGATTATTAATCGTTGTCATTGAGATTCTTTTCTTGTTCCATAAAAAAAACGGAAATCTACAATTATTTCAGAATGACTACAGAATTGGGTTCTATCTTTGTTTAAGAAATTAAATAGTTAAGATTAAACGAAGATATAAAATGAAAAGATTATTGACCCTAGTTGTTGTTCTGTTTATGTGGTGTGGCACCTCGTTTGTTCTGGCCGGAGAAGATAGACCGATAAATCCTGAGCAGCTACCTCAAACCATTAAAGTGTTTTTAGATCAATATTTCCCGGGAGAAAAAATAGCCTTGGCTAAGATGGAGAAGGAGTTTTTTGGAACAGAATATAAAGTGTATTTGGTAGGAGGAAGTAAAATAGAGTTTGGTAAAGATAAAGAGTGGAAAGAGGCGGACTGTGAGTTTTCAGAAGTTCCATCAGCTCTTATCCCTCAAAAAATTAAAGAGTTTGTGAATGTGAATTATCCTGATCAAAAAGTTGTTCAGATAGAGAAGAAAAACAAACGAAAAACTAAGTATGAGGTGGAACTCAGTAATTCAATAGAGATTGAATTTGATGCCCATTACAATGTGGTCGATATAGATTGATGTTTTGAGTAGTGATATAAAGAACTAAAACAAGTGTAAAGTTTATCCGGCTCATTTATACTTCCTGAATACTATTGAACCTTTTGTATGCAAGTACAAATAAAAATGAATTGTAAATTAAAAAACTAAAGAAAATGAAAAGAATTATATCCCTTTTGATGTTGTCTTTTGCATTGATACTAGGTGTAAAAGCCAATGACGACCGTCCCATTCCTGTGGAACAATTACCCGAACCTGCAAAAGAACTATTAAGCAAATATTTTGCTCACGAAAAAATAGTAGTGGTTAAACAAGACAAAGATTTTTTTGATAAAGATTATACTGTGATATTCCAAAATGGAAATAAAGTAAAGTTTGATAAGAAAGGAAATTGGGAAGAGATAGACTGTGAAAAATCTGTAGTTCCAACTGCTTTTATTCCTGAGCAAATAATGAGTTATCTCAATTCTAATTATCCAAATAAAAAAATAACTCAGATAGAAAAAAAGAAGGAACGAAACAAAAGTTATGAGATTGAGTTGGACAATGTAATGGAGCTTACCTTTGATAAGAACTTTGTGGTTATAGATATTGATTTGTAATTTAATAATTATATAAAGATGAAAACAAAATATTTGGCTTTAGTTGGTCTCTTGTTAATTTTAGTCTATGCTTGTAGCGATGATGAGAATCATTATAGCTTTGTAAATGAAACGACTAAGGAGGCATTTAAGGCCGATTTCCCTAATGCTCAACTTGTAGAATGGGAGAAGAAACAAGCTTATTATGTAGCCGATTTTTATGTGGATAAATATGAAATGGAAGCTTGGTACGATGATACCGGAAGATGTGTTATTGTAGAAAAAGATATTTTGTATGAAGAGTTGTCCGCTCCAATAAAAAAAGCTTTGAGTGAATCAGTTTATAGTGATTGGAGGATTGATGATGTGGATGAATATACTCGGGAAGGTTATGAAACCATTTATGTGATAGAGTTAGAGCAAGGAGAAACAGAAATAAATTTGGTTTATAATGAAGAAGGTATACTTCTCAAAGAAATCAAAGAAAGTGGAGGCCATAGTGCAGGTGATTATATTGTTTCTGATTTGCCAGCTCAGATAAAAGAGTATATTATCCAAACGCATCCTAATGCTAATGTTGTAGATGTAGATCGTGAAAAAGATAAATGGGAGGTTGAACTTATTGAGAACAAAACTAAGAAAGAGCTTGATTTCACTTTAGATACAAATCGCTGGATGCAGACTAAGTGGGAAGTACAGATTAAAGATATTGCAAGTGTTGTATTAGATGCAATTAAAACGACTCCTTATGCTACATGGACAATAGATGATGTGGAGTTTGTACAAAATTCTCAAGGTGAATTTTATCTCATTGAGTTTGAAAAAAAAGGAGAAAAAGAGATAAAGAAACTGTTTAATGCTGCGACAGGATTAATGGTTGAATAACTGAACATTCTGAAAGAAAAAGGAAGAGGTGCTTAGCAATTTAAGTGCCTCTTTTTTGTAGGTCTAAGACCCAAGGCCCCTCGGTCCTAGACCGAGGAGGGTTCAGTCCTAGACCGACCGCCCTTCGGTCTAGGACCGAATAAAGTGAGGGTACAAGGCGTAGAACTGGGGGGTGTTTATTGGGTAAAATGCTCCATAAAAAAACGAGTTACAAGGGTTGCCCTGTAACTCGTTTTTAATGAATGGAACGAAACACCTAAATCAACAAGAGTGGTGTTTGACAAAAAACAAATTAGTCTATTTTTACTATACGTATGGCATTTAATATGGTTTCACCTTTGATGGGGGTGAAATTAATTTTAATACCTTGATTATCCATGGTGTGGATTTCAAATTTTTTGATGATAGCTCTGCCTACACCTACTTCTGAGGGTATATCGTATTGATTTAAAACTGCTTGATTGTTTATGGACACATCAAAAATTCTAGGCTGTGCATTTTGATAACTGCTATCGCTCCCTAAATTGTAAACCAAGGCCTCTTTATCTTCTAATCTGTTTAAGTCAGCCCAATATAAATAGATGTAATATCTTCCATTGGGAACATCTGCCCGGAACCCTTCTATATTTACTCGTTGAGTCTGGAAAATAGGGTCTTTATCAGTATTTTTGATGTCGATATCAGCTGCAGGAAGTTTACCCGCTCTAAAAGGTTTACCTCCTATGTATCCCCAACTTCCTTTTTCATATTCCTTATCAGGTATCCAAGCTGTTTTAAATGTTTTGTCTTCGAATGAACGCTGAGTTCCCAAGAGAACATTGAGTTCCTCAAACTCTTGACCCATTGAGTTGGGTAATAACCTGTATTCAATGTCTGTAACATCTGATACTGAGTTTGCTTCAGCTTTTAGTTGGTTTATACCATTTACAAACGCAAGAGTGGTTTGAGCTATACCATCAACTACAGGTAATGTCCCTACATGCGTTCCATTATGATATAAATCCACCGATTTTTGGTTGGTATATACTTTTATCGTTTGTTTATGATCTGCTCCCGCTCTATATTTCCAGTCTGCCGAAGCTATCTTAATAAAAGGTTCAGTTGTTAGGTGAGCTTTATAGAGGTAATACGTGTTTTTAGGTGTTCTATCTAATCCGGTAATCCCTTTGCAATTAATGTGAGGTACTGCATCCGTTCTACTTTCAGAGTGGAAGTCGTTTAAATTCCAGATGTTTGTTCCTACAATAAAATCGTGTTTCAAGAATACCTTTAAGTAGTGTTCGTGAAAAAGGTCACCAAATTCTACACTGAAATCAAAACGTTCGGGAAACTCACTGTGTATCCTTGTATCCACATCGGCACCATATTCACTCACAAATAAAGGAATGTTAGGATTTCTTTCTTTGAATCTAAGAATAACACGCTCTATGTTTTCTATTCCCGGAGAGTACCATCCCATATATAAATTCAATCCAATGGTCATAGGTATGGAACTCAATTTGGCATCTTCATATCTGTTGAATCCTGCGTGATAAGGTATTTGAGTATATCGGTAGGGGTCTAAAGTTCGTATGTGTTTTTCTATGGCTGTTGCTTGTCTGTGAACCTCTTTACAATAGGTCTTATATTCCTCCGTGTTTGTTTTATAAGGAGGACGGAGCATTATTTCATTCATATAGGTCCAGATAACCAATGAAGGATGATTAAAGTTTTGCTTCATCATTTCATCCATCATACCAATGGAGTTTTTTAGGTATTCTTCTTTTTCTGTAACTGCATTGATTACCGGTATTTCTACAGAAGTCAAAATACCCAATCTGTCGCATAAATCCAAGATTAACGGGTCTTGTGGATAGTGAGCAATACGAAGATAGTTTCCTCCCATATTCTTCAATAAATACACGTCACGTATATGTAACTCATCTTCTAAAGCAATGCCCATATCTTTGAAACATTGGTGGCGACAAGTTCCCATTAGTTTTATATGCTCACCATTTAGGAAAAATCCTTTTTCAGCGTCAATGGAAAACCAACGTAAGCCAAAGTTTTCTATCGACTCATCTAATAGTTGGTTGTTCTTACTGTCTCGAATAATGGTACGCAATGTATATCTATTAGGAGTGTGTGTAGACCACAGTTCAGGATTTGTAATGTGGAAGCTTTCATTATGGACTATATGCTCTGCTTTACCCGCTAAGTTTATTTTTTTAGATGATTTTGCAATCTGTTCTCCATTTGGTGAAAGAATGCATTGTTCTATTGTCACTTTTCTTTTGTCTGTATTCCGGTTATTGATTAAGGATTTGACCGATACTTCTGCTTTTTCATTCGATACGTGAGGCGTTGTGATGTAAACTCCTCCCGACGACTTATCATTTAGTGAAAGGTGTATTTGATTTTCTATTTGAAGATAGATATCCCGATAGATTCCTCCAAAGAATGTAAAATCGGCATCGAGTGGGGGAATGAGTTCATTGTGACTATTGTCTACTCTGATGGCTATGGAGTTATATGCATCCGTTTGAATGTAAGGGGTAATGTCAAAACTAAAGCGGGTATATCCCCCTTTGTGTTGCCCCACAAAGTGTTCATTGATATACACATCGGTTACTTGGTTGGCTCCTTCAAAGTAAAGATACACCACTTTATCTTTTGCTTGATTGCCAATAAACGTGTTTTTACGATACCAACCTTCACCTCTGAAGTATCCGGGTGTTTCATCTGTGGCATCTTGGTCATTCCATGTATGAGGAATGGATACCACTTCCCAATCCTTATCATTAAAGTCTTTCTTATACGCTTCTTTGTTTGTCGTTAACTGAAAGCGCCAGGCCTCATTCATTGAGTATTTTACTCCTGCAAACAAATGTATGTTTACTAGTATGCTAAGGAGAAATAGGATAAAGAATTTTCTCATCATATTATTATAAGATTATAGAATAGTTAAGATTTTAATTTAATTAAAAAAGCGATTAAAGAGTATATATAAGCCATTTTATATCAGAGTCAGGAGTTTTGCAATAGGTCTTAAAAAGACCGTTGTATTGGTTGTTCAACTGAAACAGAGTGCTTCGCTGAATAAGCCAGCAAAGTGCTGATTGGCTTTCATCCCAACCGTTAATTTGTTTATAGGGAAAGTCTTGTTTTTCTTTTCCTATAAATTGGGAGAGATAAGCGATTGCTTTCTCAATACTTTCTTCTTTTGAATATAGATCAATATCGATTTTTTGTGCTAAAGTACAGAAGTCCAATATATGATTCAAATTAAAAATGGAGTAGTGCATAGCTAATGTTCGATCCAATTCATAGGGTTGACTGCCATCCGAATTGATTTGTTTATGAAGTCTTTTTTTAGGGAAATTTGCTATAACCTCTTTGGCTATATTTTCATTTTCTGTGAACAAGGCGTACGCTACTACCTGAACATCATAGGCTACAGCGTGATTGTTTTTAGCTTGTGCGCATTGCTTACCTAGCTCGCTAGTTAATAACCAGTTTAGAAAATCCGAAAACCATTTTTTTAATTCTTGATATTCCCTTTTACTCATTGCAGATGATTCGGATAATAGTTCAAAACATTGCACCATATTGATAAAACCATAGGTGTCAATAATGCCTTCACTGCGTCCGTTATCTTTATTATGACCTCTTATGACTTGAGCAAAGTTTAGATGCGGGTTCATTCTAGTATTTTTGTCTATAAACCACATCCTAATGTGTTCCATTGCTTTACGGGCATATTTTTCATCATTGGTGAAGTGATAGGCGTAAGTCAGACAGCTTACTGCATGGGTTAGTCTATCTAATTTATACCGGTCTAGTTTTTTGATTTCCGGGTTAGGAACTCCGTCTTTTCGGATATAAGGTAATCCATCCAATTGAGTGGTATCAGGCCACCAGTAGCGACCTATGCTAATATAGTCCTGTTTGTTGTTAGATTTAGCTGTAATCTCTTTATCTTTTATTGAAGGTATGGTTCGATTCAGCTCTTGGTTGGCTTTCCTAATCAACTCTTGATAGGCCTGATGCTTCTCTAGTTGATTGCCTTTTAGTAGTTTTACTTTATGGAGTTGCTCTAAAGTAATTAAGCCATTAGATAAGGTAAGAGTAGGTAACAAGATGCACAAAATAAATAGGTATATGGGTTTCATAGACAGAGTATTAAAAGTCTTATAAAATGTGCGTCACTTTAATTCTTAAGGTTATAAAAATGGGAGTGTTCCTATAAGTGAAACACCCCCATTTTTGCTAATTAAGAAGGGCCTTATTATTTAATTTTTATTGTGACCTTGTAGTTCTGACTAAAAGCTCTTACTTCATAATCGTTAGTTTGACTATTGGTTATATTATCGGGATGCTTAATCTTTCCTGCTTTAGGATCGAAAGTGTGCAGTGTAAATGCCCCTTTAGCACCCTTTAATGCTTTAACCTTTACGTTATGAATTCCTTTTTGAACTTTTTTCCAAGTTATTGCGTAAGCTCCATTTTCATCAGGATTAATCACACTATCTTTTTCGTCTACAATTTCAAAGTCAGTACCTTTTACTAGCTCATCACCTACATAAAAATAAGTGGTTACATTGTATTTACGAGTGCGTTCACTATGAAACTCAATAGGTATCTCAATAGTTTCACCTTGCTCTACATTGTATTCAAATTTATTGTTGAATTTCCCCCACTCTTGGAATCCGGTATAATATACGTGTTCCATTTCAGGGGCTCCATTTCCCCATTCATCTTCACAACTGAAGAAGGTTAAAGAACCAAGGAGTAATATGATTATGAATATTAGTTTTTTCATGATTTCTTTGTTTTATTAGTCCCAATTAGGATTTTGTGTAACAGCATTCTTTGAACGAATAATTTCTTTTTTAGGTACTGGATATAAATAATCTTTTTTCGGGTCAAATTGACGAGTATCAGCTTTTTCTATAACAAACATATCCACATCATCATAGACTGGAGCTCCATCAAGTTTTCCTTGAGAATCTGTAAGTCTGTCGTTAATTTGATCTCGTTTACCAGCTGGACCTTCTTCGTCAACAAACTTAACTCCTATTATGGCTACAGGTAGCACTTTTTCTGCTATCTTCCAACGAATAATATCATCGTATCTAAATCCTTCATCAATAAATTCAATCGTACGTTCTCTGCGAATTTCCTCTAACATATCCAAGTTGTTTTCTGTAACAAAATCGTTAGTTAGTTTTACTGTAAGTCCCGCTCTTTCACGAACTTTATTTACGGTTTCTTCCAGTTGTTGATCTGTGATTTTTCCATTTTGCTCATACAGTGCTTCTGCGTATGAAAGTAGAATTTCAGCATAACGTATCAACATTTTATCTACTGTTTCTTTACTACTTGTAGCCCATTCTTCTTGCATAAACCCTTTCTTTAGGGGGTAACCAAAACCTGGGTTGTTTTGTAAAGGAATAAATTCTTTGTTTCCATATGCGACTTCGTTTATTCCAAAAATAGTCATACCTAAGCGTGGATCACGATTCTGAAATATATCATTGAAGCTTTTTTCGTTAATAATAGCGTGCTTAGATTTGCTTCTAGGTAAGCCATCTTCGTATAAAAATAAATCAACCATTTGACGAGTTAGGGTCACTGTATTTTCCATTTGTCTGGAATTGCCGTGTACTACTGTTCCTGCTCCATTTGGACCATATACTTTAACAAATATGTTTTCTTTATTTTCTTTCCCTTCTCCTTTGAATGTGAATAAATCCTGGAAGTTTGGATATAAATCGTGTCCTTCTTTCTTTAAATCCTCTGCTGCATCAATTGATTTTTTAAGGTGTGCTTGGTAGTCATTATCCAATTTGTGATATTTTCCAAAAGTTCCTTCATACAATCCAATACGAACAATGAGTCCCAATGCTGAAGAACGTGTTACATTACCCCATTTACTTTTAGGCAGTTTTGCATTGGTAGGTAACCATTTAACTGCAAACTCTAAATCTGCATAGCATTGTTGAATTACATCTTCTCTAGGTGTTCTTGCGCTGTATATAACTGGATCTTTAGGGTCGTCAAATGATTTTAGAATTAATGGAACATCCCCATATTTTTTCACTAAGTCAAAATAATTATAGGCTCTAAAGAAGCAGGCTTCCGCTAACCATCCATTTAATTCTTTTTCAGTTAAACTAGTTATACGTGGTGCAAAATCCAATATTTTATTTGCTGTATAAATATATTTATATGGATTTTCCCATGTTGCATCTTCAACCGGTACAGGGCGGTTTCCAGAAGATATTCTATTTGCTGATTTTGCTACTAATTCATCAGATCTTAGGTCATGATAAAAACCTGTAAGTTGACTATAGAATTTAATGCTAGCTGTTTGGAGATCTTTTTCTGTTTTCCAAAATGTATTATCATTAAATTCTACTTCCGGATACTTCTCTAGCGAGCAAGAGGATACAATATATATCAATGCTACAAAAAGTAAATATGTTTTTTTCATAAATTTCATGGCTACTAAATTAAAAAGTTAAGTTAACACCTACAGTCCAACTACGGAAGAAGGGATAATAGTTTGCTGAAACATTATTACCCACTTCAGGGTCAAAGACATTCATTAAATTAGTGTGTTCCCAAACATCATCTCCTGAAACATAGACTCTAAATCTGTCTACTATCGTTTTCTTAATTGGTATAGTATACCCTAGCTGTACGTTTTTCAAACGGATGTAAGAAGCATCTTGTACCCATTTGTCGGATGGTTGAAAGTTAAATGAACTTCCATTGTACAAACGAGGCCAATAGGCATCTGGGTTTTCTGGTGTCCAGTAGTCGCGATGAATAGTCCAAGGCATATTGTAAGATTGGTAAAAAGGAGCCATAGTTTCAGTTTGAATTAGAATCTTTCGTTTAGCAACCCCTTGCCATAACATAGAAAAATCGAAATTTTTCCACTGTAAGCTCAAGTTTACCCCGTAGGTGTATCTAGGTGTTGTATTTCCTAAAAGGATTAAATCTCCAGGGTTCTCTATTGTTCCACCATTCTCCACGGGATGTTTTCCATCTCCTTGTGCTACATATCTCACATCTCCTCCTGATATCTTAGCATCATTATCTAAGGTTCTATAACCGGGATTCGCCTCTTTATAAGCCAAATACTCTTCTCTACTTGACCAGTATCCATTGGTTTGATATCCCCAAATTGTATTTATAGGGTGTCCTTGAAGAAAGTCTTTAGTTCCGGCTTTAAATTCACTGGCATTATCCAATTTGGTTACCTCATTTTGGCTATCTGAAATATTGAAACTCACTTGATAGTTTAATTGATTGATTTTATCTCTCCAACCTATTTCAAATTCCCAACCCCACATTTTCATCTCACCTAAATTTCCTTTGGGCTCATTTACACCAACAGTTGAAGGTAGAGTATAGGGAATAATCATATCTTTATTCGATTTCCAGTAATAGTCTGCGACTATGGTTAATCGATTGGATAGTAGATTAATATCTAAACCAATATTGGTTGTAGTTACTATCTCCCAACTTTTTCCTTTAGATGCAAGTTGTTTTTGATATACCATTTTTTCTCCCATATGTGTACCATGTTCCAACATCGATAGGTAGTCATAATCTCCTAAGACATCACCAACACCTAGTTGTCCCCATGAAACTCTTGCTTTTAAGTTGCTTATAACAGGTACTTTGAACCATTTTTCTTCACTGACACGCCATCCTGCGGAGAAAGAAGGGAACGCTTTCCAACGATTTCCTGGTTCTAGTTTTGAACTACCATCTACACGTAGATTTGCTTCAAATAAGTATCTTTCAGCAAAGTTATAATTCACTCTTCCAAAATAAGACATCATTGCACTTGTAGAAATAGCATCTTCTAACCTGCTATTAGCACCCTCAACACTTTCATAAGAGTTGAATGAGAAGAGTTCTTCTGAATTTTGTTTCTTTGCTATTCCTGTTATTTGGTCATTTCTATAATTTTCATAAGATGCACCTACTAAGGTATTTAAACTGTGTTTATTTCGGTTAAAGTCATAGTATGCAAGTGCCTCAAAGTTATCTCTGAAACGATAATATCTGGTTTTTTGTAATTCGCTAGGATCATTCGCTCTATTGCGTATAGTAGATCCTATCATATCATACCAAAGAAGTGTCTTCCTTTCAACTTTGCGATTGTAATAGGATGCTCTGCGTGCAGCGTTAAGTTTTAACTTAAATCCTTTGAATAGATTCTTTACTGTAATTTCCCCTTTAGCCATCATGGATTCTGAGCGAAGCTCATCAATACCACCATTTTTCATAATGTCTATCGGATTCACGTTCAAATCACCATTATATCCTCCTTTATTAAAGTCTTCTATTGGACTAAAAATAGGTTGTCTTCCTCTAATTCGGTATAGAGAGTTTAGTACATTTTTAGCTCCACTATCTCTATTAGATGAGTTGTTATAAGGAATGGTTTCGTTGAATTTTCCTTCGTAACTTGCATTGACACTTAAGTCCATGTATTTATTTAACTCAGCATTCAATCTTAATTTTAGATTGTATCTGTCGTTTTTATCCGGCCCGTATTTAAGAAATCCATTCTTCTGAAAATAACCCGCTGAAACCAAGTAGTTTAATTGTTTACTTCCTCCGGAAATAGATACGTTGTGACTTTGTTGAGTCGTAAAATCACGAGTACCCTCGTCAATCCAGTTTGTGGCTTCGAAATATTCCCAACGGCCATTGGTGTTTGGTCTATAGTTGAAATTAGGATTTGCAACCCAAGACGAACGTTCTTCATTCCATTCAGGAGTTCCTTTTTCTTGAATGCGAGATTCATTAATAAATTCTTGTTCTTCCCAAGCAGATAAGCGCTTAGGAGCTCTTGTGGGGGTATTTATTGCAAAATAACCATTATAAGATATCTTGGCTCTTCCACCTTTACTATCAGCTCCTGATTTTGTGGTAACTAAGATTACCCCTGCGGCAGATTTAGCTCCATAAATGGCTGATGCGGCAGCATCTTTTAATACAGATATATTTTCAATATCCTGAGGGTTTATTGTAGCTAGACTTCCTTCAATTCCATCTATTAATACTAATGCTTGTGCATTATTGATGGAAGAAAATCCACGAATGCGAACACCTGAAGTTTCAGACCCGGGTTGTCCACTACTTCTAAGTACGGTAACTCCAGGCATTTCACCTTGTAATGCGGATAATGCATCAGAGGTTGACTTAGAAGCAATAGTAGCTCCCTCAATCGCAGTTACAGCACCTGTAAGGTTTGCTTTTTTCTGTGTTCCATACCCTACAACCACTACTTCGTCGAGTACTTTTGTGTCTTCTTTTAAGACTACATTTATGGTATTTTGATTTCCTACGGTTATGGTTTGCGAGTTGAAACCAATGTAAGAGAACTCCAACACGGTTTTGTTGTCTGGTACCTCAATGGAGTAATTGCCATCTAAATCGGTAATGGTTCCACTTGCTGTACCCTTGACGATAACAGTAACACCGGTTAAAGGTTCTTTTGTTTCATCTGTAATTGTTCCTGTAATTCTTCTTTGTTGAAGGACATCATTAGGTAAAGCCATAATTACCGAGGAGCAAAATAATAATAGCCCTGTAAGTAATAAGGTTTTTGTTTTTAATAATTTGTTTTTCATATATTCGATTATTGAAATTATATTGTAATACAAAACTATGTGTTTATGTTATTTTTTGTTTTCGATATTCATTCAATCATTTTAAAAAAACCATCAAATGTGCATTTTATGCACTGGTTCTAATAATTTTGATTTATTCTGTCATTTTGATAGTGCTTAAGAAGTTTAATTTACTTCTTTTTTTAATGTTTAATTAACAGTTCTCTTTTGGGCGTTCTTGTCTAGTTTGGTTTTTTATTAGAAAAATATGCAAAGTTAGCCTTTACCTTATCGATATAAAAATAGTTTCCAGACTATTTGATTTTATAGCGATAACAGACTCTCCTTTATTTTTCATTAATTGAATTCTAGCTCTTCCATTATAGGCTTGTACTTTAGATGATCCGGTTGATGTGCCTTGATTTTTAACCAATGATCCATCACCAACTACTGAAAAGTAGATGTACTTTTTAGAATTCAAACAAATAACACCATTTTGGTCTTTTAGCTCTGCTTCAATCCATACATAATCATCTGTTTCTTCAATTATTGATGCAGTGATGGAGGTCTCTTTACCGAAAGTACGTGTTTCATATTCAAAAGAGATTTCATCAATGACTTGAATAGTTTCCTTCTTCTCCTTTTTATATCCAACGGCTTTTACAGTATTTTTCCCGGGTTTGAATGAGGTATCCCAGCGTAAACCGGCTGAAGGGAAATCTTGTGAGTCTCTTTTCTTTATTCCACAGCTCTCTCCATTTAGAAACAGTTCTACTTTATCACAGTTAGAATACACTCTTAAAGTTTTTACTTCATCTGCCTTTCCCCAACGTACCGGCCATGTATGGCCATAAATATGAATCATTGGTTTTGTGGTCCAATACGATTGAAAGACGTAAAACGATTCTTTAGGAGTTAAGTCGCGCTCTACAACTCCTTTTTGGTTCATGTAAGGGATAGGATTTTCCGGACGTACAGGAGTGGAAAAGTCCTTGAAAGGCCAATAAGCAGCTCCTGTTAGCCAATCCATGGTTTCCTGCTCTTTCAAGTGCCAGTCAATTAAGTCCACAATGTAAGTTTCACTCCAATCACCGTCTTTGGAGGCGCGTGCTGTACCTCCATATAAAGAAGCATCTCCAGCTCTCTCGTCGGCAGAACTACCGGTTTTAATTTTATCTAAACCCACATACGGGTCTTCTGCATGCCGTCTGGCGTGGTTATCTCCTCCCCATTCCACATGTAGGAAGTGTTTTACTTTCTGCATCTCATTGTACGAAACCCGCTTGTAATCAGTATATACGCCTCTGTACCATCCGGCCCATATTGAAGGAGAGTACACATCAATTATATCGCTACAGAATTCACATCTTCTAATACAAGTCAATCGACTATCGTCCAATTGGTGTGATAAGTCGTGAAGTTCTTTCATGAATTGTCTGATTTTCTCTTTATCAAATTCCGGAAAATCGTTAGGCCAGTCATTTTCATTACCTAGTCCCCATAAAATTACAGATGGGTGATTGTGATGTTGGGTAATCATATTAGTAAGCATACGTCTGGCTTGCTCTTTATAGGTCTCTCCACCTAGTCCACCTCTACACCAGGGTATCTCTTCCCATACCAATATTCCTAATCGGTTACAGGCTTCAAGGACTATTCTGGATTGTTGATAATGACCTAATCGAATGAAGTTAACCCCCATCTCTTTCATCAGTTCCATCTCTTTTATAATCTGCTCCTCAGTCATTGCTGCAGCCACTCCTGCGTGATCTTCGTGACGATGAGTTCCTCTTAATAAAAGTCGTTTTCCGTTGAGAAGGAATGGTCCTTTCTCAACAAATTCAAAATGGCGAAAACCAAAAACATCTTGATATGTTGTTTCCTCTGTTGATGTGCTTAATGTGATTTCACAAGTGTATAACTGTGGACTGTCGGGTGACCATAACTTGGGTTTTGCTAGATCTAAAGAGAGCAGGTTTATGTTATCCCATTGGTTAAGGGTTTGTTTTTGCTCTTTTATTGTTTTTCCTGAAGGATCAACAATCTTAATGTTAATTCTTGCAGACGATTCAGAGGAATGATTTAAAATGTTTCCCTCAATGGAAAGTTGTGCTTTTTTTCCTTTGGCATCTACTGTCGGAGTTATTTTTATTTGAGCGAATGACATTGCGGGGGTATATACCAAATTTAGGTAGCGATAGATGCCGCCATATACGTTAAAGTCTGATAAGTCGGAAGGAATCATTTCTACATCGCGCGTATTATCGCAACGAACAATTAAAGGGACTTCTCCTTTGAATCGTTTAGCCTCTTTAGATTGTAAAAAGGAGTGTACAGCGTCAGTAATATCAACACTCCATTCATCATAACCTCCTACGTGGCTACCTACCTTTGTTGTGTAAATATATACCTCGGTTTTTTGACCCGCACCCTCAAAGTGTAAAAGCGTTCTGCCGTTAGCATAAGGGTTGTCTACTTTAAGCATCATCTTATACCAACCCGGTCCTTGATAATAGTTTTTATCGGGGTCTACTGCATCTTCTGCATTAAAACAATGCGGCAGTGTTACCTTGTTCCATAATGGAACTGTTTCGGAAGCCCCTTTGACTGCCGGACGAACAGCTTCCCAAATGCTGCCAAGGTCTGACTGTAAGAACAGCCAATCGTCGTTTAAGCGCTGTTTGTTGGGATAGTTTATTTGCGCCATACCCGATCCTGCTATACTTAAAAATGCAAAGAGGATAAAGAGATTTTGTAAGATTTTGTTTTTCTTGTTCATACTGAATGTCTATCTAAGGGTGTTAGTTAAAAAGAGGACTATGGTCTTCTATTTTTTGTTTTCTAATTAATGCTTCTAAATAATAATAATCGGCATAAACCAATGGGGCATCTACTTCAAAATTACCTGGTTTTGATCCTGTGCTATGTAGTAACAGGAATCCACAATCTCCATTGGTTTTTGCGTGATAGTTTGAGGCTAAATTATTTAAGATGGTATCTGCCCATTTTTTATATTGTGATGCGTTTTCCTCATCGTATAGACTTAGCTCATAAAGTGCTGAAGCAGTTACTGTTGCTGCCGATACATCTCTGGGTTCATTGGGAATTTCTGGTGCATCATAATCCCAGTAAGGAATAAGATCTTGTGGTAAGTTGGGGTGATTGAAAATATATTGAACTACATTTTTTGCTATTTCTAAAAACTCTATATTTCCTGTTTCCCTATAGCACATTGTATAGCCATAAACTGCCCATGCTTGTCCTCTAGACCATGCTGACTCGTGTGCATAACCTTGATGGGTATTCCTTTTTAATACTTCTCCGGTAATGGTATCATAATCAATAACATGATAGGAACTATAATCGGGTCTAAAGTGATTCTTTAATGTGGTTGTAGCGTGATCTACTGCTATGTTATAATAAGTAGGGTCGTTGGTTTCTTTGAATGCCCAGAAAAGTAGTTCCAAGTTCATCATATTATCTATGATGACCGGACATTGCCACTTGTCTTTATTATGATCCCATGAGCGTATGATTTTCGCATTAGGCTTATATCGAGTAATCAGTGTATTAGCAGACTCTAATAAAATACTTTTATAACTTTCATCGTTTGTTAATCGATAGCCATTGCCAAAACTACAATACACTTTGAAACCCATATCGTGGGTTTTACCATTTCTTTTTTCTTGCTCAATGGGGGCACTATATTGTTGTGCCATCTCTTTCCAATAGGAGTCTTTTGTGTACTCATACATATACCATAGTTCTCCAGGGAAAAAACCACTGGTCCAGTCTCGTGAAGGGACCATTATTAGATTCCCCTGACTATCCATAGAGCGGGGTGAAACCGGAATCTTGTTTTCAGATATTGACTTATGAGTAGAATCGGAGGTTGTTTTGTTTATTTCGGCTATTGCAAATTTCAGCTGTGCAGTAGCAAACTCAAATCCTTTTGAGGTTGTATTTTTATCTGTTGAATGGTGATTACAAGAACAGAAGAAAAGACTTAAAATAAGCAGAAAATATAGATGCTTGTTCATAGTTTGATTTTTGAAGTATTATACTACTACAAAAATCAAGAAGATAAACAAGACTGAGTTTCAATATCAATTCAATCTTTTTCAAAAATCCATTATTCCTACCTATTAATAGCTGTAGGTTAGTTTATTCGTTTACTTTTTGACATATACTCAGTAGGTGATACCCCATAACGATTCTTGAAACAAGTAGAGAAATAGGCTATGCTGTTAAAGCCAACAGAAACATATACTTCAGAAATAGGGAGTTGTGTTTCTTGTAATAATTTGGCTGCAATTTCCAGTCGGTAATTTCGTATGAATTCATTGGGGGTAAGGTCTGTTATCGATTTCACCTTGCGATAGAGAGTCGCTTTACTCATTCCTATTTCTTGACTGAGAAAATCTAAACTGAATTGAGCATTCGAAAGGTTTTCCTCCATTATTTTATGTAGTTTCTGAATGAACTGTTCATCTAGAGAAGAAACTTCAATGCCTAAGGTGTCTAAAGAAAAATCCTTTCCATAGATTTCTTTTAGTTTTTCACGATTGGCAATGAGATTTTTAACCCTTGTAACTAATAGTGTTTCATCAAAAGGTTTAGTTATATAGTCATCTGCACCTGTATCATAACCTTCTTGGATATCTTTTGACATCGTACGTGCAGTAAGCAGTATAATAGGAATATGACTGGTGCGTATGTTGTGTTTTAGGATAGATGTCATCTCCATGCCATCCATTTTAGGCATCATTAAATCTGAAACAATGATGTCAGGCTGCTTTTCTATTGCTTTTTCCACTCCTTCATTTCCGTTAGAAGCTAAAATAACATTGTATTCCGATAGACACGATGCTATATACTCCTGAACATCCACATTGTCTTCAACGACTAAGACCGTGTGTTTTTTATTGGGAGAATAAAGAGGAAGAGTAGAGCTTTTTCTTGGAAGCTCTATGTTTTGTTGTAAAAATAACCCATCATAATCTTCCTGTTCCATTAGTGGTAGGTCTTTATGCAGTTCCTCGTCATAAGGCAAAACACAGATAAACACCGCACCTCCATTGGTTTGGTTTTCAGCCCAAATAATACCCTCATGCAGTTCTATTATGGATTTACTCAAACTTAACCCTAGCCCTGTACCAGACATAGAATGTTTATTTTGTGCAACCTGATAAAAAGGCATAAAGATGTCTTCTAATTGTTCAGTTGGAATACCTTCGCCTGAATCCTTGAACTCCAATAAGATGTACCTTAATTTATCATTTGTGTAATGTTTTCCTTTTTCTGGATATTGTTTTTGCAATTCAGAGAGTTGTTTAAAGTGCAATGCTACTTCGACTGTTCCTCCATCGGGTACATTCTTAAAAGCATTGGAAAGAAGGTTGAAAAACACTTTTTCCATTAATCCTAAGTCAAAGAGATAGTTTAAGTGATCAATTTGGTGTATAAAATTCAATGTTATTTTTCTTGAAGTTGCCAGTTGGGTAAAAAGTTGTACTAGCTCCTCCGAAAAAACAATGAAATCATAAGATTGAGGTGAGAGGGTGAGTATTCCACTTTCTTTCTTTTGAAAATCCATTAGGTTATTTACCAAACGGAGCAATCTTAAGGTGTTGTTATACATTAGTTTGTGCTGTTCTTGAACTTGAAGGGGTAAGTTTTCTCCCTTCTCAATCATTCCTCGTAATGGACTCATGATCAGCGTTAAGGGTGTTCTTAGCTCGTGAGAGAAATTTGTGAATAAGCGATTTCTTGTTTCATTAAACTCTCTTTGAGTTTCAGCTTTGGCTTGCTCTAGTTTTATTTTACTCTCCAACTGCTTACGTTCATTGTAGTATCTGAGAATAATGTAGAGTATTGCTCCTAGAAACAAGACATACAGTGTGTATGCCCACCAAGTTTTCCAGAAAGGGGGGCGTACGATGATTTCTATAGAAGTTCCAGCATCATTCCATACCTCATCATTGTTGGATGCTTTTACAATAAATGTATAGGTGCCGGGAGGAATATTAGTGTAGTAGGCTATTCGTCTGTTACCGGCATCGTTCCACTCTTTATCAAAGCCTTTCAGTTGATATTTATACTGATTTTTATTCGGTAGAACATAGTTTAAGCTACTGTATTCAATGGCTATATTCGTTTGATTGTGGTTGAGTGTGATCTGATTCTGTGTAGCTATTTCATTAGTGAGTACGCCATCCGGAGCCCCAGGAATTATTTTGTTGTTGTTGATAAAGAGATTTCTTAATACAACAGGTGGAATGTGTGGATTAACCTCCATTTGATTCGGGTTGAAAGCAATGATTCCATTGTTTCCACTAAATACAACCCTTCCATTTAATAGTTGAGTACCTGAATGAGGTGTAAATTCATTTACAGAGATACCACTGGAGTAATCATAATTTACAATTTCGTGTGTCTCTAAGTTCATCTTGCTTATCCCCGACAAGCTACTAATCCATAAATGGTGATTTTCATCCTCCACTAATGCGCAAATGCTATTGCTTAATAGACCATCCGTTTGGTTGTAAGTGGTGAAAGTTGCTTTTTCTCTATTAAATAATGCAATTCCTCCACCATAGGTGCCAATCCAAATTTGCCCCTTGTGGTCTTTAATAATGCTAGTTATGTAGTTCTTAGGAATGGTCCGTTCGGGAATACTGTTGAGCGTTTTTAAGTATTGTTTAATTTCTCCGGTTGTTTCATTAAAATCATACAATCCATTGTTTCGTGTGCCAATGAGATATCTTCCTTTTTCAATTTCAAGTATACAACGAGTATCTTTAAAGGTAAAGGAAGATTGATTCTTTGTTTTAAATGAATTCCGTATTTTACCCTCTTTGGTGAAAAAGGTAAAGCCAATTTCATTCACTCCTGCAGCATATAACTCTCCAAAGCTATTTCTACCTATCTGATAGATAGCCTTTTCTGATTTGAAATCGTAGAACAGAGTAAACTTTTTGGACTGTGTGTCAAAGATGTAGATAGTACCAAGGTTAGTTCCACAGAAAATCTTATCTCCTTCTAAATAGAGTGACTTTAAAATGTTATGTGAAAAAAAGTGTTCGGATATTTTATAAAAATCAAATTGATATTTCTGGTTAATTGGTTTATACATTTCTATTAAACCACTTCCTTCAGTAGCAATGTAGATGCTGTTTTTTGTCTCAACAATTGGACCTTTAATACCAAAGGCCTTTTTTTGCTCTTGTAAGAAATTGTAGAATTGAAACTTGTTGGCATACGGTGTATAATAGTTTACACCACCACCATACGTGCCAATCCATAAGGTTTGGTTCTTGTCAATAAAAATATTATAGATGGAGTTGTGGCTAATGCTTCCATTTAATTGTCCTTCTGCTTTATAGGGAGTAATCTTTTGCGTTTGAAGGTCTAAAACATTCAAGCCATTGAAGGAACCAATGAGCATGTTTCCATTGGGGGATTGGTTGATGCTTCGGATATAGTTACTGCTTAATCCGTTGGATGTGGAGTAGCGAGCTTGAATTTCGCCCGAGGGAGATAAAACTAAAACTCCGTGGTTATATGTTCCTATCCATAAGTTGTTGTTTTTATCCAGAAAGAGAGATCGAATGTTTTTATATTCTTCTGTATGGGTTATGCTTTTTACTTCGCGAGTTTTGGTGTTATAGCTTATTACTCCTTGGTGAGTTGTACCCAGATATAGCATATGATCTTTACCAATAATGGTATTGATTTGATCTTTTGTTCTTTTATCTATGTTAATTCGCTCAAAAGTATGATTCGCTTTATTGTATTTGTTAAGCCCACTAAAAGTTCCAATCCACACATCTCCTTCAAGGTCAGTGTAAAGAGAAAGAATGGAGCTGCTGGAAAGAGTGGTGCTGTCATTTAAGCTAAAAAAACGTTCAATCTCTTGAGTGGTATACGTTAATTTGTTCAATCCACTATTGGTACCTATCCATAGATTCTTTTCGTTATCCTCGGTTAAGCATAAGATGTGATTATCACTTAGACTTTTTCTGTTGTTTGGGTCGTGTTGATATACATCAAAAGTGTATCCGTCATATTTGTTTAGCCCATTGCGTGTACCAAACCACATAAACCCTTCGTGATCTTGTAAGATAGAGGTTACTGTTAATTGTGATAACCCTTGTTCTGAAGAAATATGAGAAAAAAAGTAGCTACCCTCGGCAAAAAGAGTTAGTGGTAATAAGAGGAAAAATATAAAAACAAAGTTAATAGTCTTCATAGCTAATTTATATAGTTATGACAATTTAGAACGAATGTAGTTCTATTTTCAAGAACAACAAAAAAGGAGAGGAAAAAGGTGTGTATTTATTTCTTTGCTTCAATGAAGTTTAGGTTTATTAGTCTGCTTGGTTCTGTTTCTTCTGAGACGGTCCTAGACCGCAGGGTGTTCGGTCCTAGACCGAGAGCCCTTCAGTCCTAGACCGACAAGCCTTCAGTCCTAGACCGATAAAAGGAGAAAAATACTGAGACTATTTTTAAGACTATAGTCTATTAATCCGGAATGTTTATAATGCTTCTTTTATGTACTCTTATTACTCAACTTGTTAAAAAAGAAGAATCACAGAGTAAGAGTTTGGCTGAAAACTTTTTAAATTCATATTCTCCTTATATCTTGGAATATTGATTCTAATTTAGATAGGAGATGAAAGGTTATAAGGTTAAAGAGTATAGAGAACCGATAAAGAGATATTGTCAAACAATGGATTTAAGAAATGATCCAAAGTTAATAAAAGAGTATATTAAGCGCCATAGTGAATCTGAAGTTTGGCCTGAAGTCTTAGAAGGTATCCGAGAGGTGGGAATATTAGAGATGGAAATCTATATTGTAGATTATCGTTTATTTATGATTGTGGAAGTTCCTCTCAATTTCAATTGGGAGGTGGCAATGAAAAAGTTGGCTACACTTCCCAAACAAGAGGAGTGGGAACATTATATGAGTATGTTTCAGTTATGTAAAGAAGATGCTACTTCGGATGAAAAATGGCAGATGATGAATAGAATCTTTCATTTGTATGCATAATGCCCTTACTTAATTACTTTTATTCAACATGGAAAATTATCACAAGTTTATCAATTGATTAGATAAACTTGTGATAAAACTGATCCTTAAAGCTTTCAATGATTACTTGAGTTGCTCTTTTATCCATTCCAGTTGAACATATCGTGTATCTGTAGATACCCAATGTTCGTTAACCGGAGTAATTAGAGCTTTCTTTGGAGTTGTTAATACATTGTAAACAGCATAACTAGTGGTTGGAGGACAAACATTATCATTGTATCCCCAAGTCATAAAGACCGGAACCGAGATGCAACGTGCAAAGTTAACAACATCATAATACGAAAGTGTTTGAATAACGTTTGGAGTTAGTTCAACTCCTTTGTATTTTCTGTTAAAATGTGGATAACCTCCTGTACGTCCTTTTTCAGCATAGGCAGCCATATCCGATAATGCAGGGTGATTAGCAACGCAAGCTGTAATTCTAGAGTCTAGGCCGGCAACGACTAAAGCTAAAGCCCCTCCTTGACTTCCCCCTTGAGCAATTATATTTGTACCATCCCATTCGGGGATAGTAGTGAGAAAATCAACTGCTCGAACGCAACCTGCATACACCTTTTTCATATAGTAAGTGTCACGATTATGTATTCCGTTAGCTAAATAGCCATTGGGGTGATGATTGCCAAAAGATTGGGTAATGTCCTTGTAAGTCGCTGCATCTAAAGAAGGGTTGATACCATGAATCTCCATATCAAACCGTATACATCCGTTTTCAGCATAGAATATGGTTTTCATAGGGTTCATTGGCTTAATTCCTGCACCCGGAGGGGATATTACAAGGGGATATTTACCTTCTTTACGAGGTTTAGTGAGGTAACCGTAAACGAAGAAACCGGGTTTATAACATTGTAATTTTACTAAATAACAAACCACTTTGTCTGAAGAGAATTCTTCTATGTATTTTACTTCCGGAATCATAGGACAATTCTCCTGCTCTACGAGTACCTCTTTCCAGTAATCTTTAAAATCCTGAGGCATTTGTGTGTAAGGAGCGATTCTTTCGGGAGAAAACCCTACTTTGATGTGATGCTTATAGGTCTTTCCCTCCAGCTGAATACTCATTTGACAGTCTCGAAATCCGGGTTTATTCATTGTTCCCAGTGAGATTTCTGCTTTTCCTTTCTTCAGCTTGATTGTCCCTTTGGTATCTGTATCTAGACAATCTTGTCCAATGGCGTATTCAATTTCTTTGTCATCTAACAAGATGCCATATTCATATACTTGAACAGAAACAGTTGCTTTTTCTCCTGTTTTGTATAACCAGTCGGTATGACTAGGTGTTGTTACCCACAGTACATTGCTTTGATGTGGGTAGTTATTTGCAATAGCCAGTAGAGTAAGAAAGAGCGAAACTAAGGTTAAAAGGGTTTTCTTCATTTTATTCTTATTAATCATTACGGCTTCTAATGTAATGATTAAAGATTTCCTAAAAAAGAAAACTTACCGGTTGTTAGGTTTTTTAAACCTATCTTTAAGCAACGAACTGATTTTATAACAAGATTGATTATGAAAAACACCTTTATCTATTTATGTGGGCTGCTCTTTGTTTTTTCTTGTACAGAAAGAAAAGTTCAAGAAAATGTGATTATACCCGAACCTCTTAATCTTACTTTTCAAAAAGGAGAGTTTAACTTTTCTACACCTCTTTCTGTTTATACAAATTTGAGTGTTGAAGAACAAACCTATTTTTTGAATTACATCAATCAAACTAGTTTGATTGTAGAGCGTACAGAAGTAGAGCAAAAGGGCAATCTAAAATTATTGACTACTGATGCTATAGATACTGATGAAGGTTATCGATTAACAGTAACCAATGCCAATATCTTAGTTGAGGCAAAAAGTGGTGCGGGGATTTTTTATGGCTTACAGTCATTGTTCCAGTTGATAAACTCCAATACAACTAAAACCATTCCTTGTGTGATCATAAATGATACTCCTCGGTTTAAATACAGAGGGTTTATGCTCGATGCTTCCAGGCATTTTGCCTCCATAGAATTTATTAAAAAACACTTGGATATCATGGCATACTATAAGTTGAATACTTTTCATTGGCATTTAACCGATGGAGCAGGGTGGAGATTACAAATCCAAAAATATCCTGAGCTTACAGAGGTTGCCGCCTGGAGAGCAATTAAAGATTATAAAACATGGAGTGAGGAAGGAAAACCTTTCACAACAAAAGATAATCCTACGGCATACGGAGGTTATTATACGCAAGAAGAGGTAAAAGAAGTAGTGCAATATGCCGCTGAACGTTACATTACAGTAATTCCGGAGATTGAGATGCCCGGACATTCAGAAGAGGTGTTAACCGTATATCCCCACTTGTCTTGTTCCGGGGAAAAAGGGGTGAACTCGGAATTTTGCATTGGTAATGAGGACACGTTTGTGTTCCTAACCGATGTGTTGAAAGAGGTTATGGAACTTTTCCCTTCCCCATATATTCATATTGGTGGGGATGAGGCTGCACATGATGCCTGGCGTAAGTGTGTAAAATGCCAGAGACGAATGAAAGAAAATCAATTAAATAATGAAGATGAACTACAAAGTTACCTTATTCATAGGATTGCTGAATTCTTAAATGATAATGGAAAGAAACTCATTGGGTGGGATGAGATACTAGAAGGAGGAGTAGCTCCCAATGCTGTGGTTATGAGTTGGAGAGGAGAAGAAGGAGGTATTAAAGCTGTAGAGTCGGGGCATGAAGTGATAATGACTCCGGGAGGTTATTGTTATATTGATAGTTATCAAGATGCACCTCCTTTTCAACCCGATGCCATGTCAGGTTACCTACCTTTAAATAAAGTCTATCAATACAATCCTGTTCCTGAATCTATCAAAGAAAATTCATCTTTGATATTGGGCGTTCAGGCTAACTTATGGCGTGAATGGATAGCTACCGATGAACACACGGAAATGATGATGTATCCTAGACTTTTGGCTTTAGCCGAGGTGGCTTGGACTGCTCCAGAGAAAAAGGATTTGAGCAGTTTTAGAAAAAGAGTGATTCCTGCTGTGGAGTTTCTAAAGTCAAAAGGAGTAAATGCTTATGATATTGCCCATGAAATAGGAGATCGTAAAGAGTCTTTTGAAGATGTTACCCATTTGGGGCTTCATAAACCGGTTAGTTACAAAAATAGCTTTCATAAGAATTATGCCGCAGATAAAGAGTTGACTTTAACCGATGGAAAGAGAGGCACCTGGTCTTATGCAGATGGAAGATGGCAGGCAGTACTTGATTTGGATTTTGATGTTACCATTGATTTAGAGAAGGTAATACCTATTCAAAGTATAACTGCTACATTTATGCAAGAACATCATGCTTGGATATGGTTGCCTAAAGAGGTTAATATCTATACCTCAATAGATAATGAAAACTTTGAGTTATTAGCTACCATCACTCACGATATAGCCATTGATCAGACCGGTTATATTCTCAAAGATTTTGGATGGGAGGGAAAAACAGAAGCTCGTTATATACGATATGTAGCACAAGCTATTGGTCGGGAAGGAGCTTGGTTGTTTACAGACGAAATTATAATAAATTGACTCATAGTGCATTAATAAATTGCTTGAAAAGAAGTTGCTCTAGATTTGCTAAATAGATGTATTTAACTATTTGTCAATCAATTAAATGTTATGAACACCCTCGCTCGAAAATACATTGTCTTTATTTTATTATTAATTTGAACAAATAATTTAATGGAGCTAAATGCTCAAGAATTGGAACAAGTAAATGGAGGCAGATGGTTAGGAGGGGTCCTTGGTTTTGTCGGAGCTATGTTCAGTAATAGTTATCTACGTGAACTGGAGATAACAGGAAGCAGTAAATTAATACATCTTTAATGATCTTAACTTGTTGAAGATATTTCTTCGAAATTATAGTACTTATTTAAATAAGTAAAAAGTAGTAGTCTAATTTGAATATTAGGCTGCTGCTTTCTTGTTTTTTATCTTTGTTACCACACAAAGAAAGTAAGAGAATCTAGTTTGTTATATTTTTGTTTATCGCATAATTCTTGTGCTTATTTATTATTTATTTGGCATATCCTTCTTCTTATTTATGTCTAATAATTTATAGAAAAAAGTCAATAATAGGCATAGTAATAAAAAATCAACAGCCTGGAATATAAATGAGTAAAAAGTGCCTTCTTCGATTCTAAGTCTTTCCTTCCAAAACTCTGTTACAGGAATTTTAAATATGGGGATACAAACTATCATCGCCAGGATCTTAATGTATTTTGTGAATTTTTTAAGGTTCATTTTATATATTGTATCTAAATTTATATTCTATTGATAAAGATAGTTAATAATGGTATCTTATATAAGATATATGGATGTTAATTAAGGTTAATTATTCCCCTTTGTGTGGGACACCAATATTTGACTCCTTATTATACTTCTCCTCACTATCTTTCTCTAAATTCACCAT
>CAZGUI010000003.1:0-34215 GCA_964528875.1 uncultured Bacteroides sp. | reverse complement strand
CCACATGAGTGGTGATCAATTTGCTTTTGACATCTATCCTCAAGGTTGTTTTTAAAGATTATCTTAACCTAGGTTTGTTTATTATTCTCCTATTATATACAACCAGCTGGTGTGGAAAGGCTATTTACAAACGTAATAATAATAAATTAATAGAAACGGTTTGTTTATACAAAATGAAATTGATTATCTTTGAATCGTTATACTTTAATTATACTAATACACAAAAATGCATAAACCATCTACAAACCCTTTGAAATGGGTGCCTACTGTTTATTTTGGTATGGGGTTACCCTTTGTTATGATTCAATTAGTCTCAGTCATTATGTTTTCCGAAATGGGAATAACAGATAGGCAGGTAGCTTTTTGGACTTCATTAATTATTCTACCCTGGAGTTTAAAACCTTTATGGAGTCCTTTTCTGGAAATGTTCAAAACCAAGAAGTATTTTGTGGTAGGTACTCAAATGATTACCGGTCTCTGTTTTGCTTTAATTGCTCTTAGCCTTCCTTTACCCAACTTCTTTACCTATTCCATTGCACTAATGGGAGTTGCTGCAATCAGTGGTGCAACACACGATATTGCTACCGATGGAGTTTATATGAGCGAATTAGATAATCAAACGCAAGCTCGATACATTGGTTGGCAAGGAGCTTTTTTCAATATCGCAAAAGTAGTTGCTAACGGAGGGTTGGTTTTTGTAGCCGGGATGTTAAAAGATAGTTTAGGCATTGTTCATGCCTGGATGCTTGTTATGGGGGTGTGTGCCGTCGTGATGATTATCTTAAGTTTATGGCATAGTCGGGTTTTACCATCCGGAGGAGTACACGCCGTATCCATTCACACTTTTGAAGAAGGGTGGAAGTCTTTTAAAAGTGTTTTCGTTACTTTTTTCCAAAAAAAACACATCTACTTCTATATCCTTTTCATTATTCTTTATCGATTAGCCGAAGGGTTAGCCATTAAAATCTTACCCCTTTTCTTAAAAGCACCTGTCGAAAATGGAGGTCTTGCATTGGATATCAAATACATTGGCTTAATTAATGGAACCTTTGGAACAGTAGCTTTTATTGCGGGTTCTATTTTAGCCGGATATTATATCTCTGCCAAAGGGTTGAAGAAAACCATATTTATTTTGTGTTGTGCCATTAACTTACCCTTTTTAATCTATTTGTTATTAGCCACTTTCCAGCCATCCAATATATTCCTAATTGGTTCAGCTGTAACCTGTGAGTATTTTGGTTATGGATTTGGATTTGTTGGTTTAACCTTATTTATGATGCAGCAAGTAGCTCCCGGAGAACATAAAATGGCTCATTATGCCTTTGCTTCTGGCATTATGAATCTGGGCTATATGTTTGCAGGTATGGTGAGTGGATTACTAAGCGACTGGTTGGGATACAAGCAGTTCTTCGTTGTAGTAGCAATAGTTATGATTCCTGCACTTATTGTTTCCCGAATCATCCCCTTTCAATACTCAGATAAAGAGTTAGCTGCAAGTGACGAATAAAACCAATTAACATATAAATCACCTTAAAAAACAAAGAATGAAAACAAAAATTAAAATTGAAGGTCAAGCATTACCTAATATGCCATGGGAAGATCGTCCAGCCGGATGTAAAGATGTAATGTGGCGTTATTCTGCCAATCCTATTATTGGACGTGACGCATTAAGTACATCAAATAGTATCTTTAATAGTGCAGTCGTTCCTTTTGAAGATGGTTATGCCGGAGTTTTTCGTTGTGATGATACCAATCGTCGCATGCGTCTTCATGTAGGATTTAGCAAAGATGGACTGAATTGGGATATCGAGGAAGAAGATATAAAATTGGTGGGTGCCGATCCTGAGGTAGGTGAGTGGGTTTATGGATATGATCCTCGAGTAACTTGGATTGAAGATCGTTTTTATGTGACTTGGTGTAATGGCTATCACGGACCAACCATTGGTTGTGCTTGGACCACAGACTTTAAAACGTTCCATCAGTTTGAAAATGCGTTCTTGCCTTTCAATCGTAATGGAGTAATGTTCCCTCGCAAAATTAATGGTCGATTTGCAATGGTTAGTCGTCCTAGTGATAATGGACATACAGCTTTTGGTGATATTTTCTATAGTGAATCTCCCGATATGGAGTTTTGGGGACGTCACAGACACGTTATGGCACCTGCAGCTTTTGAAGTAAGTGCTTGGCAGTGTATGAAAGTGGGGGCAGGACCTATACCTATTGAAACATCAGAAGGTTGGCTCATGATTTATCATGGAGTGTTACGCTCTGCTAACGGATATGTTTATAGCTTTGGATCTGCTTTATTAGACCTGGATGAGCCTTGGAAAATGACTGCACGTAGTGGTCCCTACTTAATTGCTCCACGTGAAATTTATGAGTTGGCGGGAGATGTACCCAATGTAACCTTCCCTTGTGCTGCATTACACGATCCCGAAACAGGTCGTATTGCTGTTTATTATGGCTGTGCTGATACTGTTACCGGAGTTGCATTTGGATACATAGATGAAATCGTAGAATTTACTAAACGTACAAATATATTGTAAAAAGAGAGCGAATGAGGAAACTTTTAGTTTTATCCCTCGCATTTTTTACTACTTTCTTAAGCCTGTTGGCACAAGTGAAACAACCTGTGGATTGGGTTGATCCATTTATTGGTACCACCAATTTTGGAACAACTCATCCGGGTGCTGTTATTCCTAATGGAATGATGTCAGTAGTACCTTTTAATGTGATGGGGAGTGAGGATAATGTGTATGATAAAGATGCGCGTTGGTGGTCAACGCCTTACGAGTATCATAATGTGTTTTTTACCGGTTATTCCCATGTAAATTTAAGTGGAGTGGGATGTCCCGATTTAGGTTCATTATTGATCATGCCTACTATGGGTGAGTTGGATGTTAATTATGCCAGTTATGGAAGCCGTTACACTCAAGAGAAAGCTTCGCCGGGTTATTACTCCAATTACCTAAGTAAATATAATATTTTAACCGAAGTAACAGCAACGACTCGTGTAGGAGTTCATCGTTATACTTTTACTGAAGGAGAAGCAAATATTCTACTCAATTTAGGGCAAGGCTTAACCAATGAATCGGGTGCTTTTATTCGTTTCAATGGAATGAATGAGGTAGAAGGAATGAAAATGCTAGGGACTTTTTGCTATAACTCACAAGCTGTCTTTCCAATTTACTTTGTGATGCGAGTAGTAGGAAAAGATGCGATACAAAGCGGATTTTGGAAGAAACAACGTCCTATGGAGGGAGTTAAAGCTCAATGGGATGTTGATCAGGGACGTTATAAAATCTACGACAAATATCATAAAGACATAGCGGGTGATGATGTAGGTGCTTGGTTTAGTTTTGGTGTTAAAGATAAAGAACAAGTGGAAGTTCAGATAGGAGTTTCCTTTGTTAGTATAGAAAATGCAAGACTAAATTTAGATAAAGAAACAAGAAACCATTCTTTTGATGCAATTCATAATCAAGCGAAGAAAATGTGGAATGATGATTTGTCTCGCATTTTGGTGGAAGGTGGTACAGATAGTCAAAAAACAGTATTCTATACTGCCCTTTATCACACTTTGATGCATCCCAATGTGTTGAACGATGTAAATGGAGAGTATCTGGCAATGGAGAGTGCCCAGATTCTAAAGACTGAAAACACACGTTATACGGTATTCTCGTTATGGGATACCTATCGTAACTTACATCAACTGATGACTTTGGTATGGCCTGATCGTCAGCTGGATATGGTTCGCTCAATGATTGATATGTATAAAGAGTGGGGGTGGATGCCAAAATGGGAGTTATATGGAAGAGAAACCTGGACTATGGAGGGTGACCCTTCTATTCCGGTAATTACTGATACGTGGCTGAAAGGGTTACGCGATTTTGATATTGATACGGCCTATGAAGGATTTTATAAATCGGCAACGATGCCGGGAATCACTTATACCACGGATACCGTTAGACGGGGAGGTGCATTGCCTGACTCCTACTATGCTTCATTAAAGGGCGATTTTAACCGAATGCGTCCTGACAATAACGATTATACGAAACTGGGTTATGTTCCACTTCGCAGTGAATTTGATAATTCGGTATCACACGCCTTGGAGTATTATGTGGCTGATTATTCTTTATCACAGTTGGCCGAAGCTTTAGGTAAGAAGGAGGATGCACAACTTTTCAAAAAAAGATCGCTCGGATATAAAAACTATTACTCTCCTGAATATGGAACCTTTCGTCCCAGGCTTCCAAATGGGGAGTTTTTAACTCCCTTCAATCCACAACAAGGAATGGATTTTGAGGATAATCCCGGATTTCATGAAGGGAGTGCTTGGAACTATACTTTTTTTGTTCCTCACGATGTGTTAGGTTTAGCTAAGTTAATGGGGGGAAAAAGAAAGTTCATTGATAAACTAGAAATGGTTTTTGATAAGGGTTATTATGACCCTGCTAATGAACCGGATATAGCTTATCCTTATTTGTTTAGTTACTTTAAAGGAGAAGAGTGGCGTACACAACATCACATTCAACGATTGTTAGATAAACATTATACTACTCAACCCGATGGAATACCCGGTAACGATGATACTGGTACTATGTCTGCATGGGCTGTATTTAATATGATGGGTTTCTATCCGGATTGTCCCGGAGTACCCTATTATACTTTGACCAGTCCTGTTTTCGATCGAATTACGATTCAACTCGATACCAATTATTGGGGGAAGAAAGAGTTGGTTATAGAAGCCAATCGCAATCAATCGGATGATAGATACATCAAAAATATGGTGCTTAATGGAAAATCATTGAAAAAGTATCGTATATCACATACAGAATTAATCGAGGGAGGTAAATTGATTTTTAATTTAAGTTCTACGAAATAATGCTTTCCGGTTGAATCGATTTTTGTATTTATATATAAGGTGTCTCTATTATAGGGACACCTTTTTTTATTCTTTTGGTTTGTTGAATTATTTTGAATTTTTATTTTGTTGGTGCGTGAAGGAATTGGGTTGATAACGATGAGAGAAAGCAGGGTCTCTATTTTCGTTTTATATTCAGAAAGAAAACAAATAAATAGAGTAAGAACTCATCTTTCTTTTATGAGGTCTTAGACCGATAGCCCTTCGGTCCTAGACCGAGCAATCCTCAGTCCTAGACCGACGACCCTTTGGTCCTAGACCGACTGAATTAAAAAAAAATCGCACTTTGGTGACTTCTATGCTACTTGTTGTTTTGACCTCAATTACTTTATTTCTTTTAGCGTTGTGCTCCTTTTTTATATCACTTTAGACCATAAAAAGAACAAGCTATTTACTGTTTTGTTTGTCTGTTTTTATTTGTTTTCTTCTACTTATTTCTAGGTATTTGTTGTGTTATTTTGGCAATAAATAGGTATTGTTAACTCTCCAGACTCAACGTATTTTTGCATTCAAAATTAATCCGTGTTTATAACCTAAACCATACCATCTAAAATGGTTAGTGTGAGGTTATCGTTGTGTTGATTCTATGTCTATATCAATCAGCTGAACGGAATAAAAAAGAGGAATAAATTAAAATAAAAAAAATGAAACTCAAATTTAATCTATTGTTGGTTTTTGCATTATTAGTAATGGTATCTTGTGATAATGATGATTCGCCCAAGAGCCCTGCAGAAGTTGTTCAAGGAAACTATGAAGGAATTAGTGTAGCGAAACATAAATATTCAGAGACTCCACAAACTACAAAAAATGAAAAAATAATTTTGACAGCTAATGCAGATGGTACAAGCAAAATAGCTTTCACCTCTTCTGTGTGGGGTACCTTTACTATTGATGCTGCCGAGGTGTCTTTTAAGGCGGATGTGTATACTTTAAAAGGGAATGGTAAGGTGCGTATGGGAATGCAAGGACAGGCAGAAAAAGAATACGATTGTACATTAGATGGAAATCTAAATGTCGATAAAACACATGTTGATTTAGTTTTTACTGTGCCTTCAGTGATGGGTGGTTTAACGGTCACTTTTAGCCTAGCTCCTGCTACTCTTGAAGAAGTTGTAATTGGAGTACATAAAGGGGTACTGAATTTATCAGTCAATGGGAATGCTCAAAATCCGATAAAAGATCATGAAGTATCTATTAAAGCTCAAGATAATGATAAACTAGAGGTTACCTTAGTTGGGTTTGCAGGACTACAAAATATGGGGTTGAAAGATATTGTGATTCGTGATGTTGACGTTGAAGTCTCAGCTAAGGACACGTATACTCTGTCAGGTATAATAAATACTAAGAGTGATGCGTTTGTAATCAAAGGGAAATTAGTGGGAACGATTAACACCAAAGAGAGTGAACTTCAATTTACCATTCAGCCAGAACCTATGCCTTTTCCTATTATAGCAGTTTTTAAAGGTACCAAGCAAAAGAGTAAATAGTAGTTTACTACACCTAATAAAGCAACAGCTAATTCGGATTGAGGTTTTTTTATCTTTTTTAGAGATGGAATTAGCTGTTTTTACTTGTTTTTTATAAGAGTGAGAATTTTTAAAAATACCTCTACAGTTCTGAGTAGTTTATTCGTTAAACTCTCCTCTCTCATTTTTATCTTATTCTGTGTTTTGATTATTCGATGCCTTGCCTAATCTATGCTTCATTTTATATGTTACAAGTGTAGAATGTGTTGAGCCGATATACTTATTTTTTTCTTGATTTATATATTTCTATTATTTATGAATATGCAAAAAATAGTTGCATCCGTCTGCCTTTTGTTTTATAGTTCTCTCTTTCTCTTAGCTTCAGCCGATCGAACAATTTCGGGAAAAGTATATGATACAAACAATGAAGTGTTGATTGGTGCAACCATTCATGTGTTAGAGAATACGCATATTGGTACAATTACCGATGTTGAAGGATATTATAGACTGACCTTGCCCGATGATAAAAGTTATACCCTGAAAATATCTTCTATGGGATATAGTCCTCAAGTTAAAGAGTTAAAAGGGAAAGAGTCAGATACTTTAGATTTTTGTTTGCAAGAGGATGTGGTGAACTTGAATACGATAGTTGTAACCGGAACACGTACTCCTAAGCTGCTAAAAGATACACCTATACCTACTCGGGTAATTACTTTGACCGAAATACAAAAAGCAGATGCAACGCATATTGGTGAGTTATTGCAATCGGAGCTTCCCGGCGTGGAGTTTACGTATGAAATGAATCAGCAGACTTCATTAAACCTACAAGGGTTTGCAGGTAACTCTGTTCTTTTTCTTGTAGATGGGGAGCGCATAGCGGGTGAAACGTTAAACAATATTGATTATAGCCGTTTAGACCTAAACAATGTGGAGCGAATCGAAATAGTTAAAGGAGCTGCATCTTCTCTGTATGGGTCAAGTGCGGTAGGAGGTGTAGTGAATATGATTAGTCGAACAGTTTCTGAGCCCTGGTCTGCAAATGTGAATGCACGTGTTGCAGATCATAATAAACAACGTTATGGGGGGGCCTTTGGGTTCAATGTGGGTAAATTAAATAGTATGACCACAGTGCAACGTACTCATTCAGCAGAACACAGAATGAAGAACGATGGTCTGTATTCTAAGGTATATGCCAACAATACCTTTAATCTGAACGAGAGACTCCAATATAAAATAAATAATCAGATGAAGCTTATAGGTCGTGCCGGTTACTCTTTCCGTGAAAGGGAAGCACAGCAAACAACCTATGATCGATATCGTGGTTATACTTTGGGGTTGAAGGGTGAGTACACCATCAATGAAAAGAGCAATGCTGAGTTAGGTTATACTTTTGATCAGTATGATAAAAGCGATTATCTCTTAGCTACTAAAGAGGATAATCGTAATTATAGAAATGCGCAGCATAGTATAAGAGGTTTATATAATTATACCTTTTTGGATAAACATACCCTAACTGTTGGAGGAGATTTTATGCACGACTACCTGATGAGTTATCAGTTTGCTGATAATGGCAGTTATGATCAATATATTATTGATGGATTTGCTCAACTGGATTGGAATCCTTTGGATTGGTTTAATTTAATTGCGGGTGTGCGTTATGATTATTTTTCTAAAGCTAAAATGGATCATTTCTCCTCAAAAATAGGACTGATGTTTAAATTGAATCATTGTTCTTTACGTGCATCTTATGCAGGAGGATTTAGAGCTCCCACCTTAAAGGAACTCTATATGGAGTTTGATATGGCTAATATTTTTATGATTTATGGTAACCCGGACCTAAAACCGGAGTTAAGTCATAATTTTTCTCTTACAGCAGAATATACCCAAGGACATTATAATTTACTCATTACAGGATATTACAATAAGGTAAAGAATCGCATTGCCACTTTCGAATTTGATGATTCGGACAATAAAAAATATATGAATACTAAAAAAGTTCATATTACCGGGATAGAGGCCAATGCTATGGCTAAATATCCTTGTGGTATTACGGCTCGCATTTCTTATAACTACACCCATGAAAAGATAAAAAAGGAGGAGCTTAGGGCGTCTAATACCCGTCCACATTCAGCTACCGCTCGTGTTGATTATGGTAAAAGCTGGAAAAATTATGGATTCAATGTGGCTTTGAGTGGACGTTATTTATCAAAGTTGAATACTGTTAAAACTCGAGTTTCGTCCCAGATTCCCTTGGAAGAGATTACTTATCCCGGCTATTTTATGGGCAAACTATCTTTGACTCAAAGGATATGGAAAGGAATAAGTTTGGTCTTAGCCGTTGACAACCTGTTTAATTATGTCCCTTCCTATTATTACTTGAATTCACCTCCAACAACAGGAGCTTCTTTCTCGGCAGGTGTCTCGATTGATGTTGAAAAACTATTTAAATAAAATGAATAAAAAAAAGTGTATCATTGGTTTTTTCTTGGTATTAGTACTTATTCTAGTTTGGATAGCCTGGAAACAATTAGGCTCGACAACAAAAATTGCATTACTCAATTTTCAGCAATTTCAAACCACTAGTATCATCCAATCCAATGAAGATGGTTTTGTGAAATATAACGTGTTATCCTTAGATAAGCTGGATAAAGCCAGTCGCTATGATTTTGTTTTAGCCTTTGGTATGGGGATGAATATCTCTAATGAGCAACGAGAGCTTTTACAAGCTACTATGGATAAAGGGGTTCCGGTTTTGGTCTACGGTGCCACAAACCCGGAAAATAATTTGTGTAACTTAGATAGTATCCAACAAAGTGTAGTCTCTGCTTATCTCCGGAATGGTAATAAGAGAAACTATCGGAATATGGCGCGATACATTCGTCAACAGATTGATAATAAGACCTTATTTGTTACCCCTGCTGATTCGGTTGTTGAAAGTGCTTCTGATGTTCTGTATCATTTAGATGAAGAATTGTCTTTTGCAACGGTTGCTGATTATGAAGCTTATCTAAAACAAAATGGTTTTTACAGTGCAGGAGGAGCTAAAATAGCTATTGTTGGAGGATTAAATGATCCTTTTAGTGGAAATCGGGAGAATATGAACCAAATGATGCGTTCCTTTCAAAAGCGAGGGATGAATGTGTATCCGGTGTTCTCCCTATTGAAAAGACTTGATTTCTTGGAGCAGATTCAACCCGATGCAGTGGTTTATTTTGCTCACGGTAGACTGGCCATGGGAAAAGCTGATGCTGCTGTTGAGTGGCTGAAAGAGAGGAATATTCCAATCTTTGCTCCTTTAACTATATTACAAACTGAAGAGGAGTGGCAAAACGATCCCATGGGAATGTTTGGTGGGTTTATGTCCCAAAGTGTGATAATGCCTGAATTGGATGGAGTTATTTATCCTTATGTGGTTAATGCACAAGAGGTAAACAAGGAGGGGTTATACTTATTTAAAGCAATTCCTGACCGATTGAGAAACTTTACAGAGATTGTATCTAACTTTATAACTCTTCAACGGAAAAAAAATGAAGAGAAAAAAGTAGCTATTTACTACTTCAAAGGACCGGGAAAGGAAACTTTAACAGCACAGGGGCTTGAAACGGTACCTTCACTTTACAACTTATTAAAACGGATGAAAGCTGAGGGATATAAGGTGGATGGCTTACCTGCGACAGAGCAGGACTTTGAGGAGCTTTTAATGACTCAAGGGGCTGTATTAAATACTTATGCAGAAGGGGCTTTTGAGGAATATTTAGCTACAGGGAACCCTGCATTGATTGAAAAAAGTGAATATGAATCGTGGATAAAGAAGAGTATCTCTCCCGAGATTTACACTACTGTTGTTAATGCTTATGGGGAGGCTCCCGGAAATTATATGAGTGTTAGAAAAGATAATTCTGATTATTTAGCTGTAGCACGCATTGTGTTGGGTAATGTGGCGTTATTACCACAACCTATGGCCGCTTTGGGAGATGATGCTTTTGCAATAGTTCACGGAGCAAAACAAGCTCCTCCTCATACCTACATCGGGGCTTATCTTTGGTCACAGTATGCTTTCAAGGCGGATGCTTTATTGCATTTTGGAACGCACGGAAGTTTGGAGTTTACGCCTCAAAAACAGGTGGCATTAAGTAGTAACGATTGGCCGGATAGACTAGTTGGTGCTCTACCTCATTTCTATTATTATACCATTGGAAATATTGGGGAAAGTATGATGGCTAAGCGACGTTCATACGCAACTGTCGTATCTTATTTAACTCCTCCTTTTATGGAGAGTGAGATGCGTTCACAATTCAGATCATTGCTAAATAAAATACAAGACTATTATAAAACAGATGGAGCATTACAGGAAAAATTTTCTTTAGAGGTAAAGAAAATTGCTGTTGCTATGGGCTTACATAGAGATTTGCGATTAGATAGTCTTTTGGTTTCACCCTATTCTACAGAAGAGATTGAACGTATTGAAAACTTTGCAGAGGAGATTGCGAATGAAAAAATGACTGGACAACTTTATGTTACAGGTGTTCCGTATGAACAAGAGAAGATACATTCGTCAGTAATGGCTATGAGTGCTGACCCCATAGCTTATAGTTTAGCTACACTTGATAAACTAAAAGGAAAAGTAACTCAGAATCAATTAAAAAGCTCTTCTTTTTTCTCTCAACACTATTTAGAACCAGCTAAAAAATTAGTGAA
This sequence comes from uncultured Bacteroides sp., assembly GCA_964528875.1. Classification (GTDB taxonomy): domain Bacteria; phylum Bacteroidota; class Bacteroidia; order Bacteroidales; family Bacteroidaceae; genus Bacteroides_E. The sequence continues at coordinate 23,127 of CAZGUI010000003.1, read as the reverse complement.
TCAGGTGTTAAACGGTAGAGAGGTAGATAGTGCTTTTATATGTAACGTATCCCATGTTACACTTCACGATTTAGCTGAAGCTAAACGTGTTCTGACTCCTCCCCAAAGAGGTATGATGGCTATGATGGAAAGTCTGCCTAAAGATAAAACTAAAGAGTTATCCAAAGGAGGACATCCGTCGTGGATTCCAAAAATGGGGCATAAAGAAAAACCCGATACATCAAGAAAAACTGAGCCGTCTAAACCAACGGGAATGGCTAAGGTTTCCGAAAGACCTCAATTGGCTGTATATACCAAAGAACAAAAAGAGCGTGCTAGAGCAATACTTGAAGTGGAACGAACACTGAATAATATTATCAATTATAAGAAAGCATTGAAAGAAAGTCCTGAAATGGAATTACAAGCGTTGATGAATGCTTTGAATGGGGGATATGTTGCTCCATCTTCCGGAGGTGATGCCATAGCTAATCCTACAGCTACTCCTACAGGGAAGAACTTGTACTCCATCAATGCAGAATCTACGCCTTCTGAAATAGCTTGGGATAAAGGTGTTGCCCTTGTTGATGCTACTTTAGAACAATATCAGAAACAGCACGGTAAATATCCTCAAAAAGTTAGTTATACATTTTGGAGTAGTGAGTTTATTGAGAGTGAAGGGGCTACTATAGCACAGGCACTTTATATGTTAGGTGTACAACCTGTTCGGGATGCCTTTGGAAGAGTTTCTGATATTGAATTAATCTCATCCGAGCTATTAGGACGTCCACGTATCGATGTAGTGATACAAACATCCGGACAATTCAGAGATTTGGCTGCCTCTCGTTTAGATTTAATTTCGAGAGCTGTAGATATGGCAGCTTTAGCTTCGGCAGAAGAATATGAAAATTATGTGTCATTGAGTACTACAGAAATTGAACGTCAGTTAGTAGATCAAGGAATTCCTCCTAAAGATGCTAGGGAACTATCTACACAGCGTGTTTTTGGTGGAGTGAATGGTAGTTACGGTACAGGTATACAAGAAATGGTGAAAAGTGGAGATCAATGGGAAGAGGGACGAGAAATAGCTGATACCTATATCAATAATATGGGAGCAGTTTATGGGAATAATAAAAATTGGGGGCAGTATAATGTCGGGTTACTTCGTGCTGTTCTACATCATACTGATGTGGTTGTACAACCCCGTCAAAGCAATACATGGGGAGCCTTGAGCTTAGACCACGTTTTTGAGTTTATGGGTGGATTAAATCTAGCTGTTCGTGAAGTTACAGGCAAAGACCCTGAAGCTTATTTTGCAGATTACCGCAACCACAATCACGTAAAAATGCAAGATCTAAAAGAAGCTATTGGCGTGGAATCCCGTTCAACCGTATTTAATCCTGCATATATAAAAGAAGTGATGAAAGGTAAGGCTTCCAGTGCAGCTCAAATAACCGAAGTGGTTACTAATTCATATGCTTGGAATGTAATGAAACCTAATGTGATAGACAATGAAATGTGGGATGAGTTTTATGAAGTATACATTAAAGACTCTTATGATTTAGGTGTTCAGCAGTTCTTTAAAAAGCAAAACCCTATGGCTTTACAAGAAATAACTGCCGTAATGATGGAGACTGCTCGTAAAGGGATGTGGAAAGCTACCAATCAACAACTTAATCATTTAGCTCAGTTACATACTGATTTAGTGAAAGAGTTTGGAGCCAGTGGTTCCGGTTTTGCAGGATCGAACATTAAATTGCAAGACTTTATTGCTCAGAAAACAACAGAAGTGCAAGCCGTGGAATATAAACAGCAACTTGAGAAAATGAAAAATGGTGGTGTAGTAAATCTTGAGGAGCAGAATGGTACGGTATTGAAAAAACAGGAAGTGGTGCAACAAGAGAATGGTGAAAAGAACTCATTGAGTGCGTTTTGGGTGATCTCTATTGTTTTGGTGTGCTTCATTGGACTTCTGGTGCTTTTGCGTTACAAACGAAAACAACAATAAGGCTTTAAAAGAGAAACAATTAATGCTTAACGTCCCCATTCAAAAATAACAATGGAACTGATTATACAAATATTAATGGTTTTCATATTTGTCAATTGCATTCTGAAGCTTAGCTTTTGGAAAGTTTGGCAAGTGGCATTGTTTGGTCTTATAGGTGCAGCATTTATTCTGTGGAGTTGCCAATATGCAATTTTACAGTCAAAAACCCAATTAACGGACTATTTGAATAATACAAGAGTCATGCAAAATGCTGCGGTATTAATCACTCTTGAGTCTGCTGTTTGTTTTGGCTTTTGTTTTGTGGCACTAAGACAAATATTTGGACGTAAAGTAAAGCGTCTAATTCAGCCTCTCTATATCTATCCGGGACTGCTTATTTTCCCTGTGTTGTTCTATCTGTTAACGCAATTGATTTTTGCGTTACCGGGTATGGCTTTTACTAAGATTTCATACGGATTAGCATTATTGGTTTGTATTGCATTTCCAACATTAAGTCTTCTTGTTCGTAAACTATATCCGGAAAGAGAACTAAGGCTTGAGGTTCATTTCTTGGTTAGTCTGTTTGTCTGTATCATAGGACTTATAACAACCGAGAATGGTAATGTTACCTATGCAGCCGTTAAGGAACCATTTAATATCAAAGCTATTTTAACTGCAGTATTTCTGTTTGCTGTTTCTTTTATTCTTGGATTTGTGTGGAATAAAATGAAATGGAAGATGAAACACAAGAAACAAATTAAAAAATAAATCAATAAAAATATTATTCCATGGAAGTTATCTCTAAAGTGTTGTTTTGGGTAGCCAATAGTTTACTTATCCCGGATATTCTAATTCTTTTATTTCTCTTTCTTCGTTCACTTCTACTGTTAGGTAGTTTTTATAACCAATTTATGGTAAAACGAAAGAACGATAAAAAGTTAAATGCTATAATAAAAGACTTGGATCATTCAACGATTCATGTTTTAAAAGATTCTTTACCTTCAGTGGACAATTCTTTATCTGTTAAATATCTTAGAGACTTACTGTATAGTCCGGTAAGCGATGCTTATGCTGATTTTTCAATAAATAATTTTGAGAATGAAGCAGAAAAAGATACCTCAACCTCAAAGCTTTTAGCTAAAATGGGACCTATCCTTGGATTGATAGGTACTTTGATCGCCATGAGCCCTGCTTTAGTAGGTCTATCTACAGGAGATATTTCGGGTATGGCTTATAATATGCAGGTAGTTTTTGCTACAACAGTAGTTGGTCTGGTGGTAAGTGCTGCCGGTTTAGTAACTCTTCAGTTTAAGCAACGCTGGTATGCTCGTGATGTGAATAATTTGGATTATGTAGCCAGAGTATTAATCGCAAAGAATAAGGAAGATGAGTAAAAGGCAGCGTAGGATAAGTCGCTTTTCAAAAGAAGAGGATACCGATCCACTAAGTGTTATTGTTAATATGTTCGATGTTGCTATGGTCTTTGCTGTTGCATTAATGGTTGCCATGGTGATGCACATGAATATGACGGAAGTCTTTACTCAAGAGGACTATACCATTGTGAAGAATCCTGGAAAAGAGAATATGGAGATTATAACGAAAGAGGGCGGGAAGATAAATAAGTACACACCTTCCAATGATCAGTCATCTTCACAAAAAAAAGGAAGAAAAGTGGGCATTGCCTATGAGTTGGAAAATGGTGAAATAATTTATGTTCCCGAATGAAATATTTTATCCGTTAAATAAGGTATTGACTGAAGTCACAAGAGAAAGTTAATTATTTGTTTATTTGTATCTAATAAAATCCAGTAGTCTATAAGAAACATAAACTTTCATTCAACTTCAATATATAGTGTATATTGAAGTTTTCTTACTTAATTTTTTTTGTGCTACAGGATTTTTTTAAGAAGAGTTTTTAATCAACGATTAGAACTCTTCTTTTTTTATTTACTCTTATTTGTTTTAGTAAAGGTTCTTAGTTTTTGAAAATATAAACAGTAACAATAGGTCTATGAAAAAGGGCGCCATTTTGGATGAATATTAGAATAAAATTCAGATTCTAATACTTTTCTAATACCATCTGTACCACAGATGGAAGTGTGATAAACTACTTTTGTACTTTATAAGAAAGATGTTGAATTGCCTAAACCAACGATTTATGTATAAAGAAAAAATACTAATAGGATTTCTTGTTGTTTTACTATTTATTTCTTGTAAGCAACGATTTTCTGAAACCGAGATAAAGCCATATACTATTAGTCAGGATACAGTAACAATAACAGGAAATACCTTTTTAAATGAGATAGTTGTTCGTGAGGTTGAATTGAAACCTTATGAAAAGGAAGTCATTACATCGGGTACTGTACAAGCCATTCCTACTCAGTTTGCGTATGTTGCCCCACCTTTTTCCGGTAGGGTTGTTAAGTCGTATGTTAGTTTAGGACAAAGTGTAAAAGCCCGTACTCCTCTTTTTGAAATCACTTCTCCTGATTTTACATCCACACAAAAGGAGTTTTTTCAAGCCCAATCAGAACTTAGTTTAGCAAAAAAAGATTTACTACGTAAACAAGATCTGATTAGAAATGGTGTGGGATCTCAAAAAGAACTTGAAGAAGCACAGAACGTACTCCTTATTGTAGAAAAAGAATATGAAAATGTTAAAGCTGCACTGGATATCTATCAAACAGATATAAACTCTATGGTACATGGTCAACCTTTAGTGGTTCGTGCACCAATAAATGGAATAGTAATAGAAAACAATATTATTGTCGGACAATATATAACTACAGAAAGTGATCCGGTTGCTGTAGTTGCTGATTTATCTGAAGTGTGGGTTGTAGCACAAGTGAAAGAGAAAGACATTCGGTTTATTCATGAAGGGGATGAAATGGACATAAACATTGCAGCTTTTCCCGGAAAATCAATTAAAGGAAAAGTTTTTCATGTTGATGAGGCTGTAGATGAAGAAACTCGTTCAATTAAAGTTTTATCTATTTGTGAGAATAAAGATCGGTTGCTGAAATTAGGTATGTATACAACTGTTCACTTTTTGGATAAACCGGCAGATTGTATTGTGATTCCTGAAAAAGCGTTGTTGCAAGAAGAGAACAATAGTTTTGTTTTTGTTCAAATAGCACCTAATAAGTTTGTACGTACGGTGGTTGAGGTGGAAGGAGCCAAGAATAATGAAGTTATTGTAACCAAAGGACTTAACGTAAGTGATAAGATAATAAGTGAGGGTGGGTACTATCTAAAATAAAAGGTGATGAAGAAAAATCTAATGTTATTAAGTATAGAGAAAAGATGGATTATAGTTGCACTTTTTATTCTTATGGCTCTCTTTGGTTATTATTCTTGGAAACAGCTGTCCATTGAGGCTTATCCGGATATTGCAGATGTTACATCGCAAGTAGTAACACAGGTTCCCGGATTGGCAGCGGAGGAAATAGAGCAGCAAATAACCATCCCAATAGAACGAGCGTTGAATGGTTTGCCGGGTATGCATGTCATGCGTAGCAAAAGCACCTTTGGTTTGTCTATTATAACCATTGTTTTTGAAGATGGTGTTGAAGACTATTGGGGAAGGCAACGAGTACAGGAACGGTTGAATGATGTTGATTTACCTTATGGTGCCACTGCTGAACTTGACCCCTTGACTTCACCAATTGGAGAAATTTATCGTTACATCATAGAGAGTAATCAGCACTCTTTAAGGGAATTGACCGATTTACAAAACTGGGTGATTATTCCCCGTATTAAGCAAATTCCGGGAATTGCCGATGTGTCTAATTTTGGAGGAATAACTACACAGTATCAAATAGAGATAGATCCATTGAGCTTAGAACAATACAACCTTTCCCTTAAAGATGTTACCGAGGCTATTGAAAATAATAACTCCAATGTGGGAGGAAGCATTCTTAACAGAGGAGATTTGGGCTATGTTATCAGAGGAATTGGTTTGATCTCTGATTTAGATGACTTAGGTAATATTGTGGTAAGTTCTGAAAAAGGAGTTCCTATTTTTCTAAATGATTTAGGTAAACTTAAATATGGTAACTTAGAGCGTAAAGGAGTTTTTGGATATACTGATCGTCAACGTGAGTATTCCGATTGTATTGAAGGCATTGTTCTGTTGTTGAAGCATGAAAACCCTTCCATTGTATTAAACGGAATAAGTGAAGCTGTAGAAGAACTAAATAGTGAGATTTTGCCCGATGGGGTACATATACATACTTTTCTAGATCGAACCGAACTGGTGAGTACAACACTTAATACTGTGTCGCATACTCTTCTTGAGGGGATGTCGCTGGTTATTATCATTCTTATCATCTTTCTGGGTAATTGGCGTGGAGCTATTTTGGTAGCTATAACAATTCCTTTGTCTCTTTTATTCGCCTTTATCATGATGCATCTAACGGATATACCTGCCAATCTGTTATCACTTGGGGCGATTGATTTTGGTATTATAGTAGACGGTGCCATTGTGATGATGGAAACCATTCTGAAAGAACGAGAGGATCACCCGAAGAAGGTGTTCGATAAAATGACGATAACTAAACGTGCTACACAGGTAGGTAAACCCATACTTTTTGCCACAATTATTATCATTACAGCCTACTTGCCTTTGTTTGCTTTTGAGCGTGTGGAGAAGAAATTGTTTACACCTATGGCATTTACCGTTGGATATGCTTTGTTAGGTGCTTTGCTAGTGGCTCTTTTTTTGATTCCTGGACTGGGTTTTGCTCTTTACCGTAAACCAAAGAAGATTTATCACAATAAGTGGTTGGAGAAATTAATGCTAAAATATTCAGAGGTTATCAAACGCATTGTTATTAAGCCAAAGAGAATTATTATTACAGTAATCATTGTCTTTATAGCTGCTATAGGTTTAGCTATAAGTGTAGGTAAAGAGTTCTTACCTACATTGGATGAAGGTTCCATTTGGTTACAGGTGAATCTTCCTCCGGGAATTACAGTAGAGAAATCAAAAGAACTTTCAGATACTTTACGTCAACGAACCATGAAATATCCAGAGGTAACCTATATTGGAGTACAAGCCGGACGTAACGATGATGGAACAGACCCTTTTACCTCTTCTCATTTGGAGGTTTCTATTGGAATAAAACCTTATAAAGAGTGGGCAAGAGGAAAAACGAAAGATGATTTAATTGAAGAATTAGCTCAGGAATATGCTACTTTACCCGGCTTCAGTGTGGGCTTCAGTCAGCCAATGATAGATGGTGTTATGGATAAAATATCAGGAGCGCACAGTGAGTTGGTCGTTAAGGTGTACGGTGATGACTTTAAAGAGACAAGACGTATTGCCAACGAGATATTAACAATCCTAGAAGGTATTAAAGGAGCTGTAGATTTAGATATTGACCAGGAGCCACCTCTACCACAGTTGCAAATACATATGGATAGAGATGCTATTGCACGCTATGGGTTAAATGTTTCGGATGTAAGTGATCTGATTGAGATTGCCATAGGTGGAAAAGCTATATCTCAGATATTCCAAGGAGATAGAGTCTATGATATCACTTGTAAGTATAAAGAAGAGGCTCGTGATACTCCTGAAAAAATAGCAGGTTTGATGTTAACCTCTGCTACTGGAGCTAAAATTCCATTATCTCAGGTTACCGATATAAAGCTTAGTACAGGAGAGAGTACCATTACTCGCGAAATGAATCAAAGGCACTTAACCGTTAAGTTAAACCTAAGGGGGCGAGATCTTTCCTCTTTTCTAAAAGAAGCACAAGTTCAAATAGAGAAAAAGGTACAATACGATCACCATAAATACCATATTAAGTGGGGCGGACAGTTTGAAAATCAGAACAGAGCCTATTCTCGCTTGGCTGTAATTGTACCTTTGGTGCTAGCTGTAATGTTCGTTTTGCTTTATGGTACTTTTGGTAAGTTTCGTCAGGCAGGATTAGTTTTATGTATTGTGCCTTTAGCTCTTTTTGGAGGTATGTTGGCTCTAAATGTCAGAGGGATGACTTTGAATGTTTCTTCAGCAGTGGGTTTTATTGCTTTGTTTGGTGTGGCTATACAGAATGGAGTTATTCTGGTTTCACATATCAATGTATTACGCAAAGAAGGAGTGAATCTTTACGATGCTGTTACAAGTGGGGCGAGTCATCGTTTTCGTCCCATTTTAATGACTGCAACCGTTGCTGCGTTAGGTCTTCTGCCTGCCTCTTTGGCTACAGGCATAGGGTCTGATGTACAGCGCCCTTTAGCTACTGTAATTGTTTACGGACTGTTATTCTCCACTGTTATTACCTTATTTGCTCTGCCTGTATTTTATTATCTGGTAGAATCTAAGTTAAGTACAAAAAACAAAAAAGAAACGAATGAAAATGAAGAAAAATAGGATCAGAAGCACTGTATTTGTACTGTTTATATTGATATGTTTCTCGCTTCAGAAAACTTATGCCACAGCACAGGATAACATGACCTCTAACTCAATTACTTATCGGGAATATTTACATAATGTGGGGCAATTTAACTTGAATTTATTAGTCGAAAAATATAATGTGAAAATGGCAGAGGCTGAAATTTCTGCAGCTAAAGTGATGCCAGACCCTCAAGTGAATTTTGAATCTACATACGAGACCTATACTGTGGAATTAGAATATTCTCTAGAGTTGGGTAACAAACGAGGAGCACGAGTTCGTTTGGCAAAAAGTCAGGCCGAGCATACAGCTTTGGTTTTAAACCACTTCTTTCAGGAACTCAGAGCGGAAGCAACAGATGTTTTCTTAGATGCTATTCTTCAACGAGAATTATTGAAGGTTAAACAGAGCTCTTACAATTATATGTTGCAGTTAAGTCATTCAGATAGTCTGCGTTTCCAAATGGGTGAGATCAATGAAAACGATGCTCGTCAGTCAAAGCTAGAAGCTGCAACACTATTAAATGAGGTGTTTAATCAAGAAGCAGAACATAAAGCCTCTTTAATGGTTTTGAATCAGTATATGGGAAAAGCGAGTGAAATTCTCAGTGTGTCAGATGCCGAATGGGGTGATATGAATCGTGACTATGTGTTAGGCAATTTAATCTCTATCGCTTCTGAAAACCGTTTGGATTTAATGGCTGCCCAAAAGAACTTAGAAGTGGTCGCCAATCAGTTTAAATTGATTCGTGCAGAACGGAGAATGGATTTAGGCTTAAAGGTTGGATATGAAAGAGATTGGCATGGAATATTCCCCACACGTAGATCACTAAAGGCCGGAGTTACTATTCCTTTGAAATTTTCCAAATTCAATAAAGGAAGTCTACGAGTTGCAAATTATGCCAAAGAACAAAGCGAATGCGAAGCAAAGAATTTATACCTGCAAGTACAAACTGAAGTTTCTCAAGCTTTTTACCGATATGAAGCAATTAAGAAACAAGTAAAACAGTATCAAACGGGGGTGTTGGATGATTCCAAGAGGATTTTAGACGGAATGGTATATAAATACAAGCGAGGAGAAACAAGTATTTTAGATGTGTTAATTGCACAACGAACATATAATGAAGTGCAAGAACAATACTTGAGAGCTATGAAAGATTATGTTTCTGCTTTGGTAAACCTGGAGAAAGTCTGCGGGATGTGGGATATTGATTTTTAAGTATTATATTTGATTTATAGAAGTTTAGGTCGTGAAAAAAATACTTGTAATAGAAGATGAACAGCGTATAGCTAAACTGCTCCAAAAGGGACTTGAGGAGTTTGGTTACAATGTTACGTTGGCTTATAATGGAGAAGAGGGCTTGCATTTCATTAAGTCCAATCGTTTTGATCTATACATTACAGATATTATTTTACCTTATACTAATGGTTTTGATCTCTGTAAAGAAATCCGTTTGGTTTGTCCTAAAGCTCCAATCATTATGCTAACTGCATTAGGAAATACGGATGATAAATTGGAGGGTTTTGATGCCGGAGCAGATGATTATATGGTTAAACCTTTTGACCTAAGAGAGCTAAATGCACGAATTAAAGTGTTGTTGAAAAGAAAAGACTCATCCACAACTTCTACTGAATTGTCCACACTAGAGTATGAAGACTTAATTCTTGATTTGAATGCAAAGACGGTGGTTCGAGATGGAAAAGAAATAAAGCTTACACCTAAAGAGTTTGGTTTATTGAAATATATGATGGAAAACCCGGAAAGAGTTTTATCCCGAACTGAGATTGCAGAAAAAGTGTGGAATACTTATTTTGATACAGGTACAAACTTTATTGATGTTTATATCAATTATTTACGGTCTAAAATAGACAAACAATTTGATTCAAAATTAATACATACACGCACCGGAATTGGATTTGTCTTAAAAAAAGAAACATGAAAGTTCGTTCCAAAATATCCCTCCATTACGCAGGTGTAACTGCATTCCTCATGATTGTTTTTGCTGTTGTAATCTACATCATCTCTTCTCACGATAGGGAAAGGGAGTTTTATGATGATTTACGTAAAGAAGGTGCTTCTAAAACAAGTTTGGTCTTGGATGGTAAAGTTCTTCCTGAGGTAATGCATTCCATTTATAAAAGTAACATTGAGTTTATAGACGAAGTGGAGGTTGCTATTTACACTAAGAACGATAGTTTAATTTATCATGATGCCAAAGATATTGATATTGTAAAAGAAACCCCGGAATTATTAGCGAAGGTAAAAGAGGGTAAATCCGATGTTTCTTTTTTTGTGGGTAAATATCAGGCTACTGCATTTCTCTTTCATTATAAGGGTGATGACTATGTAGTTACCGCTGCTGCATACGATGGGTATGGATACGTTAAGTTAAGAAACTTAGCTCTTAGTCTTTTAATGCTTGGTTTAATCTCAATTATTGCTTCATTCATTCTTGGCTATTATTTAGCAAAAAGAGCGTTAACTCCTGTTGCTGAAATATCAGATAAAATGAAAGATATAACTGCAAAAAACCTGAACTTGAGATTGTTGAACTATAATAAAAAGGATGAGTTTGGTGAGTTAGCCGATTCCTTTAATAAAGTATTGGATATCATTGAATCGTCGTTTGAATCACAAAAAATGTTTGTGAGTAATGTATCGCACGAATTAAGAACTCCTCTAACCATATTGATAGGAGAGTTGGACCTGACCTTGTTAAAAGATAGGACCATTGATGAGTATAAAGAGTTGTTGAGTTCGTCAAGACAAGATGCTCAAAGACTAGTAGAACTCTTAAATGACTTATTGGATTTAGCAAAGGCAAGTTACGATGAAAGTAAAATTTCCATTACAGATGTTCGTATTGATGAAGTGCTTTTAGATGCTAGAGAGTCTATTCTGCAGAGCAATGCAAATTACACCATTAATTTACAGTTTGATGAACTAATGAATAGAACGGAACAGATTACAGTTAAAGGAAATGAGTATTTGTTGAAAATAGCCTTTGCTAACTTAATGGAAAATAACTGTAAGTTCTCAGAAAACAACACCTCCTCGGTTCATATTTTATACCTTGAAAATAAAATAGTTCTCTCTTTTTTAGATACAGGGATTGGTATTCCCGAGAGTGAAATAAAAAATATATTTAATCCGTTTTTTAGAGGGAAAAATAAACATTATCATGATGGTAATGGAATTGGTTTAGCTCTTGTTCAAAAAGTGGCTACACTGCATAAAGCTACCATTGATGTTCATTCTATGGTAGGAGAAGGAACTACTTTTATCCTAACTTTCAAATAAACCATTCTTGTACTTTTAGGCTTTTTATAGCTGTTTTTTGTACTGAAGAATCTTCTGAAATATCTTTCTTTCTTACTCTTTTCAAAAATCCTAAAACAAGAGTGAAAACGGAACAAATAAAAGATCTTATTTTGTAAGGTCTTAGATCGATCACCCCTCGGTCCTAGACCGAGCACCCTTCAGTCCTAGACCGACAGGCCTTCGGTCCTAGACCGATAAAGACCCCGTCTACAGACTTCAGAGGGTGGTTTTAAAATGTCGTGAAAAAGAGTTGTAAAAAACTTGTCTTAAATCTGCTTATACGATACAAATAAGAGGATGATTCTTTTTTGAACCATTGATCTTTCTTCGATTTCAAGTTAAAGACTTTGTCTCTTAAAAGAGCTTTGCTTCTAAACTAAAAAGCAATATCTTTGATCTCTGTGATTAAATAGTTAAGAGGAATGACTAAACCGACTGTATATAATTCTATTGCAGAGGTTTGTGCTTGAAAACTGAAGTTTTTTTGAGATAAAAAAATACAGAATTAATATAAATTATAGATGAAGAAAATATTAATAACATACGCATTTGAGGGAGAATATATCCCTTTAGAAATTGAGGGTTACCAAGTAATATCCGTACATACAGGAGTAGGAAAGATAAAATCAACCTTTCATTTGACAAAGAAAATCATTGAGGAGAAACCTGATTATGTGTTGAATGTGGGTACAGCAGGAACCGTATCACATCGTATCGGGGATATTTTTGTTGCCACACATTTTGTGGATAGAGATTATGAAGCCATAAACCGTCCCGGAATTATTTATGAAATAGAGGGGAAACCACTAATGGGGGATAATCCCGGTTTACTTCATTGGGTTTCAAAATATCCTAAATTGGGTGTTTGTAATACCGGCGATACCTTTGTTACACAGATAACCTCTTTAACGGGTGATTTTGTTGATATGGAAGGCTTTTCTCAAGCGTTTGTTTGTAAAGAACTAAATGTGCCGTTTTTATCTGTTAAATATATAACAGATCGGATAGGAGAGAATTCGGTTGAGGCCTGGGAAAATAAGTTGGCAGATGCTCGTATATCTTTATCCAAGTGGTTTGAAGAGCATCAACTATTGGCTCTTTTGTTGAAATAATAGTATTGAGGTCTGTTTGGGTCGTTCGTGATTACCCTCTATTCTTAATTTAATTACTAGTATATTTTGATTAGAAATGGAGAGCAATAAATAATAATAATAATAATCAAAAAGACTGTATAACAATGTTATTGGTTTTGAGTTTATTATAAATTTAATACCTAAAAGCACGCCTACAGTATAAGTGCTTATTACATCATTGCTCTTTTAGTAGTAATATTTATTGCTTATTTTACTTTTTAAAGTGTATCTACAAGGATAAGAAATCAATGAAGAATTGTTATTTCTGAATCAGCTAAAGCAAAACTATCACGTTTTAATTTTTTAGTGACCAGGAGGAAATGAGATGCTGTTCTTGCACAAGATTCATCAGAGATTAACAGAAAACAAAAGAAAACAACTTTTTGTGTTAGAGAAAACAAGAAGGACCAATAGTACCTTTGATTGTTGGTAATAAAAGATCGTCATCTATTCTATTGAATCGGTTGTTGAAGCATTTGATTTTTCTAGAAGAAGAGTTAAGAATAAAAACCTCTGGAGTATAAAGTGAGGTTAAGAGGATGATTAGACAGCTTGCCTTTTGTTTTTTTTAGTGGTGTACATAATCCAATAAGTTTGTACATTATTCCATTTCATTATAATGTTTTATTTTGTTGTTTTGATATAGCTATAATGTAGAACTATAAAAAATTGAATCTAAACATTAAAATATATGAAAACAATTTCGAGTTTACTCTTTCCCTTTTTCCTTTTTCTACTACCTTTTAAATCCTTTTCACAACTAAAATCATGGGAGGGGATACACCAACCTTCAATTGTTTCTTTAGAGAATAACTTTCAATCTCCTCCAACGGAGTTTGCTAGCCATGTTATTTGGGGCTGGCAAGGAAATATGGATTTGAAAACCATTCAAAATGATCTTGACTCAATTTATAAAAAAGGTTTTAGATCGGTTATTTTTGAGGCAGGATATCATATGCCTTTTGAGTATCTTTCAGAAGATTGGTTTAAGACCATTGCTATAGCAGTAAAAGAAGCCAAGAAGAGAAATATGAAAGTTTGGATTATTGATGAGGGGAAATATCCAAGTGGTTTTGCTGGAGGAAAATTTACTCGTGAACGTCCTGATTTGCGAATGCAAGCACTTGTTGTTTGTGATACCATAAAAGTGAAAGCGGGAGACACACTTATAGATTATGAAATAAGTCCGTCAGTTATAAGTGCAATAGCAATAAATAAAAACGGGCAATCAAATAGAGATGTTGTCGTTGAGAATGGAAAAATAACGTTTAATGCAGGTATTCATAATTGGAATATTTTGCTAGTACAGCCCGATTTTCGTACAGCAGTAACTCGTGCTGTTAATAATCCCAAAGGAGGAAAAGATACAAGGAATTCTCTTTGTGATTATTTGAATCCATCTGCTGTTAGACAGTTTATCGACTGGACACATGAAGAGTATAAAAAATATATTGGAAAAGAATTTGGAAGTACAGTGCTTGGTTTTAGAGGGGATGAGCCCGATTATGCTCATATGCCATGGACACCTAATATTATTGAAGCATTCATGGATAAAAAAGGGTATGATCCTACTCCATATTTAGCCTCTTTATTTGTTCCTATACGAGAAGAGAAGGATAAAAGGTTTAGAGCTGATTACTGGGATATTTGGTCGGAGTTGTTTGCTAATAGTTTTTTTAAACAACAAGCCGATTGGTGTGATGCTAACGGGTTAGCACACATTACTCATCTAAATAATGAACACAATATGCCCGTGTGTGTACGTGCTGAAGGGGATTTTTTTCGTACCTTAAGTAAGGTTCAAATACCTGGAGTAGATGCCATTTGGAATCAAATTTGGCCAGAAACAGTGAATGATTTTCCCAAACTCGCATCTTCTGTGTCTCATGTATATGGTAAACCTCGTGCTTTTAGCGAGAGTTTTGCAGCCTATCATATATCTCCTACCATCCCTCAAGCAAAATATGTCGTAGATCATCAGATTGTAAGAGGTATTAATTTCTTTGAGTTTATGTTTTGGATGGCTGGTTCACAAAACCCCAATTGGATGAGCGATCCAGGAATGAAAGACTTAAATGACTATACTAATCGTGCAACTTATTTGATGTCACAAGGTATTCCTGGAGCTCGGATTGCAATGTACTATCCAACATCAACTATGTGGTTGAGTAATAATGATGTGTTTTCGCATATTAACGTATTGACTCAAAACTTATTAAAAAATCAATATGACTTTGATTATGTAAACGATGATGCTTTTTCTGAAGTCTTAACAGTAGGAGCTGGTTATTTAAAAAACAAAAGTGGACAAAAGTACTACACCCTTATCATTCCTTCTGCCGATGCTATCTCGCTGTCTGCTTGGGAGAAAATAGAAGAATTTGCTAAAAATGGAGGAAAAGTTCTTTTCTGGGGCAAAAAACCGGATATGCTAATAGAAACTAGTTTTAAGCAGCCCCATCAGTTCCCTCTTGATTTTGTGAATTGTTCTGTAGAACCATCCAGTGATTGGACCTCTACAGTAGCTGCCTCGATGCCCAATGCTGAAATGAAAATAGTCAAAACTAACCTATCTAACAAAGATGTTTCTTCTCAATCAGAGTTAGGAAAATCAATTGATTTTATACGCTATACACGACGGGTTTTACCTGATGCTGAAATCTATTATCTATTTAATGAGGGAGAGACAGATAGTCAGTTTACTGCGAGTTTTGATAAAGTTGGTCTTGTTAAAGAATGGAATGCAACTACAGGTGAAATAAAAGAGATTCCTTATGAAGTGAAAAATAATAAAGTGTTCCTGAGTTTTAAGATGAAAGCTTGGGACAGCCGCATTATCATTATTCAACAGCAAACCAAGGAATATAATATAACCTCATTTGGTGCTGTTGGTGATGGGAAAACAATCAATACTGAGGCTATTCAGAAAACGATTGATTATGCTCACCAAAATGGGGGTGGATGTGTGGTTATTCCTAAAGGAGAATTTCTTTCTGGATCACTCTTTTTTAGAGCGGGGGTAGATCTTCAATTAAAAAAGAAAGCTGTATTAAAATCCACTGTGAGATCGGAGGATTTTCCAATTATTTCAACTCGCTTCGAGGGGATTGAGCGAAATTGGCGTTGTGCATTTTTGAATTTTGATCAATGTAATGGGGTAAAGGTCTATGGTGACGGAATTATAGATGGGCAAGGGGTTGAATGGAAATCTATTCCTTTTGGTGAAACAGGTAGGCCACGTATGTTTTGTTTCACGGAATGTAATAATGGAAGTATCACAGGATTAAATCTAAGGAATCAAGCTTCTTGGGGGGTACATGTTCTTTATACAGATGGGTTTAGCATTTCTGATTTGAATATTTCAGCAGAACACACCATACCTAGTTCGGATGGATTGGATATTGATTCTTCGAGTGATATAGATATATACCGTGTTTATATTGATGTAAATGACGACTGCATCTCAATTAAGTCCGGTAAGGATTCTGATGGTCGTCGAGTTAATCGTCCCAGTGAAAATATTAGAATAGAAGATTGTCATTTTGCCTATGGGCACGGAGGTGTAGCTATGGGGAGTGAAATATCAGGAGGAGTGCGAAACGTGACTATTCGTAATTGTAGAATGGATGCAGATAACTGGGGACCCATTCGGTTCAAATCACAGCCTAGTCGTGGAGGTCTTATAGAGAATATTACTTTTGAAAATATAACTTTACATAATACAAGGAGTTTCCTAGATGTAAATATGGAGTGGCGTATGGTAGGAGAGTTACCTCCTAGATCAGAAGTACTCACTCAGTTAAAGAATATTAGAATCATCAACGTACATGGGGATGTGGAAAATGTAGGAACTCTTCGTGGTTTTGCCGAAGCTCCTTTTAAATCAGATTCTTTCTATTTTGAGAATTGTAAGATTAATGCTAAAAAAGCATTGACTAAAGTGAATGCAGATGCTGTTTCTTTCGTAGGATTGGACGTGCATTTAGTAGAATAAAGAATACTAGATATCTAAAATTATCTTTGAAGAAGTAATAATTGAAGCTAATGATATTAGTCATGATAAAGATGTTATACATCATTTTTAAAATGAAAGCTGCGACTCTAACCAAAAGAAATAACTGATAGCAATAAGAAGAATTAAAATGATTAGGAAATTTATCTCACTATTGATTGGCCTTTTTATTATTGTATTTAATGGTTTTACACAAAAAAAAGTATTTGATCCCTTACTTGATCCTAAAGCTATTATTGTTCCTTCAGCCCAGACAGAAGAATGGAACAGTACCTATATGTGGTATCCCGGACAATTGGCGGCTTTCTACCAAAAACAATGTGCTGACATCTCTAAAGAACGTTGTGTTAACGTGGGTTATCCCGGTAAGTTTTTTGCAATCAATCATCAAGCCTATTTTAAGAAGGAAATCAAATTGAATAAAGAAACGACAATCAAATGGGCCAGCCCATCTGCAGTTACTCTTTATCTGAATGGAACTAAACAAGTTGTTTCCAATAATCAATTAACTCTTAAGCCTGGAAAATCTATATTGATGTTTGAGGTAATTACTACAAATTCACTGCCATGCATTATTTTTGATAATCCGGAATTCGGGGATTTTACAACTTGGCAAGTAAGTCTGGATAAATCTTATTGGGCTATTCCTGAAACTGCGTCTATGTATAATAAGCCTAACGTACGACCTGATTCTTCACAGGATATATCCGTTTTAATTAAGCCGACTGAAATCATACCTCTTCGAAATACTGAGATAAAAGGTGATAGAATAAATATAGGAAAGAATGGTTATGTATTGATTGATTTTTTTCATTTAGAAATAGGACAGCTTTCTTTTAAAGCAAAAGGAAAAGGGAACATAACTGTTCGTGTTGGTGAAACCCCAGAGGAGGCTTTAGAAAGAGACGAGAAAAAATTTGAACAATATGCATTGGATCCTTTTCATATATTGGAAAACGGTTCTTCCATAACGACGCCTGAACGTGCATTTAGGTATGTATTATTGGAGTGTGATAAAGGGGCTGAGATATCAGAAGTAGTATTTAATACTGCAGTATGGCCTGTTGAATATCAGATGCAATTTGAGTCGGATGACGAGTATGTTAATGACTTGTTCGATATGAGTAGTGCTTCATTACATGCAAGTATGCATCGTTTCTATTTGGATGGTATTAAGCGCGATTTCTTACCTTGGTCAATGGATGCTTTAGCGAGTACCTTCGGGGGAGATTACTTATTTGGAGACCAACAAGTGTCAAAGAACGGCATTTCTATTGCACTCATGCCTCTTGATCCAACCATTGAGGATATGGGAATACCCGATTATCCACTTCATGCACTTGTTGGGTTAAAACAGAATTATCTGAGATTTGGAGACCTTACTACTTCACTTCAGTATAAAGACCGTATTCTACAACTTTTGGATTTTTATGCCTCTATTGTTGATGAAAATGGATTTGTACATGGTAATTATGGTTCTAAAGAATTTGGCTATACACCAGGTTGGTCCAATTATAACGGGCCGGCAAGAAAAGGTATAGCCTCTTATGCCCAAATCATGCTTTACTATAATTATGAAATTGGTGCTTACTTTGCCTCTTTGTGGAAGGAAAAGGCTTTAGCTGCTAAGTATAAGCGTTTTGCTATAAGTCTAAAAAATAAAATATTCGAGTACTTTTGGGATAAGGAAAGGCATGTTTTTATTAATGGTACTATGAATGATGCTACAACTGTAGATAATCGTATTTCTCATCATGCACAATATTGGGCAATTTTGGCGGATATTTTTCCTAAGGAACATTATGATAACCTTTTTGAAAATATTCTCCCCAATCTGTCTAACTATTATGAATCAGTGAGTTATGAGAAAGGATATGAGTTTATAGCTTATGCTAAAGCAGGAAGGATAGCTGAACTCTGGAGCTATATCTATCGGGTTTTTGGTGATTGGATGGATCAGGGGCATACCCGTTTTCCGGAAAATTTTCGCCCTAATGCCTCAAGAGCAGATCAATTAGTATTTTATAATCGACCCTATGGATTGAGTTTATGTCATGGAGCAAATGGTGTACCTGTTGTTGTAGGAGTTTTGAATGGTTTGATAGGGTTTAAGCAGTCAGATGTTTCTCCTAACGAATATACTATTCAACCCGAATTACTCCATTTAAAATGGGTGAAATCAAGAATACCTGTCAAGGAAGGATATATTTCTTTAAATTTAAAAAGTGAAGGTGAAAGCACAATTGAAATACCATCAGAATGTATAGTAAATATAATAACAAAAGGCAATAAAAAGTCCATGAGAGTTGGAAAATCCGGAGTTTACACTTTTAAAATTCAATAGGTAAAATTAAACCTACCGTGTTTGACACTTGACCTGCTTTAATTTTTGATAGATAGGTACAGAATAGGATGAGAATGGAATAATCAAGACACACCTAAATTTACTTCCGGTGAATTATGATTTGATAATAATGGTGTTCTTATAAATGCTTATAAATTAAAAATACAAAAATATGATTTTTCGAAAGGTTCTAATTTTAATTTCATTTTTTATTGCAACATTAAGTTTAACAGCTCAACCCAAAGAGTATACCGTTGAAATTTTCCCTCTAGAGAACGAATATTGGTGGGGTGGAGCAGTAGCCTATGGTGAACGTATGCCATATATCCAACCTCTTGAAGAATACAATTTGGCTACACAAAACAATAATAATCAGGTGGTTCCACTTTTACTCTCAAGCAAGGGGCGTTATGTTTGGAGCGATTATCCGTTCCGATTTTCGGTAAAGGATAATGTAATTACGCTAAAGTCAGACCATGAGAATATACAGATAACTGAGGCCGGATCGACATTGAAAGATGCCTATCAGTTAGCTTGTGAAAAGCATTTTAAACCTACAGGTGTATTACCAGACACGTTGTTTTTTACGATGCCTCAATATAATACATGGATTGAATTGATGTATAACCAGAATCAGGAGGATATTATACAGTACGCGAAAGGAATTCTTACAAATGGATTCCCTGCGGGTGTCCTGATGATAGATGATAATTGGCAAAAACATTATGGAAACTTTGAGTTCAAGCCCGAAAAATTCTCAAATCCTCAAAAAATGGTAGAAGACTTGCATCAGATGGGATTTAAAGTAATGCTTTGGATTTGTCCCTTTGTATCTCCTGATAGTCCCGAGTACCGAATGCTACATTCAAGAGGTTTTTTATTGAAAGGTAAGAATGGAAAACCAACAATTATCAGTTGGTGGAATGGACAGAGTGCTTGTTTTGATTTTACAAACCCTGATGCAGTTGACTATTTTGTGACTCAGTTAAAGAATATGCAAAAAGAATATGGTATTGATGGATTCAAGTTTGATGCAGGAGATAATAATTTCTATGATACGAGTAAAATTTTAAGTTATAAGAAAGAAGCATTATCAGTTGACCATACAGAAGCTTGGGCTAAAATAGGTTTAGAGTTTCCGGTAAACGAATATCGAGCAGGCTGGAAAATGGGAGGTGAGGCATTAGTACAACGTTTGGGGGATAAAAATTATTCATGGAATGCTGTTCAATCGCTCATACCACAAATGATTGCTGCCGGCTTGTTAGGTTATGCTTATACTTGCCCGGACATGATTGGTGGAGGACAATATAAATCATTCCTCAACATAAAGAGTGATCAGTTTGACCAGACGCTTATTGTTCGTTCGGCACAAGTACATGCCTTAATGCCTATGATGCAGTTTTCTGTTGCACCTTGGCGTATCTTAAATAACGAGAACTTGAATATTGTTCGTGATATGGCAGATTTACATGAGAAAATGGGAGAATATATACTTGATTGTGCCAAGAAGTCAGCTGTCACAGGGGAACCTATTGTTCAACATATGGAGTATGCTTTTCCAAATCAAGGTTTTGCTTCATGTAAAGATCAGTTTATGCTGGGGCACAAATATATGGTAACCCCTGTGGTAACTAAAGAGAATAAACGAATAGTACAGCTACCTAAAGGTACCTGGAAAGATGACAATGGGAAAAACTATAAAGGTGGACGTAGTGTTGAGATTGATGTTCCTCTGAATAGACTTCCTTACTTTGAAAAAGTCAAGTAATAACCATACAAAATTATGATTTTATGAAGAATATTTTATTTTTAATGCTCATTTTTATTAATGGCATATCTATGCAGTTAAATGCTGAGATTCCACCGGTTTTTGGGGTAGAATACAAGGGTAAAGTTCAAAAAGATGAACTTACAAGGGTTTATATCTCCCCTCAACAAATCATATGGAAATACGATGGTAGTGGACAGTTAGTAAGGAATGAGGAAGTTTTGCTTAAACAAGGTATTGGTCAGGCTGTCATGGGAAAAGAAGGTACATGTGAGATGACTAGTACAGATAATGAAACAGCTTCTCTTCTTCTTGATTATGGAAAAGAACTTCATGGTGGATTACAGCTTATTTTAGGATCATCTACACGAAGGGAACCTTCTCTTGTCCGGATTCGTTTTGGTGAATCAGTAGGAGAGTGTAACAGCCAAACTAATAATAGTGATTGGAAAGTTGGTTATTCAACTGATGATCACGCTAAACGTGATGTTATAATGGAAGTTCCTCGTGATGGACTTATTGAACTTGGAAATACCGGTTTTCGTTTTGTTCGTATTGATTTGCTACAAAAAAACACAACCATACGCCTGAAAGAAGCACGAGCCATTTTACGTTATAGAGACATTCCTTATTTGGGTTCTTTTAAAAGTAATGACGAACGGCTGAATCAAATATGGTTAACCGGAGCTTATACAGTACATTTAAATATGCAGGAATATTTATGGGATGGTATCAAGCGAGATCGTGTAGTTTGGTTAGGTGATATGCATCCGGAAGTAGCTACTATTATGAGAGTTTTTGGCAATAATGAGATCGTTCCCCAAACTCTTGATTTGGCTTGTGAGTTGTTTCCCTTACCAAAATGGATGAATGGCATGAGTGCTTATTCCTTATGGTATCTCATCATACAAAAAGATTGGTATAAACACAGTGGTGATCTGAATTTTCTAAAAAAACACAAAGAATATATCCTTGGATTGATCGATCAAATCGGAAGTAAGGTTGATGAAAATGGTAAGGAGAATCTGTCACCTACTCGCTTTTTAGACTGGCCTTCATCACCAAACATTGAAGGCGTTGAGGCTGGTTACCGTGCCCTAATTGTATGGGCTATGAAAGATGCTGAAGAGTTATGTCAAGTGCTGCATGAACCTGAATATGCTCAAAAAGCAAAAGAGTGCATAGATCGAATGAATAGATATATAAAAACTCCTAACAATCTAAAACAAGCTGCTTCATTAATGGCTATTGCCGGAATTATGGAACCAAGTAAAGCGTGTGCTGAAGTGGTTTCTGTGGGTGGGGCTAAAGGATTCTCTACATTCTATGGCTATTATATGTTGCAGGCACAGGCATTGGCTGGAGAATACCAAACGGCAATAAATATTATTCGCCAATTCTGGGGTGGTATGCTAGACATGGGTGCCACTACCTTTTGGGAAGATTTTAATATGGATTGGTTAGAAAATGCAGCTCGGTTAGATGAAATTACCCCTCCTGGTAAAAAAGATATTCATGGTGATTTTGGAGCCTATTGTTATCCGGGATTTCGTCATAGTTTTTGTCATGGCTGGTCGTCAGGTCCTACAGCCTGGTTAACAGAACATGTACTAGGCATAAAAGTGATACAGCCAGGTTGCAAAGTAATTAAGATAGAACCTCATTTAGGTGATTTAGAATGGGTGGAAGGTACTTTTCCAACACCTTATGGCGTATTGAATGTAAAACATATCAAGAATAGCAACGGAAGTATAACATCTAAAATTAATGCTCCAAAAGGTGTGAAAATTATAAAATAGCAGAGAAATTATGAGTCTTCAAAAGTGAATTATATATCTTATTTTATTGTTGTGTTTGTAGGGATATTGATTATTTATGTCCCTAGTCAATCGTTATTACAGTCTTCCTTTACTGCTAGTTCAGCTTCTTCATCTCCCACGTTTTTAGATTTGAGAAAGAACTCACAAGTTCCGTCAAATTTATTAATGTTAAAAACATTATTTGGATAAGCTTCTAAACAACCTAATTATCCTCCTTTGGATTGAAAAACTCTTATGTGTTCTTTGAATCTAGTACTAGAACTGATGATAACAAAAAAAGGTCGTCAATTTGACGACCTTTTTCTTTTCAGTGATCCGTCTGGGGCTCGAACCCAGGACCCCAACATTAAAAGTGTTGTGCTCTA
>CAZGUI010000002.1:0-94523 GCA_964528875.1 uncultured Bacteroides sp. | reverse complement strand
TCTTTTGAAAAGATGTGGAGTGGATGCCATTGTACAAAATGTTCTTTCATAGTTGGATTTTTACATCATTGAAACAAAGATAGTAAAAAGGACTACTCTGAAGAGTAGTCCTACTGTAGAATATGAATATAATTGAATATTTTCGTGAATGAGAAATCAAAAAACGACATTTAATATTTAAAATTAAAGGTATGAATAAATTTGTTCGAATTTTCTTATTTCTAGGAGCCTTTATTCTCAGTTTTGCAAATTGCTCTGATAATAATACTATGAAATTAGAAGTTGATAAGCCAGAGGTTGTTCTTTCTGTTGATAACCGCCAAGTGGAGTTTAATATTATAGCAAACAGTGAATGGTCAATCAATAGTAAGGGTTTACAACTGGCTTTTGGCCCTAATACAGGAAGTACAGAGTGGTATACCATTACACCAGTAGTTGGAGAAGGCAATGCAAAAATAACGATTGAAGCAAAAGGAGAATCTGCAATCAATCAGGTGGTGCTTGTTGTCAAGTCTGGTAATGTACATAAACAAGTAGTATTGAAACGAGAGTAATAGTATATAAATAGGGACAATTAACGCTACTTTTAAGAGTAATTACTCTGTATTATTTGATTTCTATTGCTTATTTTTATAGTAGGAATTTAAGACAGTATAGTTCAGAATTATTCCCTATGAAACTTATTTTATCCGTGTATTTACATAAAAAAACAAGCTATGAAAAATAAATTATTATTTGAGATATTCGTATTATTCTTTGGAGCATTCTGCTTAGTTGGTTGTAATGAAGATAGTGATAAATGGTATGATAAAATGCCTGATGGTGCTCCATTTCATACCGGTAACTTTTTGAGATTTTTTTATGTTGACGAAGATGGCAATGATTTAATTGATCCAAAAGACTATAGTACACTACCGGTTAGCAGTTTAGTAAAGCTGAATTCTCAACCGGTTATAGAGTCATTATATAAAGAGTATAGTTATAATGACGATTATAACAGCGTGGTATACAATGAACATAAAGGTTTACATGAGTTTTTCACTATTGCTTTTGGAGACTCTCGTCAAAGTGATTTTACATTCTATGTATATTATAAGGGTGTTGCAGATAAGATGGATTTAACTTTCCAATATCAGGGTCACAAAGAAGATGGAGACTATTATTCCAGAATTATCTCTTGGAAAGTAAATGGTGTAGAAGTCTATGATAATAGGAATCTTGTAATGAGAAGGTATGTTCGTTTAGTGAAGAAATCGGATGGTACTACTGAAGTTTGCATTGATAAACAAAATTAATCCTTGTCACCTACTAGTGTAAGATCATTTCTATTGATACGGTTTTTTATTGTTTTTTAGTTTGTAAAACTAAAATAATTAGCCTAGCATTTAATAGGTCTTAGACCCAAGACCCTTCGGTCCTAGACCGAGCACCCTTCAGTCCTAGACCGACAGGCCTTCGGTCCTAGACCGATAAATACCCCATCTACAAGACTTGGAAGCGAGGTGTGAAAAGAATGAAAAGTAGGTGTTTTTTTATTGAATTTAATGCATAAAAATAGGGGTGTCTTAAAAAAGACACCCCTATTAATTTCTTATTTCTAAATAAAAGAAAAATCCGAGAATTACTCAGCTTTTGGAGCTTCAGCTTCTTCTGTAGTTACTTCCTCAGCAGCCTCTTCAGCAGCAGGAGCTTCTTCTACCGCTTCTTTAGCTTGAGTAGCAGCAAGTTCTTCAGCTTTCTTTTCTGCAATAGCAGCAGCTTTTTCTTCGTTTATTTTTTTCTCAGCTTCTAAGCGTTCTTTAGCAGCTTTAGCTGCTTCTTCTTTTTCAGCTTTTTGAATGGTTTCTAAACCTGTTTGTTTGTTTTTTACCCACTCTTCGAATTTAGCTTCAGCTGTAGCTTCGTCAAAAGCACCTTTAGCTACTCCACCTAAAAGGTGTTTCTTCATATATACTCCTTGACGAGAAAGAATACTGCGAACAGTATCTGAAGGTTGTGCTCCTTTAAGTAGCCACTCTAAAGCACGGTCGAAATTCAAATCTATCGTAGCAGGTTTGGTATTTGGATTATAAGTACCAATTTTCTCAATAAATTTACCATCTCGTGGTGCTCTTTGATCTGCAATAACTATGGAATAAAAAGCATAGTTTTTACGACCTCTTCTTTGCAATCTGATTCTTGTTGCCATTTAATAAAATCTTTAAATTAATGATTTGAATTATGCTATTAACTCGTAATAGCGCGGCAAATTTACTTCATTTGTTTTTGATAGACAAACATTTATCCTTTTTTCCTTACCTAAATATTCTCATTTATACGCAATTGTATTTTCAAGGGATGTTAAGAGTACCTTTTAGGGTATCTAAAGAGAATAGCTAAGAAAGCAAAGATTCCTAAAGTAAAGGGGTAATACAGTTTGCCAATTATAGTAATAGGAGAGAGGTTTGCTAGCCCAGCAGCCATTAAAAGTTGTGCTCCATAGGGAAGAATTCCTTGTACAAAACAAGAAAAGGTGTCAAGTAAACTAGCTACTTTACGTTTGTCTAAATGAAATTTAGTCGCAATTTCCTTGGCTATTGATCCTACAGTTATAATAGCTATAGTATTATTTGCTGTGCACACATTAGCCATGGATACTAATGTAGCAATACTTAATTCTGCCCCTCTTTTGCTTTTTACGTTCGAGGTCAGTTTTTGAATAATAAACTCTATCCCTCCATTAAATTTTATTAGTTCCAATAAACCACCGGCTAATAGAGTTACTATGATTAATTCACTCATACCCAAAATACCTTTGCTCATAGCACCCATCCACTCAAAGAATGTTATATCTTGATAGGCTAATCCAATAATGCCTGACGAACAGATCCCTAATATTAAAACAATCATTACATGAACTCCCAATATGGCGGTTACAAGTACAATGATATAAGGAATTATTTTCACCCATGCAATAGGAGCTAACTCTAAGGGAGTTTCTACAGAACTACCACTAAACAGATAAATGAATAATACGACCAATGCTGCCGGAATAGCAATCTGTGCATTTACTCTGAATTTATCTCGCATTACACAACCTTGACTTTTAGTAGAAGCAATGGTTGTGTCGGATATGAATGAGAGGTTGTCACCAAAAAATGAACCTCCTACTACTATAGCTGTCATATACGCCACATCAATTCCTAGTTTATTCGCTAATCCAATGGCTACCGGAGTAAGAGCTACAATGGTTCCTACACTTGTTCCAATAGATAACGACACAAAACAAGCGGCTATAAAGATTCCCGATAAGATGAGTTGGTCAGGGAGTAGGAAAAGGGTTAGGTTTACTGTTGCGTCAATGGCTCCCATTGCTTTTGCTCCTTCTGCAAAAGCTCCTGCTAAAACAAAGATCCAAATCATTAATAAAATGTTTGGGTGACTAGCACCTTGACTGAATACAGCGATTCTTTTCTCAAAGTTTATACCTTTAGTTATAGCAATGGCATAGCACACAGAGAATAAGAAAGCAATAGTAATAGGAACTTTATAAAAGTCGTTTACTAAAAGCGATAAGCCTAGGTAAAGAATTAAGAATAGGAATAATGGACTTAAAGCAATCCACCCCTTTGTTTTTTTCTGTTCTCTCATTCGTTAGATCTCTATTGAAGAACAAATGTAGTTTATTTCTATAAGTTATAGGTGCTGAGAGGAAGATAACTGAAGGGTATGCAATAGCAATCTTTTAGTTTGGATACTTTACAATGCGAAAGAATGTGTTGATTGTTATTGCCACAAAGCATTATGTTCAATGCTCAAGGGACTATTTTTTTGGTTTTGACGACGCATATTTTCACGAGCTTTTGAAATAAAGTATTTCACGTGATAGTTGTTTTTAAACCTTTCCGGTGCTTTTTCCATAATTTCTTTAATCTCAGGAGTTAATAGTGGATAGTTTGTGTTTCCATAACTCATCATAAACAAATTAGGGCCTAATACGTTGTCATAGTTGCGTTGAATAAAAGAGTCTGTGAGTCGTTGCATTTTTAACTCCAATCGGTCGAATTGATCCATTAAATCTCGTTGTGAGCTTCTAGTGCGACGTCCTTCGAATATTCTTAGCGCACGGTTTTTATTCAACTCCTCATATTCTAACTCAATCTCATTTTTTCTATAGATATACTCATACAATGCATTATTTAGCATTGTTCCGTATGCAGTAATTTCACTATGATCAATATTGACTTTTATATTTCCTTTCTCAAGCACTATGGGCATAATATTTTGATTATCTAAAAACAAGGCCGCCATTACAGTGGAGTCTACATTCCCTTTCATCATAAACTCACAATGCACTATGTCAGTAGAGTCTATGTTAACCCATTGATTCTTTTGCAAGGTACGTAAGAAGAGTTTTTTCCCTTCTAAGCCTATAAGTGTTGCATTACCTTTAATTTCATAGCGTTGCTTACAAGAAGTGGTTAGGGTTAGAATTAAGAGTATGTAAAATATTTGTTTCATATAGTAATCCAATATTGATTTCATTACAAAATTAAGCAGCAAACTGATATTATAGCAATTTGTTAGATTTTATTATACTATAACTACATTCATTTTATAAAAAACATTTATAAAGTGGTTAGAATGGGGAATATACCATTAAGATTATTTAATTTCGCAATCTAAGTGTTTATAAATGACTTTAATTATAGTCATATTTTCTATAAACATTAGATTTTTATTGTTTATTAATACTTTAGAATATTAAAATAAATTAAATAAGAACAAATTCATATGAACAAATTTAGAATTATTGCTTTGCTCGTTTTAGCTTTTTGTTACCAAATAGCTAAAGCTGATGAGGGAATGTGGTTATTGCAGTTGTTAGAGGAACAAAATGCAATTGAATTAATGAAAAAACAAGGCTTGGAGTTAGAGGCCTTAGATGTATATAATCCCAATGGAGTTTCTTTAAAAGATGCAGTTGGAATTTTTGGTGGAGGATGTACAGGTGAAGTAATTTCATCAGAGGGGTTAATCCTTACTAATCACCATTGTGGATATAGTTTTATTCAACAACACAGTTCGGTTGAAAATGATTATTTAACTCACGGCTTTTGGGCTAAAAATCGTGCTGAAGAGTTACCTACTCCCGGGTTGAATTTTACTTTTGTACATCGTATTGAAGATGTAACTTCATTAATTCAAGGATTAATTGATAGTGAAGAAATTACGATTTACGAATCGTTTACACATTCATTCTTAAATAAAAAAGCTGAAGAAATCTATAAAGAGAGTGATCTTTATGAAAAGAAAGGAATAAAACCTCAACTGTTGCCTTTTTATGCAGGAAATAAGTACTATATGATTTATAAAAAGGTTTATAGCGATGTGCGAATGGTTGCAGCGCCTCCTTCTGCCATTGGAAAATTTGGTGGTGAAACAGACAATTGGATGTGGCCTCGTCATACCGGTGATTTTTCTATGTTTAGAATCTATGCTGATGACCAAGGAGAACCGGCTGAATTTAGTGTTAATAACAAACCACTACAGTGTGAGAAATATCTATCTATTTCATTGAAAGGAGTGGAAGAGGAAGATTATGCCATGATCATGGGATTTCCCGGTAGTACTAGTCGTTACCTTACCGTTTCGGAAGTTAAGGAGCGGATGGAGTCTATTAATAAACCCCGTATTCAAGTACGTGAGGAGCGTTTAGCTTTATTGCGCGAAGCAATGGATCAGAGTGATAAAATAAGAATCCAATACGCCAATAAATTTGCCGGTTCATCCAATTACTGGAAGAACTCCATAGGCATGAATAAAGCTATTATAGACAATGATGTTTTAGGGCAAAAAACTGAACAAGAGATTCAATTTGCCGGTTTTGCAAAAGAGCAACATAACATCCCATATATGAATGTAGTTGCAGAAATTAACGGATTGGTAGCTAAAACATCTCCGTTGACTTATCAAATGACTGCACTTTCAGAGTCATTCTTAGCTGCAATAGAGTTCTCTTCTTCTCTTCGATTGTTTCGTTTGATGAAAGAGGCTATTGAAGAAAAAGATACAGAGAAGATAGAGGTACAAAAGAAAGAGTTTACGGCTTTTTACAATAGAATTCACAACAAAGATTATGATCATAAGGTGGATCGTAAAGTAGCTCAATCGATTTTTCCTCTTTATGCCGAAATGGTTGATGGGGAGAACAGACCAAGCATTTATAATTTTATAAAAGATAACTTTGATAATAATTATGAGGCTTTTGTTGACTCAATGTATGATTCTTCTATTTTTGCTTCTGAAAATAATCTGAATAATTTTCTAGATAATCCTAGTGTAGAAACTCTAAAAAGTGATTTGAATTTTATTTTCTTTACCTCTATCGTAGATAAATATGAAGAGCTACGAGATGCTTTACAACCTTTAAAAGATGAGTTAAATGTATTGCATAAAACTTATATTCGTGGATTAACAGAAATGAAGCTTCCTGTACCTTCATATCCCGATGCTAATTTTACCATTCGTTTAACTTATGGTAAAGTAAAATCTTATTCTCCTCGCGATGGTATTCATTATCGCTATTATACTACAACAGATGGTATATTAGAAAAAGAAAACCCGGAAAATAGAGAATTTAATGTACCTTCTGAGTTAAAGGATCTGATTTTGAATCGCGATTTTGGTCGATATGCTATGGATAATGGTGATTTACCTGTTTGTTTCCTAACTACTAACGATATTACAGGAGGGAATTCCGGTAGTCCGGTTCTAAATGCTAAAGGTCATTTAATAGGTTCTGCATTCGATGGGAATTGGGAATCTCTGAGTGGTGATTTGGTTTTTGATGATAATTTACAACGTTGTATCAATGTGGATATCCGTTATGTGTTATTCATTTTGGACAAATTGGGTGGTTGTGGTTATTTGTTAGATGAAATGACTATTGTAGAATAATGAAATGCAAAAGTGAGAAGCCTATTAAGTACATTGTCTTACATAGGTTTTTCTGTTTTATTCACATAAACTAAAAATATAAAATACTATGAGATTTAAAATTCAATGGGTTTGTTTTCTGTTTTGTTTCATTACAACAAAGTTGTTGGCCGATGAGGGGATGTGGTTATTGCCCGACCTGAAGCAACAAAATGAGCTTATAATGAAAGAAATGGGGTTAAACATACCTGTAGATAAAATTTATAACACAAAGAAAACTTCCCTTAAAGATGCAGTAGTTCAATTTGGAGGAGGATGTACTGGCGAAGTGATCTCTAAATCAGGGTTGGTTTTAACGAATCACCATTGTGGTTATGGTAATATACAAAAACTGAGTAGCGTAGAGAACGATTACCTGACAGATGGCTATTGGGCAAAAAATAAAGCTGAAGAATTATCTTGTAAAGGGTTGACCATTACTTTTATTTCTTCTATTTACGATGTGACCGATTATGTGTTGGAACAATTGAAAATTGATGATGATCCAAAGGGGCTGAATTATTTGTCACCGAGCTATCTGAAAAAAGTGGCTTCCCGTTTAGCTATTAAAAAGAAAATTAAAACTTCTTCTTTTCTTCACTTGGAGTTAAAACCTTTCTATGGGGGTAATAAGTATTACTTGTTTGTAAAAAAAACGTATAAAGATATTCGTTTAGTAGGAGCACCTCCATCTTCCATTGGTAAATATGGTTCGGATGCTGATAACTGGATGTGGCCTCGTCATACGGGCGACTTCTCTCTATTTAGGATTTATGCCGATAAGAAAGGTAATCCTGCAGATTATTCTGCAGATAATGTACCCTTAAAAGTAAAACAACCTCTTAAAATAAATGTATCGGGATATAATGAAGGTGACTTTGTTTTTCTGATGGGTTTTCCCGGTTCTAATTGGCGTTATATGATTGCTGATGAGGTTACTGAGCGTATGGAAACCACGAATACAGTGCGTCATAAAGTAAGAGATGTTCGACTAGAGAAGATGAATGAGGAAATGAATAAGAGTGCTGCAGTGCGTATTCATTATGCCAGTATATATGCAGGGGCGGCTAACTATTGGAAAAATGCAATAGGTATGAATGCCGGGTTAAAACGATTAAAAGTAGTTGAAACGAAAGCTGAACAACAAAAACAACTTTTAAATTGGGGTAAGAAGCAGGGCAGTGAAAGTTATCAAATAGCTTTTGACACCATTCGTTCCATTGTTTCACACCGAAGAGAGCCTTTGTTACATCAACTATTATTAGATGAAACTTTACTCCGGGGAATGGAGTTTCTGAAAATACCGTCTTTAAAATCCTTAAAGAAATCTTTGGAAAATAAAGACCAAGATGCTATTAATCATGCAATCGGTTCTTTGAAAAAAGAAGGCGATAAATACTTTAAGTATCAAAACGCATATCCTGAAGTTGAAAAGAAAATTGGAGAGGCTATGCTTTCAGTATATCAAAAAGAGGTTGCAGAAAGTCAACAAGTAGAGGTGTTCAATCTTATAGCTGCTGATTTTGATGGTAGTATTAAGAAGTATATGGATTATTGTTTTGATCAATCCATTTTTGGCACTTCTGACAAATGGAATGCTTTCTTAGCTAATCCTACTTTAGAGGCTATAAACAATGATCCCATTTACCAACTGGAAAAAATGGCTTTGGATAAAAGAGCTGACCTAACTAGTCTACTAGCTCAGCCTAATAAAAATTATAATATAGCTCATAAAACTTGGGTAGGGGGAATTATGGCAATGAAAAAGAATCAAGGTGAGCCCATTTATCCCGATGCAAACTTAACATTACGTTTAACGTATGGTAGTGTTTTACCCTATCATCCCGCTGATGGTGTTACTTATAACTACTATACCACATTGGATGGTGTCATGGAGAAAGAAGACCCCGATAGTCGTGATTTTATAGTTCCTACACGCTTAAAAGAGCTTTATGAAACAAAAGATTATGGTGCTTATACCAATGCTAAAGGAGAATTACCGGTATGTTTCATCATTAACACTGACAATACAGGTGGAAACTCGGGAAGTCCCGTATTCAATGCTAAAGGGGAGTTGATAGGGGTAGGCTTTGATCGTAACTATGAAGGGTTAACTGGAGATATTGCTTTCCAACCTGACTTGCAACGTGCCGTGTGTGTGGATATTCGCTACGTGTTATTTGTTCTGGATAAATTTGCCGGAGCGACTTATTTATTGGATGAATTGTCTTTGGTTCATTAAGTTACATAAAAAGAAAGAGTGAACCTTTTTATTTTTTTTCTGTTATTTAGAAGAGCATTGGCTCGGAAAAATCTATTTAGAAACAAAAATAAAGGAGATAATAATGGAAAAATTTATAGATGTAATAAAGTCAGAACAGCCTGTTTTAGTCGATTTTTTTGCCACATGGTGTGGCCCTTGTCAGGTGATGCTACCCATTTTAGAGGAGCTGAAGAGTAGCATAGGTGATAAGGTGCGAATCATTAAAATAGATGTTGATAATAACCAAGATTTAGCTCAAGAGTATAAAATTCAAATGGTACCCACACTTATGATATTCAAAGAAGGAGAAAGCCTATGGAGACATTCAGGAGTGATGCAAGCCAGTGAATTAGAGGCTAAACTAAAAGAGTTTATGTAAGATGAAAAAATATTTTTATACGTTTTTGATTGCCCTGTTTTTTGTGACAACTCCTGAGGTTTTAGCTCAAGGTGGACAAAAAACAGAGGATAAAAAAGGAGAAGTTGTAGTAATGAATCATGCTCTTTTTTTAGAGGAGGTTTTTGACTATAATCAGTCGGAGACTTGGAAGTTTCAGGGAAAGAAGCCGGTTATCATTGATTTGTATGCTGACTGGTGTGGTCCTTGTAGAAAAACGGCCCCAATAATGGAGAAGTTAGCCAAAGAGTATGCCGATGATATTGTTATTTATAAAGTGGATGTGGATAAAGAAAGAGAGTTAGCTGCCTTATTTAATGCTACAAGTATTCCTCTTTTTGTATTCATCCCTATGGAGGGGCAACCTCAATTATTTAAAGGAGCAGCAGATCATGCAACTTATAAAAGAGCCATTGATGAATTTCTGTTGAATAAATAGTTTTAATTCTAAATCGCTTTTCTTAGAAAAGAGAACTATCTTTTCAAATATAAAATCTTTTTACGACTGTTTGGGAAGAAAAATAAATCCTGTAGAAAAAGGTTAGCCTTTCTACAGGATTATTAAAGTGTATTTTCCTAATAAGCTATAATGCTTATTTAAAAACAAGACATATTTATGAGAAGTATAAACCTCCATTAATATCAACATTTGTTCCTGTTAGATAATCAGAATCATCAGATACTAGGAACAAAGTCAAATCTGCTACATCTTCCATATCTCCTTCACGGCGAAGAGGATATACCCCTTTCATTCTTTCTCTTCCCTCAGGAGTATTGAACTTATCATGGAAAGAAGTTGCTATAGTTCCAAGTGTTAATCCGTTGACAAGAATGCCTTTTGGTCCAAGCTTTTTAGCCATTGCACGAGTAAATATCATAATATCTCCTTTTGATGTTGCGTATAGTGAATCTTCAGGTCCACTACCATCATCACGTGCAGCTAGAGATGAGAAGTTGATAATAGATCTACCAGCTGGCATATAAGGAACTACTTCTTGCGTGCATAACCAGCAACTTTTCATGTTTACATCCATTAATGAATTGTGTCAGTCTCCGTCTTGTTCAGTAATAGTCTTACGTCCCATAATTCCTCTTGCCACATTTACTAAAATGTGAATAGTGTCATATTTATCCTCATCGTTTTACTGGGGTACCAAATTGGTAAACCAGATATGTGTTTTTCTTTCAAATGTAGAATTAAACCCTTCTGTTTAATTATGTTTTTAAACATGATTTAAGCTAAATATTTGATTATTAATAGATTATGTGTGTTTATTATTGTTGGGATGCTTGTTTGTTTCATCAATAAATTTGGCTATTGAATTTTATTTATATATTTGTAATCGGCATTTTGGTTAACCAGTCTGATTGGGTTTGTCTTTAATTTAATCTTATTTAGTTCAATTTCAATGAAGAGATATAGATATTGAGGCTGATATAATCTAGAAACAATATCAAAGCCCAAAACAGATTAGTCATAATCTGAGATGTATGCAATAAAATCAATATTGAAAATATTTCTACAATAATGGTTTTGGAATCAATATTAAAATCAATAACTATTTGTATTTATTTTGAGGATAACTGCAAATAATAAATCATCATAAATCAACAAATGGAGTATATATAGGAACATAAGGCCGATGAAAATTAAAATGTGAAATGAAAAATATAACCATTAATCTTTAATAATTAATTCATGAAAACACGAAAAGTAATGAACTTATTTTTATCAAATATCAGAATAATTTGCTTATTTCTGATGTTTTTTACAGTAGGAAACCAGTGGGTTTTTGCTGCTCTTGATGAAGTAGATCAACAGCGTGAGGTAACGGGTACTGTTGTTGATGCTTCAGGTATACCTCTCATTGGAGTAACAATTTCTGTAGTTGGTCAAACTACAGGGACTATTACTGATTTAGACGGGGGGTATAGAATTGGTGTACCAGATTCTAAAGTAGAACTTCAATTTTCATTCATAGGTTTCAAGTCGCAGAAAGTAGTTGTAGGTGAAAAATTAGTATTAAATATTACACTGTCTGAAGACTTACAGAATCTAGAAGAAGTTGTTGTAGTAGGATATGGTGTGCAGAAAAAATCACACTTAACAGGATCTGTCACAAAGGTACGTACAGATGGATTAGAAGATATACCAATTTCACGTATTGATCAAGCCTTGCAAGGACGTGTAGCTGGAGTACAAATTCAGAATATTACCTCTGAAGTTGGAGAAGCTCCTCAGATTCGTGTTCGTGGTATGGGATCAGTTAGTGCAGATAGTTCTCCATTGGTAATCATTGACGGATTTCCTGTTGAGGGAGGTCTTGGGGTCGTTAATATGAATGATGTAGAGAGTATTGAAGTACTGAAAGATGCTGCTTCTGCAGCTATCTATGGATCTCGTGCTGCTAATGGTGTTATTATTATAACAACTAAAGGGGGAACGGTTGATAAACCTAAGTATACTTTTAAGACATCGTGGGGTGTAAAGAATGCTTACAAAAAGCATGACATATTAAATGCAAGGGAATATGTGGACTTAAAGGTACGTGATGCAGTATGGCTAGGGAGAACTCAACTTGAAAATCAGGATTTTGCTTTTCATGTGATGACAAATGACACAGGTTGGCAAGATGAAGCATTACAAATAGCTAATATTTATAATGCTCAGTTGGGAATCTCAGGAGGAAAGAAAGGTCTTAAGTATTATGTATCAGCTTCATATATAAATGATGAAGGAATTATGATAAATAATAATTATGAAAAAATGAATGTTCGAGCAAAGATTGATGCAGAATTATCAAAACGTGTAACTGTGGGAGTAAATCTAGCTCCAACATACTCTAAAAAAGAGGTTCCAGCAACTAATTTTATTGATTTTTATCGTACCCCATCATGGTTACCGGTTCGTCATACTGAGGAAACTAGTGCATTGACAAATTATGCTTATGCAGTTGGTGAATATGCACATGGAGCACATTTTAATAATCTTGAATATAGTGGAACAGATCCTATCAGTGGCGAATATAGAGAGAATGTTAAAACGAGTCCATTTAATACTAAAAATCATAATCCACGTATGATTATAGATAATGAGAATATCAAACAAAATGATTATAGATTGCAGACTTCTGCTTATGTCAATATAAATATAATTGAGGGATTAGACTTTAAAACTTCTAATGGCTTTGATATATCATATCGTGAAACGAATAGATATCGTAATATGAATGCAAGAGAAGATGGGGCAAAGAACCGTGGTTTGTATCAAAATAGGCTTTATGTTGATTTATTATCTGAAAACACTTTAACTTATCAGAAAAAAGTTAATGTAGACCATGATTTTAATGTAATGCTTGGATTTTCAGGAGAAACTAAAAAATATAATACTGCTGGTATTTTAGGGTTTGACTTTCCGACAGATAGAATTCACACATTGAATGCTGCAGGTACAATAGATCAATATGAGGGTAGCACCTTAATGACTGGAACATGGAAAGAATCTGAATCAATGATGTCAGTATATGCTCGTTTGGTGTATTCTTATAAAGATCGTTATTTGTTTTCGGCTAGCATGCGTTATGATGGGAGTTCAAAATTTGGAGAAGATAACCGTTGGGGGGCTTTCCCTTCAGTCTCTTTGGGTTGGCGAGTTTCAGAAGAAAAATTCATGAAAGATGTGAATTGGATAGATCAATTGAAAATTAGGACTAGTTATGGTGTTACAGGAACCGATAAAATTGAGAATTATGCTAATCAGGATATGCTCAATTCAGCTAATTATATTTTTGGTACAGGAAATGGAAATGTAGTACAAGGTCTTTCTAACAATTCAGTTACATTAGGGAATAAAGCTTTGAAGTGGGAACAAACCAATGAATTTAATCTAGGATTAGACTTATCTATGATAAATAATAGAATAGGTTTGACTTTGGATTATTATTATTCCAAAACAAAAAGCTTGCTCTTTGAACGACAAATTAGTTCAATATCCGGTTATAAGAAATTCTGGACAAACCTAGGCCGTATTAGGAATAAAGGACTAGAAATAGAACTTACCACATATAACATTCAAGATGGAGATTTTACATGGAACTCATCCATAAATCTATCAACTAATAGCAATAAAGTATTAGACTTAGGGGGACCAGATCATCTGCAAAATCAGGGAGAACGTCAAGAGTATTATAGAACAATTATTGGTAATCCTTCAATTCAGTTTGTTGGATATAAAACGATTGGTGTGTGGACAGAAGAACTATGGAATGATAAGAGTAATCCACGTGGAAATGATGATGCAGTTGGAGGTTTAAGAGTTCTAGATGCCAATAATGATGGTGTAATTAATGAAGAAGATCTTGTTCCTATTGGAAACCCATTCCCAGATTTTACATGGGGCATAACTAATAACTTTAAATACAAAGGATTTGATTTATCTGTACTAATACAAGGGGTACAAGGTGTAAATGTATGGAATGGTGATGTGTATTATAATGAAACACGTAAATGGAATAGACCTTATGTCATGAATCACTATGTGTCGGATGAACATCCAGGTGATGGTAGAACTCCAGGATATGATAAAGGAATAAAAATAATGAAGACTGATTATGGTATTCAAGATGCTTCTTATATAGCATTACGAGATATTACTTTTGGATATACGTTTTCTAAGAAACTAATTAAGAAAACAGGACTAACAGGTTTAAGATTATACTCTTCAATTCAGAATTTAGGCTTTTGGTGGAATAGCAGCTATAAAGGTATAAATCCCGAAGCCCGTTATACGAGTGGAGCATATGCAAGTCCTCTGATTTCAGGCTATCAACGAGGAGGTTTTCCTTTACAAAGAACATTCAGTTTTGGTATTGATATCAATTTTTAACAAGGTAAAAGAAATGAAAAATATATTTAAATATTTAGCTTTTTGCTGCTGTATCATTTTATATACGAGTTGTTTGGATGAATCTCCAATTTCTAAGATAGGAGAAGATGATTTTTATAAAACAACAGAAGATATTAATCAAGCAGTAATAGCATGTTATAATGGCATGCAAAAGACAATAAGTAACGAGTGGCCTTTGACTGAAGTACGATCTGATAATGCCCGACATTATGGATGGAATTCTACTAATGAAAAAAGTGTGGAATTATATGCTTTAAATAACTTTAGAATTTCAGCATCCAATTCATTGAATGAGAAGTATTGGGAGGCTTGTTATCATAATATAGCGAATTGCAATACAGTGTATAAACATATTGATATTGTAACCAATGAGGAACTGAAGAAGCAATTCGAGGGTGAAGCCAGTTTTATTAGAGCCTATCATTACTTCAACCTAGTACGTCTTTACGGACCTTTATTTATAGTGACTCAACGTATAGAAATGAAAGAGGCAGCAAAATACGAAAGAAATTCAGTTGAGGAAGTCTATAAGTTCATTACTAGTGAATTAGAAACTATTCTCTCTGATAAGAAAATTCCAGATACATTTCCTAACAATGAAAAAGGTAGAGCTGATTTATGGGCTGTGAAGATGTTATTAGCCAAAGTGTATTTTACACAAAATCGTTTTACTGAGGCAAAGAATCTACTAATAGATATAAAAGAAAATAGCCCCTACAAACTATTAACTGGAAATAATGCGTATGCGAAAGTTTTCAGTATATCAAATGAAATGAATGAGGAAATAATATTTACCATACGTTTCAAAGCTGGTGGATTGGGGTTAGGATCTCGATTTGCTAATGCATTTGCTCCTAATAATAGTTCTAACATGGTAGTAAATTCAGGAGGAGATGGGGATAATTGTCCTACTAATAACCTAATAACATCTTACGAGTCTAATGATTTAAGAAAAGATGTTTCTTTAGCTGAAACATGGGTTAATCCAACAGGACAAACTGTATATTTAGCATATTGTAAAAAATACTTATCTGCTGTATCTATTAAATATGATGCTGAGAATGATTGGCCGATTTTTCGATTTGCTGATGTTTTATTAACATTAGGTGAAATAGAAAATGAATTATCAGGACCTACTGCAGGACTTCCATATTTAAATGAAATTAGAGTAAGAGCAGGATTAACAGAATTAACAACAACTCAGATTCAAAATAAATATGATTTTAGAATGGCAATAGAAAATGAAAGACGTCATGAATTTGCTTTCGAAAATCACCGCTTCTTTGACCTTCTTCGCACAGGACGACTCAAGACCATTATGGAAAATCAATATGAAACTGAATTAATACCAGATTCAAGTACAGGCGAGTTAAAATTGTATTATAATGATCCAACAAAAAGCTCTTATCTTGAGCCAAACTTACGCAAACTAGAAGATTGGCAATTATTGCTTCCTATTCCATACAATGTTATAAATGTCTCTGATAATGCAACTCAGAATATGGGTTATTAATATATTTCATTTCAAAATATAAATAATATGAAAAATATAAATATACAATTCAAAGTAAGCTTTTTATTTTTGCTTGTTTTAATGTTTATTGGATGTAATGAAGATTTGAAGTATGATAAAGAGGTTCTAGAAGTTCCTATAATTACTGATTTTTCACCAAAATCTGGTATTGCAGGAACAGAAATTAAGATAACAGGAGAAAATCTACTAAAGATAGATACTATTTACATTGGAGGAGAACTAAGTAAAATAAAATATCGTATCAATTCAAGAGGGTTAATAGCCGAAGCAACTAATAAAAGTAAAACAGGGACGATAAAAATTAAAGGGCCTAATGGAGAAGCTAAGTCAAGTGAAACTTTTCAGGTAGAATATCAAACTCCAACAATTGGGGAATTTCCCACAATAGCTCAGCAAAATGAAGAGATTTATATTGAAGGTACGCATCTAACTGCTGTTTTAGATGTGTTTTTTGGGACAACTGAGAGTAAAATTGTTAACCAAGGAATAGATTATATAACTGTAATAGTTCCATTTTTTGAAGAGGATAAAGTGGATATTATTATGACTTATAATACCGCAGAAGGAGTTAAAGAAGTAAGTACAGAAGGAGAACCATTTGAGCTTGAAGGATTAATACCTACTATAACACACTTTGATGCAGGAGCAGAGAATGGCTTTAACATTGTTCTTAGTGGTGCTAATTTAGATTTGATAAGTCAGGTAATGTTCGGTGAAAAAGAAGGACAAATTTTGGAGCAAGATGCCGAAAGAATATTGGTTACTGTGCCAGCAGACTTCACAGAGGATACAATGATTGCTCTGAAGTTAATTTACAATAATAGTAGAGAAATTTTACTGACCGAAAACTTTAAAGTAAGCTACAAACCTGTTTATTATTGGGATAATATAACTATTTACGCTCAAAGTGAAGATAATGAGGATAACTTTTTTAATGCTATGACTGGTGAGATCTATAGTCCTTGTTTGTATTCAAAAGTAAAAAGTAGAATTGACTTTTTCATTACTTGGGGAAAAACAAATAATACTTTTCAGCTAAATAACCCTAATAATAGTGCATCTCAAACAAAAACCTTTAAGTGCAATGGAGAGAATCTTCCTGCAGAAAAAATGACAAATATAGTTAAATTTAGAGTTTTAAGCAGAACAGGAGTCCAAGGCGAATTTTATAAAAAAGTAAAAGAAAAAAGTATTGAAGAACTGAGTCAGCAGATGATTGAAGAGACTGGTATCGCAGCTGCAGGAACTAGTGCTCCTCGTTTCCAAGGAGAATCAAATGCTTTTGGTTTAGATGATGTTCTTATGTTCCAAAAGTTCTCAAGCGATGGTACCACACCAGAAAAGGTCGGTTTTATAGAGATAGTATCAGCCGTTTCTGATGACACTAAAAGCTCTTTGACTTTTAATTGTTATTTCGAGAAATAATATAAATCTAAGAATATCTAATTCTCCTATTAGTGTAAAAGGGGGAATTAGGTTTCTTATAAAGATACCAATATGAAAAAAACACTACTATTCAGTCTTTTTGTTTTTATGTTTTATGTAGTTAACGCTACAGTCTTCCGAGTGAGCAATATGGCTGAATATAATGAAAAGGTGAAAACTTTAGAAGCAGGAGACTCCATAATCCTTTCAAAGGGAGTTTGGAAAGATGCTCAATTTGTTTTTTATGGTGAAGGAACGAAAGATAAGCCGATAACCCTCACTGTCGAGAAATATGGAGAAACGACAATTGAAGGACTTTCTACCTTGAATATGCATGGTAGCTATTTAATAGTTGATGGTTTGGTTTTTGTCAATGGTTATTCACCTACCAATAGAGTTATTGAAACCCGAAAAGGCACAAAATTATTAGCTAATTATTCGATTATAAGAAACTGTGTTATTGACAACTTTAATAAGCCAAATCGTGCAAGTGAAGATGCATGGGTGAATCTTTGGGGACAACAGAACACTGTTGAGTATTGTTATTTTGGAGGAAAAACAAACCATGGTGTTACTCTAATTATTTGGCCCAATGGTGAAGGAAATAACGAAAACTTCCATCACATTTATCGGAATTATTTTGGTCCTCGCCCTCGCTTGGGGTCAAACGGTGGAGAAACAATGCGTATTGGTACAAGCCATGTTTCGATGCAAAATTCGAATACTATTGTCGAAGGTAATTATTTTGAGCATTGTAATGGTGAAGTAGAGATTGTCTCTGTAAAATCTTGCGAGAATCGCATCATTAACAATACATTTTTTGAATGTGAAGGTGGGGTAGTACTTCGCCATGGTGATAGAAACGAAGTTTCAGGTAATTATTTTTTAGGGAATATGAAACCTTTTACAGGTGGTGTTCGTATTATAAATAATGGTCAAAAAGTTTTTAATAACTATTTTTATGGACTCCGAGGTAAGGATTTCAGAGGATCGCTTGTTGTAATGAATGGAGTACCTAATTCTCCTGCAAATCGTTATCATCAAGTGAAAGATGCTCTGATAACTTTCAATACATGGGTTGATTGCGAGTTGCCTTGGCAACTTTGTGTTGGTAGTGATGAGGAAAGAACGCTAACTCCTATCAATACGATCATCTCAAATAATATAATTTATGGTCCTCAAGAGCCATTATTGATAAAAGCCTTTGATAAACTAGATGGTATTCAATTTGAAGATAATATTCTTATAAGTGCTAGAGGAAATGAAGTAGATGATGGGTTTATTGAAGCTAAAGTTCGTGCAGGTCGTGGAGTTAATGGTTTACCATTAATTTTTACAGAAGCAAAAGCTACATCTGATATGGGGGTGAAAACAGACATTGATGGACGTATTCGTGCTGATCAGAAATGGATAGGTGCCATTGAAATGAGTGGTGGAGCTCAGCCAATTATTGAGCGGGCATCTAAAAGCAATACCGGCCCCAGTTGGTATAACCCTATAAAAGTGAATACACAAGTTGAAAGTCTCAAAATTATCAAAGTAATACCTGGAAAAGATGAATTACTTAAAGCAGTTCGTAAATCAAAACCAGGAGAAACATTAGTGTTAGAGTCAGGAGAATATATGAATTCACGTAAAATTGTAATACCTCATAGTTTGTCTATTATTGCAGAAGAAGGAGCTTTGACTCGACCAATAATCAAAATTGAAGATGAAACTAGCACCACTGCTGTAACAATGTTTGAAATTGGTAGTGATTTGACATTCAAGATAGACGGATTGACTCTTGATGGAGGTGCCAAGCAGAAGAAACCGGTTAAATATGCATTTGCAACGGTAAAAGAAAGTATTCACTCATACAATATGTATATTAATAATTGTGAGTTTTTTGATTTTAAAGTGTCTAATGGAGGTTGTGTGTACAAAGCGTATAAAAACTCATTTGCAGATACATTATCAGTGACAAATACCTATATACATGACTGTTTTAGAGGATTTGCTCTAAATGACGAGAAAGATGAAAAAGGTTTATACAATGCAGAATTTATTACTTTCCAAAATACTATATTAAAAAACATAGAACAATGGGCTATCGACTTTTTGCGTGGAGGAAACGATGAATCTACATTGGGAGGAAATCTAATAATCAGCCACTG
This sequence comes from uncultured Bacteroides sp., assembly GCA_964528875.1. GTDB lineage: Bacteria > Bacteroidota > Bacteroidia > Bacteroidales > Bacteroidaceae > Bacteroides_E. The sequence continues at coordinate 74,885 of CAZGUI010000002.1, read as the reverse complement.
TGTTTTTGATAATGTTAATAACAAAGAAAATCAATGGATAATAAAGCAAACAGGGCTGATAGGTATAGAAATTGAGAATTCAATATTTGTAAATTCACCATTGGTAAAAGGACCTATAAGGTTGCTAGGCAGACACAATACAATTAGTTACAGTAATGTTTACAAAGCAGGTAAAGTCTCAATATCTAAGTCTGCGATACTTGGTGAAGGTATGATGTATGTTGATCCGAAGTTTGAGAAAAACACTCTTTATAGATTGAGTAGTAACTCTGCGCTTAGAGGAAAATCAAGTAATGGGGAAAATATTGGTTTAAAATAAAATTTTGTTTTGTAAGAAGAGGGATATCATTGATGTTGTTACCTCCCTCTTTTTTTAATCACATTCTTTCTGGAAAAATCCCAAAAATATGAAAAGAATCTTTTTATCAACTATATTATTTAGTTTTTTTTCAATCTCCATGTATTCTCAGTTAGTAGAAATAGAACGATTGGAATTTGTTAAAAACAATCAGAATACTGTGAGAAATGCTAAACCCGCTTTGGCTTTTCTGTTGCGTGAAGCCGAAAAAGAGTTGAATGTGGTATTGACTCCTGTGGTTGAAAAAACAATCATCGCTGCAAGTGGTGATAAACACGATTATGTGAGCATGGGGCCATATTGGTGGCCAGATCCATCTAAGTTAAATGGATTGCCATATATAAGAAGAGATGGTGAGCGCAATCCAGAAACATATACAATGGATAGAGATAAGTTAAGAAAGCTTAACAAAAATATATCAACACTTGCTTATGCTTATTTTTTTACAAATGATGAAAGGTTTGCAGAAAAAGCAGTTAACAACCTTCGATTCTGGTTTTTAAATGATAATACCAAGATGAATCCTAACTTGAATTATGGGCAAATGATACCTGGACACAATGAAGGAAAAGGGCGTGGTGCTGGTATGATAGATGTTTATTCGTTTATGGAAATGATTCCGTGTATCAATATACTAGCTAGCTCGAAATCAATAAGTGAAAAAGATATGCAAGGTCTAAAGAAGTGGTTTCGTGATTTTCTGGATTGGATGATGACAAGTGAGGTTGGTCAACATGAATATAATGCGAGAAATAATCATGGAGTGGCTTTCGATGTACAAGCAGTAGCCTATGCAATATTTAGTGACCAGATAGATGTTGCTCAAAAGCTTATAGAAGAGTTTCCTGATAAACGAATCTTTACACAAATTGAACCTGATGGTAGTCAACCATTAGAACTTGCTAGAACATTAGCTTTCCATTATACAATATTCAATCTAAAACACTTTTTAGATATGGCGACGTTGGCTAAAAGTCAAGGTATAGATTTATTTTCTAAGATCTCAGATGATGGTCGCTCAATTACTAAAGCAATTGATTTTGCCAAGGAGTATTTAGGTAAAGAACAAAGTGCATTTCCGTATAAACAGATAAAAGACTGGGGTATAAATCAAGAAAGACTTTGTTGGACTTTACGACGTGCGACTTTGTTTCAACCTAATGAAGAATATGATGCTTTGTTCGATGAATATTGTACAACAAAGGATAAAGATCTTTATTGGTTATTTTATGCTAAATGAATAAAATATAGTTTTTATTAAAACCATAATTATGAAAAAGATATTACTAATAATAACCTTTTTTGTTTTGGTTAATTATTCTGCATTTTCAAGAGAGTATAGCTATTCTCCGACAGATGTTGGCGAACTTACCAAAACTCTTAAAAATAAATTGAAAGCTGGAGATATTGTTTATCTGGAAGATGGCATTTATAATGATTTTCAGGTGGTATTTACAGGATGTGGAACCGATGCAGAGCCTATTATGCTTAAAGCAAGAAATGCAGGAGGTGCAGTGTTGACTGGAAAATTAAACATTCGACTGAGTGGTAGCTATTTGATGTTAGATGGCTTGATGCTTAAAGATGGAATGGCACTTAAGACTGACATAATTGAATTTAGGACGTCAAGTAAAAAATTTGCTTATAATTGTCGTTTGACAAATTCTGTTATTGATAATTGTAATAATCCTGATCCGAGATTTCGAGAAAGCACAAAATTATCAGAACGTTGGGTAATGCTTTATGGAAAGAATAATAGGATAGACCATTGTTATTTTACAAATAAGGTGAATGGAGGTGTTTTGATAATGGCTAATTTGAGTGCAGAGGAAAGTAGAGAAAACAATCATAGAATTGACCATAATTTCTTTAGTTCTCGCCCTAATTTTAAGCCCGAAAATAATGCGGAGATTATAAGATTGGGAGATTCTCATACTTCACAATATTCTAGTAATAGTCTTGTTGAAAATAATTATTTCTATGCTTGTGATGGAGAGGTAGAAATAATATCAGTGAAAAGCTGTGACAATATATTTCGTAACAATGTGTTTTACGAGAGTCAAGGTGCTCTAGTATGTCGTCATGGACATCGTAATATAGTTGAGAGCAATGCATTTATAGGAAACGGAAAACAAAATACAGCAGGAGTTCGTATAATAAATCAAGGACATCGTATTTATAACAATTTTTTTCAAGATTTAGTCGGAGAAGGGAGCTATTCAGCACTGTGCGTTATGACTGCCATATTTGAGTCACCTGATGAAAGTATAAATATAGATCATGAGCCACTAAATGCTTATCATGCTGTAAAGGATGTAGAAATATGCCACAATACCTTTATTAATTGCCAGAATATTGATTTAGGGACAAATACAGTTTATAATTATTCTAAAAATAATCCTATATTTCCTGAAAAGAAAATATATGGAACGATTCCTCCTAATTGTTTAATAGCAAATAATATTATTTATAGTTCATCTCGAAATAACGTATTGAATCTTATTAATGGCAATGTGGATGATGTTAAGTTTGCTAATAATGTATATAAATTGAATAAGAGGCTCAAACTAGATGGTTTTGAGGCAAGGAAAATTAACTATACAAAAATAAAAAGAGGAGATGGTAAAGGTATTTATGTAATGATAAATTCTGATATAAACTTACTGGGTGCTTTTGATGTAACGGAGAAAGACTTCGATTATGTGAATTTTGATATATCAGGTGCCTTACGATCTATCCCTAAAAGTGTAGGCGCACAACAAACTTCAACAATAAATCATCCTTTCGCAGTGGCGAAGCTTTCTGAAGTAGGTGTTTTATGGTATAAAGCAATTGATTTGGATAAAGAGAAGATTAGTAGAAAAACGGATTTTTGGGAAAATAGATAATAGTAAATATTAGGTTGGTTTATTAAATTAAAAAAATGTATGAAAACACAATTTAAAGTACTACTACTTATATCATTCGTATTGTTTTCTTTTTCATGCAAGAAAAAAAATGACATTATTGATGATAATAACTTTGGGAAAAAGTGTGAGGAACCTAGCCCAAGACCAGAAATAAAGATATTGAATTTCTCCGAAAAAATGGCATATGCCAAGAAAAACATGAATATTATACCCAATGGTATTACTGCTTTAAATTCTCTTAAGAAATCAGCAGATAAAGAGCTTACTAAAAAACCTGAATCTGTAGTTGATAAAGAAATTACTGCTGCAAGTGGTGATAAGCACGATTATATAAGTATGGGGCCATATTGGTGGCCAGACTTGTCTAAACCTGACGGTTTGCCATATATAAGAAAAGATGGGGAACGAAATCCAGAAATAAGTAAGTATGACAAAGATAAGTTAAACAGCTTCATCAAATCTGTAAAGACATTATCATATGCTTATTATTTTAGTGGAGAAAAGAAGTATGCTGATAAAGTGATTGAATTCTTATGTGTGTGGTTTTTGGATGAAACTACAAAAATGAATCCAAATCTTAATTTTGGGCAGATTATTCCAGGACGAAATAAAAACAAAGGGAGAGGAGAAGGAATAATTGAAACCTATGGTTTTATAGAAATGCTTAATTGTATAAACTTGTTGATAGAAGATAGTGTATTACCCACCCAAAAAGAAAAGGAGTTGAAACAGTGGTATAGTAGTTTTCTCGATTGGATGTTGACAAGTGAAGTAGGATTAGATGAGAAATCATCAAAGAATAATCATGGTATTTCGTACGATGTGCAAGTCACAGCTTATGCTGTATTTACAGGTCGCCTTGATTTAGCTCGAAAATATATAAATAAGTTTGCTGAGGATAGGCTTTTTAAGCAGATAGAGCCCGATGGAAAACAACCATTAGAGTTAGCCCGAACACTTGCGCTGCATTATTCAATATTTAACTTGGATCATATAATAGATATGTGTTATTTGGCAGAAGGTCTTAATATTTGGCTTTACGGTAGTCTATCGAATGATGGACGGTCAATAGAGAAAGCAGTCAAATACGTTAGTCAATTTTTAGGCAAAAATCAATTGGAATTTCCCTATAAGCAGATTAGTGGATGGGATGAATGTCAGATAAAACTAAGTTGGTTACTGAGACGTTCCACTTTCTTTGATCCGAATGAGATATATGATGAAGCAATTGAAAAACACAATAGAACAAAGCATTCTGATATTCGTTGGTTGACTGAGTGTTCAACAGACTAGCTACACATTAATTTAAATATCCTAATTTCTTTTGGCTAAAAGTTAATGGCCAAGAATCATTATTTTTTCATATAAGCAAAGTTAACAACTTCAAAGAGTAGAAATAACCAGTTGGAGTTATAATAAAGCGATTGTTATGCATTTAGAGGCTCACAATCGTTTTATTGTGTTTTTTATACAAACAGATAAGACTTATTTAGAATGAGCTGTTCCTTTTTTTTTACTTTAAGAAATCCTCGTCGAAAGATAAAGGAAGCAAATCTCTAATACTCTTTATTTCATAGATTTCATTCTCTCCAAAAAGAAGTATCCGAATAGGGTGATTGTAGCGTTTTTCAACCTCAAGTATAACTTGGCGGCAAGCTCCACACGGAGAGATAGGGATGTCTAAGAAGGCTCCTTGTGTGTATGCAGCAACAGCTAATGTATGTATTGCCTGATCCGGATATTGTGAGTTAGCATAAAAAAGAGTGGTTCGTTCAGCACAAGTACCCGAGGGGAAAGCTGCATTCTCTTGGTTGCTACCAGAAACTATTGTTCCATTAGCTAATAAGGCAGCAGCGCCTACTGCAAACTGGGAATAAGGAGAATAACTGCTTCCAGTTGCCTTTTTTGCTTCATCAACCAACTTTTTATCGGTTTCATTTAACTTATCATAAGTTAGACGATTGATTATGGCTGTTATTGTTAGTTTCTTCATATCTTCAGATTTTATTAAGAGCACTTTACACAAAGTTAGAAAAGAGATTGATATTCCCAATTTTTTTTGTGATTTTTGTCTTTCCTGATGGATAGGGACTTAACTTAATAGTAGAAATTATGGTGAGATTAGATTATAAGTTTTTTTTCTTTTTTTCTTTTTTGTTTTTCTCTTTATCATTGACTGCACAAAGGAAAAATAGCCGTTACTTAAAATACATAGATGACTATAAAGATTTGGCCATTTATGAAATGAAGAAAAATAAAATTCCGGCCAGTATTAAATTAGCCCAAGGACTATTAGAGAGTGGGGCAGGACAAAGTCAATTGGCAAGACGCAGTAACAATCATTTTGGTATTAAGTGTGGAAGTACATGGAAAGGACGTACCACACGCCATACTGACGATCATTATATGGAGTGTTTCCGTGTATATCGTAGTGCTAAGGAGTCATATGAAGATCATTCTCAGTTTCTGCAACGCGCTCGATATGCTGCACTTTTTAAACTGAAAATAACCGATTATAAAGGGTGGGCTAGAGGGCTCAAAAAAGCAGGTTATGCAACCGATCCTTCTTATGCCAATCGGTTAATCACCATTATTGAAGATTATGAGCTTTATAAGTACGACACCACCAAAGGAAGTAAGCATTCAACTCCTGCTACAGAGTTAGTTCCTTCTTTTTCTCATCAGGTTTATTTATCCAATGACTTAGCTTATGTTATTGCAAGAGATGGGGATACGTTTAAGAGTATTGGAAAAGAATTTGATATTCGTTGGAAAAATCTGGTTAAATATAATGATTTACATAAAGAGTATACTTTAGCTGCAGGAGATGTTATTTATCTCAAGAAAAAAAAGACCAAAGCAAATAAGAAATATCCCTACTATATTGTCCGTGATGGCGATTCAATGCATGGTATTTCGCAGAAGTTTGGTATTCGTATGAAGAATTTATATAAAATGAACCGAAAAGATGGAGAGTATATTCCCGAAGTGGGGCATAGTTTACGATTAAGGTAATTATTCACATCTATTGTGTTTTTTTGTATTCCTCTTCTTATTATTTTACTGTTTTTCTTTTGTTAGAAGCTTAAATTTCTGTTATTTTGTCTTATTGTTGAAGAGAATTAAAGATTAAAAATAGAAAGTCATTACAAACATGAATATTATGAGAAATTATTTTGTTTTGGGCATGGGTATTTGTATCGCTCTATCTTTTACTGCATGCAAATCAAGTGAGAGTGCATATAAAAAAGCTTATGAACAAGCTAAACAACAAGAATTAGTAGAAACAGAGGTTGCTGCACCAGTTGAAGTTACACCTGTTTATGTTCCTGAAGAAAAGCCTGTTCATACCGGAGGAACTGTTAGAGAAGAAAAAATTACAGTTGTTTCAGGAGACGACCTATTAAAAGAATATAGTGTGGTTTGTGGTAGCTTTGGTGTGAAAACAAATGCTGATAATTTGAAAAGTTTTTTAGATGCTGAAGGATACGATGCAACTATTGCATTTAATGCAGATAGAGCAATGTATCGTGTAATAGTCAACACCTTCTCCGATAGAGCTTCTGCTGAGCGTGCAAGAGATGCTTTCAAAGCTCGCTATCCAAGCAGAGAAGACTTTCAGCAATCTTGGTTATTATATAGAATTTATTAATTCAAGAGTAACCTGTTTTTATAATAAAGAAGCCATACGAAACACTCGTGTGGCTTCTTTATTTTTAAATCTTAACAAGTGTTTTTTATTCTAATCTGTTGAATTTTATACGTCGTATTTTAATTCCACAAGATGAAATTTCCAACCAAGCCTAGAGAGACTGTAGAGGCATAAATATCTATGGTTTTGTCGGTCCTAGACCGAGCACCCTTCAGTCCTAGACCGACAGGCCTTCGGTCTAGGACCGAGTAGGCTTAGGTCAGGGACCTATAAATAAAGCGTTTTATTCATTGCTTTATTCAATCAGGATTGAGGGGTTTAGAATGATTGATTTGTAAGATTTATTCGCTCTGTTTTTATTTGTATCTTTATTCTGTGCCCATAGGATGTACTTAAAATACTTTATTATGTCCAAAAAAGCGTATTTCTCTTTGTTTTTACCTTACATCTTTACTTTCTAGTATAATTTAACCTTTTGTTAGCCTTAATGGGGGAAAAGTTTTTTAATTTTACTACCTGAATTAAAAAAGCTTAAAAAATCAATATTAATATTTTAAGATTTGGAAAGTAAAGCCGATATATATCTAGCTATAGAAGCAGCTTTGGCTGCAGGAGAGGTCATTAGAACTATCTATGAACGACCTGTTGCAGAATACGAGATAGAGAAGAAAGAAGATGCTTCACCACTTACTCTTGCTGATAGAGAAGCGAATAGTGTTATTACCGGCTATTTAAGTAAAACATCTTATCCCATTCTAAGTGAAGAAGAGAGCATTGTCAGTTATGAAGAAAGAAAACAATGGGATTCTTTATGGATTGTTGACCCTTTAGATGGTACTAAAGAGTTTATCAAACGAAATGGGGAGTTCACAGTTAATATAGCTTGGGTTAAAAACAACAAGCCGGTTATAGGAGTGATTTATGTTCCTGTAACTGCTAAACTCTATTTTTCAGGATTGAGTATAGGTGCTTTTTGTGTGGAAAATATACATAGTCTTACTGATTATCCTAACTTGGATAGCCTAATGCAAAAAGGAACAAAGCTACCTGAAATGATTGAAAATGAGAGCTATAGAGTAGTTGCTTCTCGCTCACATACTTCTCCTGAACTAAATAATTACATTGAAAAGTTAAAACAACAACAAAACAAACCGTTAGAAACAGTTTCCATTGGTAGTTCATTGAAGTTTTGCTTAGTTGCTGAAGGATCTGCCGATTGCTATCCACGGCTTACTCCAACTATGGAGTGGGATACAGCTGCTGGTCATGCCATTGCTTTAGCTGCTGGAATGAGTGTGAGCCTGATAGACTCCGATAAACCTTTGGTTTACAACAGGGAGAACTTATTAAACCCATACTTTTTAGTGGAAAATAAAAACGCAAAATAGAATAATGTCAATTCAATCCATTATTGTTTTAGTCTCATTAATTGGGATGTTGCTCATTTTAATTGCTGATAAGATGCGTCCCGGTATGACATTATTATCAGTGGTGGTTATTTTTTTAGCAACAGGAATACTTACAGCAAAAGAAATGTTGGAAGGGTTCAGTAATAAAGGAATGATGACTGTTGCTGTACTCTTTTTAATTAGCGAAGGGGTTCGACGTTCCGGTGCTTTAAGTAGTATTGTCTATAAAGTGTTACCCAATCGTAAAGTCTCCATAAGGCGAGCTCAAATGCGTTTATTTCCTTTAATTTATTCCATTTCTTTATTTATCAATAACACACCATTGGTGGTTATATTTGGACCTATCATCAAACGCTGGACAAAAATGATACAGCACCCGGCAACCAAATTCTTGATTCCTCTATCCTATGTAACTATATTGGGTGGAATGTGTACTCTTATTGGCTCGTCTACAAACCTGGTTGTACATGGTATGATTCTAGAGGCAGGCTTTGATGGGTTTACTATGTTTGAATTGGGTAAGGTGGGAATTTTTATCGCTATTGTAGGTATGATTTATTTAGTAGTGTTCTCTAAATATTTATTACCTGAGTCAAGAGGAGAAAAGGTAGAAGGGGTGGAGTTACCCATTACCGATTTACATGAGGTGGAGGCTGTGTTGAGCTCTCGTTTTCCCGGAATTAACAAAACTCTGACTGAATTTGATTTTGTTCGGCATTATGGAGCTCGTGTAAAAGAAATACGAAGAGGAGGTTATCGTTTAGGGATAGAAATGAATGATGTTCCTTTGAAAGAAGGAGATGCACTTACTTTATTGGTAGATGATAGCTTCTTGCCTACTTGGGAAGAGTCTTCAGTCTTTATACTTTTATCCAATGGCAGTGAAGGGAAAACCTATCAAAAGGAGCGCAAGAAGCGTTGGTTGGCTTTAACCTTATTGTTTGTAATGGTTATTGGAGCCACGGTTGGTGAACTTCCGGTTGTGAAAGATAAACTACCCGAAGGGATGCGACTAGATATGTTTTTCTTTGCATCCATAACAATGGTTATTATGGCATGGGCTAAGTTATTCCCCGCCAGACAATATACAAAATTTATTTCTTGGGATATTTTGATAACCATTGCTTGTGCGCTAGGTATTAGTAAGGGAATGGTCAACTCCGGATTAGCCGATGAAATTGCTGCTTTTATGTTGAGAATCAGTCTGGATTATGGACCTCATGCTTTATTGGTTATACTGTTTCTTTTTACTAATGTTATTACCGAGTTAATAACAAATAATGCAGCAGCAGCCTTATCCTTTCCTTTGGCTTTATCAGCATCCAGTCAGTTGGGCGTAAATCCTATGCCCTTTTTTGTGGTAGTATGTATTGCAGCTTCTGCCAGCTTTACCACTCCAATAGGTTATCAAACAAATCTAATTGTACAAGGATTAGGACATTATAAATTTACCGATTATGTTAAAGTTGGACTTCCTTTAAATGTGTTGACTTTTATTGTTACCATTATCTTAGTCCCTTTAATTTGGCCTTTTTAATTATTGAATATGAATAAAAAACATATATATCCTATATTCGATAGCATGTTGAGTCGGGAAGACAAAGAACAACTATTGAATCAAAGAGGAATGATGTTATGGTTTACAGGACTGAGTGGTTCCGGAAAAAGTACACTAGCTATTGCGTTGGAGCGAGAATTACATCAGCGTGGATTGCTTTGCAGAGTGCTTGATGGTGATAATATTCGTTCTGGAATAAATAACAACTTAGGCTTTTCTAAAGGCGATAGAGAAGAAAATATTCGTCGTATTGCCGAAGTGTCAAAGCTTTTTATTGATACAGGTATTATAACCATTGCTGCTTTTATCAGTCCTACTGATGAAATAAGAAAACAGGCAGAAGAAATTATAGGCAAGGACGATTTTTATGAAATATATGTCAGCACTCCATTGACGGAGTGTGAGAAGAGAGATGTAAAAGGGTTGTATGCTAAAGCTCGGTCGGGTGAAATAAATAACTTTACCGGTATTTCATCTCCTTATGAACCCCCTAAAAATCCGGCTTTATCGCTTGATACTTCCGTTTTATCGGTTGAAGAATCGATGGAAAAGCTATTAGCATTTATCCAGCCAATAATAAAAAATAAAAATAAAGAGTTATAATGAAAGATGTTAACTATAAGTTAAGTCATTTAAGAGAGCTTGAAGCAGAGTCTATACATATTATTCGTGAAGTAGCTGCTGAGTTTGAAAATCCTGTGATGTTATATAGCATAGGTAAAGACTCCTCAGTAATGGTTCGTTTAGCTGAGAAAGCTTTTTATCCGGGTAAAGTACCATTTCCTTTAATGCATATTGATTCCAAGTGGAAGTTCAAGGAAATGATAGAGTTCCGTGAGAAATATGCCAAGGAATACGGATGGAATTTAATTGTTGAAAGCAATATGGAGGCTTTTAACGAAGGTGTTGGTCCTTTTACTCATGGAAGTAAGGTTCATACTGATTTAATGAAGACCAAAGCACTTCTGGATGCCCTAAGTAAACATAAGTTTGATGCTGCTTTTGGTGGTGCCCGTAGAGATGAAGAAAAATCTAGAGCTAAAGAGCGTATCTTCTCTTTTAGAGATAAGTTTCACCAATGGGACCCTAAGAATCAACGTCCTGAGTTGTGGGACATCTATAATGCCAAGATACACAAGGGAGAAAGCATTCGTGTTTTTCCATTAAGTAACTGGACCGAATTAGATGTATGGCAATACATTCGTTTGGAGAAAATACCCATTGTTCCTCTTTATTTTGCTAAAGAACGTCCGGTAATAGAGATGGATGGTAATTTAATTATGCCCGATGATGATCGATTACCAGAGCAATATAAGGATAAAATAGAGATGAGAAATGTTCGTTTCCGTACGTTAGGTTGTTGGCCTTTAACGGGTGCCGTGGAGAGTGAAGCAGATACAATTGAAAAAATTGTTGAAGAGATGATGATTACCACTAAGAGTGAAAGAACAACACGTGTCATTGATTTCGATCAGGATGCAAGTATGGAGCAGAAAAAAAGAGAGGGCTATTTTTAAGTTAGAACTATGGTAGAGAATAAATTAGATATAGAGGCTTTTCTAAATAAAGATGAGCAAAAAGATTTACTTCGCTTCTTAACAGCAGGATCGGTTGATGATGGAAAATCCACATTAATTGGGCGTTTGTTATTCGATAGTAAAAAGATATATGAAGATCAGTTAGCTGCATTAGAGCGAGATAGTAAACGAGTAGGTAATGCAGGAGATCACGTGGATTATGCTTTGCTTTTAGATGGATTAAAGGCTGAAAGGGAACAAGGTATTACCATTGATGTGGCTTATCGTTACTTCTCCACAAACAAACGTAAGTTTATTATTGCGGATACCCCAGGGCACGAACAATATACTCGTAATATGATTACGGGTGGATCTACTGCCGATTTAGCTATTATCTTGGTGGATGCTCGCAATGGGGTGATTACGCAAACTAGACGTCATACTTTCTTGGTTTCTTTGTTAGGGATTAAGCAGGTAGTTCTTGCTGTTAACAAAATGGACTTAGTTGATTTCTCTGAAGATCGTTTCAATGAAATTGTAGAGGAGTATTCACGTTTTGTTGAACCTTTGGGAGTGAAGAATACTTATTGCATTCCTCTATCTGCTTTAGATGGTGATAATGTGGTGGATAAATCGGATAGAACTCCTTGGTACAAAGGAGATTCCTTACTGAGTTTTATTGAAAATGTAGAAATTGATAAAAACTTGGATTTAGAAGATTTCCGTTTCCCTGTTCAGTATGTCCTTCGTCCTAATCTGGATTTCCGTGGATTCTCAGGAAGAGTAGCTTCCGGAGTAATACGTAAAGGAGATGAAGTGGTGGCATTACCATCGGGCGTAAAATCGAAAATAAAGAGTATTGTTACTTACGATGGAGAATTGGATTATGCCTTCTCTCCACAATCGGTAACAGTAACTTTAGAAGATGAAATTGATGTATCAAGAGGAGAGATGTTGGTTCATCCGGACAACCTGCCTACGGTTAGTCGTAACTTTGAAGCGATGTTGGTATGGATGGATGAAGAACCAATGGATGCTTCCAAACAGTTTTTCATTAAGCAAACTACGAATATAAGTCGTGCCAACATAGATACTATAAAATATCAGATTGATGTGAATACGATGGAACGTTCTGAAGTCGATCATTTATCACTGAATGAGATTGGACGTGTAGTATTCTCTTCTGCCAAAGAGTTGTTTTTTGATCCTTATTTAAAGAACAGAGCTACAGGTGCTTTTATTTTAATTGATCCTATAACCAACAATACCAGTGCTGTAGGGATGATTCTAAATGAAGTAGAGGCAAAAGATTTTGAATCGGATGGAACACCGGAAATAAGTTTATCAAAACTAGGTGCTTCTGAGGCTGATAAAGAGCTGTTAAAACAAGTAGTACAAGAGCTAAGTCGTCAAGGGCTGGCCGTTAGACTAGTAGATTAATAATATGGGATTAATAGAATTCGATAAGCTGCCCATCAATACATTGGTTGGAGCTAACAGAAAGACTTTTAATGAAATAGTTAAGGATAGACAGATTGATTCGGGTTATAAAGGAAAATACAGATTAACCAAATTGGTTTGCAATATTCTTTCTCCTTTATCGGGTATACAAAACAGAAGATACAATAAGCGCTTAAAAGATGTGGCTCTTGAACATGACCCTGTTTTTATTCTAGGTCATTGGAGAAGTGGAACGACCTTTGTTCATAATGTATTGTCTTGTGACTCACACTTTGGGTATAATACCACCTACCAAACTGTATTTCCTCATTTAATGCTCTGGGGACAACCTTTCTTTAAAAAGACAATGAGTTGGTTAATGCCTGATAAGCGTCCAACAGACAATATGGAGTTGGCAGTAGACTTACCTCAAGAAGAGGAATTTGCCTTGAGTAATATGATGGCGTATACGTATTATAATTTTTGGTTTTTGCCCAAATATCAAAAAGAGTATGCCAGCCGTTTTCTTACCTTTGAGGACATCAAGTCGGAGGAGCTGCAAGAGTTTAAAGATGTTTTTCTTAAGCTGATAAAAATATCATTGTGGAATACTAAAGGGACACAATTCCTGAGTAAGAATCCACCCCATACAGGACGTGTTAAAGAGTTATTGGAGATGTTTCCTAATGCTAAGTTCATCTATTTAATGCGTAATCCTTATACAGTCTTTGAATCTACTCGTAGTTTCTTTACGAATACCATTCAACCATTAAAACTTCAAAACATATCCAATGAAGAGCTAGAGGAGAATATACTGTCTATTTATACTCAGCTTTATCAAACATATGAAAAAGAAAAAGCGTTGATACCCGAGGGAAATCTGTATGAAATGAAGTTTGAGGATTTTGAGCAAAACCCAATGGCTATAACAAAAGAGATTTACGAATCTCTGGATATCCCGGGTTATGATGAGGCTGAAGAGGCTATAAGCAAATACTTGAATAAGAAGAAAGGATATAAAAAGAATGTATATAAGTACAATGATCGTACAGTAGAACTGGTTCAAAAACATTGGAGTTTTGCTTTAGATCAGTGGGATTATAAATTATAAAAAGATGAATAAAATGACTCATATAAGATTCAATCGATTAATAGGATTAAGTCTGGTATTTGCTCTATGCATTGGAGTAAAGGCTCAACCTAAAGTGGAGATGATTCCATTCGGTGATATGAATCAATGGATAACACGCGAAATCAAAGAATCGGGAGTAATAGGTGGTAAAACCAAGCTGGTATATGCCATTGGACCTACTGAAAAAATAGTAGGAAATGAAGCCTATGAAAATAAAGGTGGTTCGCCTTGGGCTACATCGAATGTAATGGCTCGTGTTATGGGAGTTACCAAGACCAATGTTTCCGTTTTTCCCGAGAAAAGAGGGGATGGCTATTGTGCCCGTCTGGAAACCCGTATGGAGAGTGTTAAAGTTTTAGGCTTATTAGATATTACCGTTTTGGCTGCAGGATCGATGTATATTGGAAAGATGAATGAACCCATTACCGGAACTAAAAATCCGGATCAGTATTTGGATATGGGTATTCCTTTCACAAAACGTCCTGCTGCACTAAGGTATGACTATAAAACAAAATTGGCTGAGCGTCCCAATAGGATACGTGCCACTGGATTTAGTCGTATTGTCGATATAGAAGGAAAAGATCGCCCCATAGTTTTACTTTTATTACAGAAAAGATGGGAAGATGAAAAAGGCAATGTTTTTGCAAAACGTGTAGGGACAATGGTTGAAGTGTATTATGGATCAACAGAAAGTTGGGTTAATGATACCACTCACAATATATTATATGGAGATATAACTCAATCGCCTATTTATTTGGAGAGTATGATGGGGTTACAAGAAACGATACGTTACACAAAGAATAGTAAAGGAGAAACTGTAGTGATTCAAGAAAAAGAATGGGCTGACGAAGATGAGGCGCCTACTCATTTAGTCCTTCAGTTTGCTTCCAGCCATGGTGGTGCTTATATTGGCTCACCGGGTAATACACTCTGGGTAGACAATGTGCGTTTAGTTTATGATGAAAAAACAGAGTAGATGTAGCATACAGACACCAAAAGGAATATAAAGAACGAGGCTCAATACAATTTAATATTGAGCCTCGTTCTTTTTTGTAGAGAGGTTTAATCTTAGCTGTTTTTTTCAATTTCCACTAAAGGAGCATTTTTAGCAATAATATCTCCTTTATTAACGAATACTTTAGTTACTGTACCACCAAATTCAGAAGCAATAGTATTTTCCATTTTCATAGCTTCTAAAATAAGAATGGTTTCTCCGGTAAGAATTGATTGATTCTCTTCTACATTCACATCGAGTATAGTTCCCGGCATAGGAGCTTTAATGAGGTAAGTAGTAGAAAGCTTTTCTTCTTCAATTTTCTTCTTTAGTTTTTCAAGAGAAAACGGGGTTTCAAGAGAGAAAACATAACTGTTCCCATTGATAAGCAACTCATAGTTGTTTTGTTCGTTTGAAACAATCTCAACTACATATTTAGTATTTCCTAAATGGATAAAAGTAAGTCCTGAATCGTCTTCAGTAAATTCAACTTCACATTTATGGCCGTTAAGGGTTATTTGCCCCTCTTTATCAACTTCAAAGCAATACTCTTGCATATTGCTTTTGTCCAATGCAATAAATTTCTTGGGTTCCATAAAGAGTGTCCTTATTTAAGTTTGTTATTAAGAGACCAATAATCGATTGAAGGGTTCATTTGTGGAGCTTTATAATATGCATTGTAATAATGAGACAAAACATATATTGCGCCGGCAAAGTCTTCATTGTCATCTACAAAATCCAGTTCGTCAGTATGCTCTTGAACAAATGAAGTATTGAAATCTCCATCGATGAAGTCATTGTGATTAAGCACAGCTTTATGAAAAGGAATGGTAGTCTTTACACCTTTAATATAGAGCTTATTTAATGCTTCCAACATTTTCTTTATCGCATCTTTTCTATTCTTTCCATGCACAATCAGTTTCATTATCATGGAGTCATAGAAAGTCGTAATTTCAGAGCCCACCTTAATTCCTGATTCAATACGAATATGTTTGCCTTCAGGGTAAGTCATTGCCTTTATTACACCTGTTGAAGGTGAGAAGTTATTTTGTATATCTTCGGCATTGATTCTACACTCAATAGCCCATCCTTGAAGTTGCACCTGTTCTTGAGTGATAGGAAGTGCTTTGTTGTTTGCAATATTTAATTGAAGTTCAACCAAGTCAAGTTTGGTGATTTCTTCTGTAATAGGATGTTCCACCTGAATACGAGTATTCATCTCCATAAAATAAAAATCGCCCTTATGATCCAAAAGAAACTCTACCGTACCCAGACTGGAATAATTAGCTTCTTGAGCTAAACGTACAGCGGCTGCAGTTATTTCTTCTCTTTTTTTAGGACTTAAAGCCGAAGAAGGAGCTTCTTCAATAAGCTTCTGTTGTTTTCGTTGAATGGAACATTCTCTTTCACCTAAATGAATTACATTACCCTGTTGATCGGCTACTATCTGTACTTCAATGTGACGAGGGTTTTCAACATATTTTTCAATAAATACAGAATCGTCATTGAATGCAGTTAATGCTTCATTAGTAGCTGCTTTATAAGCTGCTTCCAGTTCTTCTTTTTGGAATACCACACGCATTCCTCTACCTCCACCACCGGCAGAAGCTTTTATAATTATGGGAAAGCCGATTGAATCTGCTATAACCTTTGCTTCTTCTACATTTTGTATGGATTGACTGCTTCCGGTAAGCATAGGAACATTCGCTTTTTTTGCAATTTCTTTAGCAATCAACTTATTACCCATGTTTTGAATAACCTGCCAGGAGGGACCAACAAAAAGAATGTTTTCCTCTTCGCATCGTTTAGCGAAAGTTGCATTTTCCGATAGATAGCCATACCCCGGATGAATAGCATCAATCTGGTGATCTACTGCTAGTTTTACCAGATTTTCAATGTCTAGAAACTCAGGGATATCATTCTTTTCGCGTGTAGGGAAATCGACCACTTCGTCCATCGTTTTTAGGTAAAGAGCATTTGGTTCTTTACTGGTGTATATACCGAACGTTTTAATACCCATTTGTTTAGCTGTTCTAGCTATACGAATGGCTATTTCGCCACGATTGGCAATTAAAAGGGATTGAATATTTTTTGTTTTCATAACTTCTAAGTTTATAAAGGGATATTCCCGTGTTTTCTATTGGGTCGGTAATCTGTTTTGCGCTGCAGAGCCTTAAGTGCTCTAATGATTTTGTAGCGTGTAACAGCCGGATCAATGACCTCATCAATATATCCTTTATCATCGGCTATGTAGGGATTCACTACTTCTTCAGTATATTTTTCTGTTAGTTCTTGTTTCAGTAAATCTGGGTTCTCTGCTGCTGCCAATTCTTTTTTATAGAGAATGGCAATTGCACCCTTAGCACCCATAACCGCAATTTCTGCCGTTGGCCAGGCAAAAGAGAAATCACCACCAATTCCTTTACTATTCATTACAATGTATGCGCCACCATAGGCTTTACGTAGAATAATGGTTATTTTAGGAACTGTTGCATAGGTGTATGCATAAAGGAGTTTAGCTCCATGGCGAATAATACCACTGTGCTCTTGATCGGTACCGGGTAAGAATCCGGGTACATCTTCCAAAGTAATAATTGGAATATTATAAGCATTACAGTTGTTAATGAACCGAGCCGCCTTAACAGAAGAATCAATATCTAATGTTCCTGCCATGACCTGAGGTTGGTTTGCTATGATTCCAACCGATTGTCCATCCAGACGAGCAAAAGCAGTCACTATGTTTTGTGCGTGGTTCGTAGCTACTTCAAAGTATTCACCATTATCAACAATAAGCTCAATAACCTCTTTTACATTATATGGCTTATCGGCATCATCGGGAACAATATCTCGTAATCGTTTTTCAATTCTGTTTGGTGCATCTGTTGAAGGTACAGAAGGTACAGAATCTAAATTGTTTGAAGGTAAATAGGATAGAAGTCTTTTCACTCCTAGTAGTGTGTTTTCGTCATCATTAAAAATGAAATCGGCTACACCGGTTTGTGTAGTATGTGTTACTGCACCACCTAAAGCTTCAGGGGTTACACTTTCATTCAATACCTCTTTAATAACATTAGGACCGGTAACAAACATATAGCTTGTATCGGCAGTCATAAAAATAAAATCGGTTAAAGCCGGAGAATAAACAGCTCCTCCAGCAGCCGGCCCCATAATGACAGATATTTGCGGGATGACCCCCGATGACATTACGTTGTTTCTAAATATCTTGGCATAACCATCTAAACTACTAATTCCTTCTTGTATACGTGCTCCACCGGAATCGATGAGGGCAATGATAGGTGACCCTGTTTTAAGAGCCATTTCCTGTACTTTTACAATTTTTGAAGCATGTACTGAACCTAGAGAGCCTCCTAAGGCATTAAAGTCTTGTGCATAAGCGTAAACTAATTTTCCGTTAACTTCTCCATAGCCAGTAATTACCCCATCTCCAACAACTGTTTTTTGTTTTCCAAAAGAGGTGGGAGCTGAGGGCATAAAGGAATCTGTTTCTTCAAAAGTTCCTTCATCAAACAGAAAAAGGATACGCTCTCTTGCGGTTAATTTTCCCCTTTTGTGTTGTTTCTGTTTATACTCTTCACTCCACTGTTTGTTCAATAACTCTTGACGAGTTATAAACTTACTAAATGATTTTTTCATCCTAATCTTTTTTGGTTTATACTTAGGTTTCGGAGAGGAAGGCACAAGACATTATCGCTCAATATTGAGCTAACTAAAAGTCTTGGTCGTTGCTTTATTTCCCCGAAAGCCCAAACCTTTTATGATTGAGGTAGGTCTTCTGGCTCATTTCTTTCTGATGCACCTTCCCATTCGGATTTCTCTGAACAGTGGTTGAGTTTTTCAGAATTTATTATGAAATTCACAGCAGCGGGTCTGCCCAGGATTTACACCTGGTTCCCTGTTATGTTCACTCGCAGATTTACGATATGTTACACCTCATTCATGGTGCAAATTTATATCATTTTTCAATACTGCCAAAAAATATACTTCCAATAAATTATTCCTAAAGAGTGAAAACGGGGTTTATTTGTATGTTTTATTTACTTTTTTGCTTCGTTTGGTTGTGTGTAACTATTTGATTATTAGTTGTTTGTGTTTTATTGAGCTTTTTGTTTAAGTGGAATGCACACAATTTTAAAATCCGTGCATTTTATATGAGTCATCCGGAGTGATTTTATCTAAAAATGGTCTTTTTTATCTTGTTTAGCATTAAAAAATCAGTTGTTTTTTAGAAGAAAAGTAGAGAGAGTATTTTCTGAAATTAGTCGGTCTAGGACCGAGGGCCCTTCGGTCCTAGACCGACAAGGGTTCAGTCCTAGACCGATGGGGGTTCGGTCCTAGACCCTTCTAGAATGCGTATAAACGGGTTATTTTTTCTCTCGAATAATAACAATATTTTTGGTGGTTTGGTCAATGCAAAAACGTTGATCAATTCGTTCATTAATGACCCAAGCAATGTCTTCACCACTACATAAAACCCACACATTTTCTTTTTCAAATAAAGAAAACTTATTGTCGGTTAGATAATCACTCAATTTTTTACGTCCTTTCATTCCAAAGGGAATAAAGAAATCACCAACCTGCCATTTTCTTATGGTTAATGGCTTTTTTAATTTATCCTTATCTAAACAAGCAACATATTTACTTCTAGGGATAACAAATTCGGTATTGAATGGGAATTCTTGAAATTCCAACTTGGGGGTTAAGGTGTTTTGTTCATTTTTCTCAATAAAAAGAAAGTTTCTATCTTTTAGAACTTTCCAATTTTCACTAAAGAACTGTTTGCCCGATTGCTTAGAAAGTGATTGATGGATGGATTCAATTTGTTGAGGCGTAAAACCCAATGGATATAAAATTTCATACAGAAGCGTAGAAGGAGAGGGTTCTTGCCTAATTTTGTCAATAGCTATTCTCCCCTCTGAATATACGCGTTGTATACCCTTATTAACGGAATCCAAGTAGATCTGTTCGGTCTCCCTTAGGCGATAGATGGTTTCATTGAGGGTGTTTTTTACCGAAGGGTTAATCTCTTCAAACAGAGGGAGTATATTCAATCTGATTTTATTACGTGTATATTCTGCTTCTAGATTCGTGCTATCAATTACGTAATCTTGATGCAACGCATTGAGGTAGTCAGTAATTTCTTGCCTGTAGATTCCAAGTAAAGGACGGATGATCTCTTGGTTTTTGGGAGGAATCCCTGTTAAACCTTTAATTCCTGTCCCTCGAATTAAGTTGAGTAATAAAGTCTCAATATTATCGTCTATGTGATGAGCTACCGCAATGTATGAAGCTTGAATTTCTATTTTTAATTCATAGAACCAATTGTATCTTAACTCTCGGGCTGCCATTTCAATGGATATTGCCTTTTGCTTAGCATAAGAATGGGTATCAAACTCTATTTTATAGAGGGGCACCTCAAGTGTTTGACACAACTGAGTGACGAATTTCTCATCTCGAAGCGACTCGTTATCTCTAAGCCAAAAATTACAGTGTGCTGCTATGCATTGATATCCTAGTTCCAAGAGTATACGGAGTAAGGCTACTGAATCGGCACCTCCACTTAAACCCACTAGAATAATATCGTGTGGAGAAGTAATTAACTCTTCTTTTTGAATGTATTGTTTTACTTTATCAATAATCCTCATATAACAAAGATAATTGTTCTTTTGGTTATTATTTAGCATTTTTAGAAAACTTTTATAGCTTCCTTATTTAAATAGATTCTAAATAATTTGTTGACCTAAAAGTAAAAAATTAACTTTGTAGTCCAATAGTTTTAAATTAGGAGTATTGAGTTAATTAGGTAAGAAAGATATGCGATTATCAGATTTGCAGACAGGAGAGCGTGGTGTCATAGTTAAAGTCCTAGGTCACGGTGGGTTTAGAAAACGTATTGTAGAGATGGGCTTTATTAAAGGGAAAACAGTGGAAGTTATTCTGAATGCTCCACTGAAAGACCCTATCAAATACAGGGTCATGGGCTATGATATTTCGCTAAGAAGAGAAGAGGCTAAGATGATTGAGGTGGTTGGTGAAAAAGAAGCTCGTGAGCTTTTAATAGACCAAACCAAGGCTTATGAAGAGCTTTATGAAAATGTTGAAGTGCCTGAAGATGAGTTGCGTCATATTGCAATGGATAAACGTAAAACCATAAATGTTGCTTTAGTTGGTAATCCAAATTGTGGGAAAACCACCTTATTTAATATAGCTTCAGGAGCTCACGAAAAAGTAGGTAATTATGGTGGAGTAACGGTTGATTCAAAGGAAGGTTTTTTTGATTTTGAAGGTTATCGTTTCCGTATTGTTGATTTACCCGGTACTTATTCTTTAACTGCCTATACGCCTGAAGAAGTTTTCGTTCGCAAGCATATTGTAGAAGAAACACCGGATATTTTAATTAATGTAGTCGATTCTACTAATTTGGAGCGTAACTTATATTTAACCACGCAACTCATTGATATGAACGTACGTATGGTCATTGCCTTAAATATGTACGATGAATTGGAACAAAGTAAGAATGAGCTAGATCATATTACGTTGAGTAAGATGCTAGGCGTACCCATGATTCCTACTGTTTCTACAAAAAATAAGGGAATTGATGATCTTTTTCACGTAATCATAAATATGTATGAGGGGGCCGATTTTTTAGATAAAGAAGGGAATATTGATCCTCAAATTCTGAAAGAGATTCAAGAATGGCATCATGAACACGTGGATGAGGCAAAGCATGGTAAGCACGTAGAAGATTATACTTCAACGGGTTCAGCCGAGGCTTCAAAGGTTTTTAGACATATCCATATTAATCACGGCCACTATTTAGAAAAAGCAATTGATTACCTAAAGGACGAGTTGTCCAAAAATAAAGAGATGCAGTCCTCTTATTGTTTTCGATTCTTGGCGATTAAGCTTTTGGAAAGTGATAAAGAGGTGGAGAAGGTAGTAGCAGATTTGCCTAATAGCGAGGAGATTTTCAAGCGTCAACAAGAGATGATTAAGAAAATTTCAACACACTACAAGGAGAATGCCGAGTCTGTGATGACCGATGCTAAATATGCCTTTATTGATGGAGCCTTACGTCAAACCTATAAGGAAAATCATACCGATCAACGTCAGACTACAAAGCTAATAGACTCCATTGTTACCCATAAGTTCTGGGGGTTTCCCATTTTCTTTTTATTTATGTACATCACTTTTATGGGGACTTTTATCATTGGTGAATATCCAATGATGGGAATAGAATGGTTAGTTGATCAATTGGGAGAGTTTATCCGAGGAAATATGTCCGATGGACCGCTGAAAGAACTCCTAGTAGATGGTGTGATTAGTGGAGTAGGAGGGGTTATTGTTTTTTTACCTAACATTTTAATTCTTTATTTCTTTATTTCTTTGATGGAAGATTCGGGGTATATGGCTCGGGCGGCTTTCATTATGGACAAAGTGATGCATAAAATGGGTTTACATGGAAAATCGTTTATTCCTCTATTAATGGGCTTTGGATGTAATGTTCCTGCAATTATGGCCACACGCACTATAGAGAGTCGAAAAACTCGTTTAATTACGATGCTTGTAAACCCGCTGATGTCGTGTAGTGCTCGGCTACCGATCTATTTGGTTCTAATCGGTACTTTTTTCCCGAATCATGCAGGAGTAATGTTGTTGACGATTTATGCTTTAGGAATACTTTTGGCTGTAGGTATGGCCAAGATATTTAGTAAAGTATTAAAGAAAGGAGATAACACACCCTTTGTAATGGAGTTACCCCCTTATCGTATACCTACATCAAAATCAATTTTTCGACATACTTGGGAAAGAGGTTTGATATACCTAAAGAAGATGGGAGGTATTATTCTAATCGCTTCAATTTTTATTTGGTTCTTAGGTTATTATCCAAATGGAGAACAATATGAATCTTCTCAAGAGCAACAAGAAAATTCATACATTGGTAAAATAGGAAAAGCTATAGAGCCTGTAATAGAACCTTTAGGTTTTGATTGGAAGCTGGGAGTAGGTTTGTTGTCCGGATTAGGAGCAAAAGAATTAGTTGTAAGTACATTAGGAGTACTCTATGCAGATGATGGAGAGAGTACAAACATAGGAAATAAGTTGGCAGAAAATGGAGTAACTCCATTGGTTGCATTTTGTTACATGGTGTTCACCTTAATTTATTTGCCCTGTGTGGCTGTTTTAGTAGCCATTAAACAGGAAGCAGGAGGGTGGAAATGGGCATTGTTTACAGCACTTTATACCACAGGCCTAGCTTGGATAGTCTCCTTTGTGTTTTATAGAATAGGATTACTCTTTATATAGAAATGAATATGTCAACACAAGAAATTATAGTATATCTAGTCGTTTTAGGTTGTGCCGGATGGATTCTTTCTCATATCTTTTCTTTTGTAAAGAAAACAAAACAAGGAAAAAGTCCATGCGATAGTTGTGCGTCAGGTTGTAACTTGAAAGATCAATTCAAGCAAAACCAGATGCAATGCGACAACGAAGTGGATAAAAAGAGTAAAAAGAGCGAGTAAAGATTGGTTTTATAAAAAAACTGTTTTATCTTTGCAGTCGCAATCGCAACAGAATGGTACCTTGACCGAGTGGCTAGGTAGCGGTCTGCAAAACCGTCGACGGCAGTTCGAATCTGCCAGGTACCTCAAGGAAAGCTCCGAAAGTGTTTATAATCAACAACTTCGGAGCTTCTTTATTTTATAGGGGAGCAAAGAGGGGAAAGAATAGAAAATTACATCTAATTTAATTACAAGCTTCTTTGAATTGAATTCCATACTCATTAACAAAAAGAGCATAGTTTGTAGTAATAATTTCTATCTCATCAGTAGGGTACATAGACTGATATTTATTTAAGATACTTATAAATCAATGATATAACTTAAGTCGGGAATAAAAAAGGATACTAAAGGAGATTCATTTTTTATATCCAACCCGAATACGAAGGTAGATAGGATATTTACCATTGTGTTTTACGAGTTTATCTGTTCGAATACATTTTTAAATTAGAACAGTCCACCATTTTACGATTAGTGTGTAGCTTTCATACACTAAGCTACTTGAGATGCATCAAAGGGGAAAGAGAATAGCTAGAATATTTAAAAATCTATTATTTAGTACTTTTTTATATGTATTTCTTATAAAAGAGTTCTATTTCAAGTACGTTAGATAATACTTAATTCAACTACATCATTATTCTTACAATAATCTACAAACTCATGCAATGCGTTCAACGATGTTTTCTCATTTAAAAAGCGGTTAAGTGTAAATGAGTATAGTACTTGCATATTTCCTTTATCTGATATCAATAAATCTTTTACATGTTTTGACGAGCCGTATTCTTTATCTAATGATATTTCGTCTATATCCCATATCCACTTTTTTTTTCTGGGTTTTACTTCTAAAATAAAAAGTAGTTTACTTGCAGATTCCTCCTCCTCGGCAAATGAATTTATATCTGTTCTACTCTCTCCATCCGCATCAAAATATCCAGTGTCAGAATATTGTATTATACTTAATGCACAGCTATCGCCATTATCTAATTCTATTTCTCCTAAATAATATTCAAACATATAAGAGTAAATAAAATCCCATGCCCACATATCATTCCATATTCTCAGGTATTTACTCCTTCGATTCTTCGAAATATCTTCTGAAAATCCTTTTTTTGCTTGAAAATCCGGAAAATCTAGTTTTGTTTTAATGAAGTACGCTAAATCCAACATTCGTTGCTGATATGAATAGATTAGCCTATGAGCTTTACGTACATCACACAAAGCATCATTGAATTCTTTTAGTTTATTTTCCATATATCAGATATATTATTAGTAGTTATATGTTTGTAAGGCTTATAAAAATCTTGCAATAATATCTTATTGTCAAATTCCCAAAACTCAGAAATAGAACTAGTGCTATTTCGGTTAATCTTGATATGCTCCATGCTATCTAACCATTCTGTTTTAAGATAGCCATGTTTAGCAAATATAGTTATAAGATCATTTAACAATCGAATATAGCCTCTTTCCTCTCTAGATATAGAATCGGATAATAGATAGGTTAGATATTTATCAACTTCGTTCAATAGATTATACCAGCTAGATGTATAAATAGTATAGGTATTTCCATCAATATCTAATATATAATCTTGTAAAGAGACATTTCCTCCCAAGGCTATAAATATTAAGTGCTTATTATCCTCAAAAGTTTTACTATAAGATAGAATTTCCTTTTTCCATTGATCCATCTCTTGCCCCCATGAATCATATTTCTTAGCCTCAATAATTATATCACAATCGCGACATTCTATCCAAACATCAGGCTCTACATAAGTCGAGTTATGTACTCCATCTGCCATCAATTTATCCCAAAAGTTAATAGATAATATTTCTCCAATATCTTCGGGTAGAGAAGACTGTATGCCACAGCTGTTTTTTAGCAATTTCCAGAATATATTATCAGGCAAATAACTAAGTAAACCAATGATGGATGAAGTGAGACTGTCTTCTGAGGGTTTAAAGTGTGGATCACTAAAAGAATCTTTTAATTTATTATGTAATAATGCATGAATCATAGTAAAGTATTTTGTATTCCAAACATAGTTAAAGTATTCTTATATTCCTATTAGAGCCTATCGATTCTTTAATCAATATCCATTTGCATTTTCAAGCATATAATATAAATCAGGAAATACAACAAGTTATAGGGGCGCAATAGGGGGCGCAAAAGTAAGACCTAAACAAAGTCTAGTGTTTTACTAAATATTCTATTGTTTTATAACCTCTTCTAAAACAACTTTTAAGCGTCAATCATCTAATATACAGACAGATAAGTAGTTCGCCAGGAACCTCAAAGCAAGCTCTTAAAACGTTTATTATTTACGAGTTAGGAGCTTATAGGGGCGGATAAGTCAATCTTATTAGAATATTGCAATAATAGTATAAATAGCAGATAATAATACGGAGATAACCGAAACAACAAGGGCTATTTTACTTCTTTTAGCACTTTTCAAATTTTCCAAACGAAGTTCTCTCTCCAAGTTTTTATTAAATCCTTCATTCTTATAACCGCCATCCTGAATAAACTTAATTCCCAAATCCGTTATATCGGGCAATTCTCTATTTTCATAGAGATTAAACTCTATCATACCATCAGAAAGTAATCTTCTTTTTAAAAATTCAGTTTCCCAATCCTCATGCCCTTTATTCTCAAAAAGAGCTTTACAGATAAAATCCAAAGTTAATCTTTCATCATCTATACCTTTTTTTTCTATTCTCGTTCTAACACGGGATAGTAGTCCAAGCAAAATAGCATCTAATTTTTCATTATGAGTCATTCTTATGGTATTTTTTCAATTATTATCAATTTTTACAAGCTCATTATTAGTATCTAACTTAAAGAAAAAAGATTTAGTCGGAGGGATACCAGATTTAGTATAGGCAAATATTCTAAATTCAGGACTTCCATGCTCCATACTAATAGTAGCAATATATATTTTAGTTATCAAAGGCTCATATTTTACAATTTCAATAGCTTCGATTAATTTATCCTTATATACGTAAGCTTCTTTTCCTAAAAACTCTTCTGTAATAAGTAAATCTTCAACATTATAAGAAAGATTATTTACAATGTATTTAGGAGAATCAAGATACCTGTCTTCTATTTTTTCGGGTTGAAATTTATAAGACTCTTCGATTAGATTCATTTTATAATACTTTAAAGCTCGTCCCTTTAATTTATTCATTATATAATCGATTTCAGTATCTTCCATTCTGTATCCAAAATAAATACCTTTAACAGCTCTATAATCAATATCAAATAACCCATTATCGTCAACTATAAGGCGATATTCTTTTTCATGTTCCCAAGATAAAGATTTAGAACCAAGATATATTTTTAAGGTTTCATTAGTACTCTTACCTTTAAAAATAGATAAATCGGCTTTAGGAATATTTTCAACGTAATCAACATCAAAATCAAATATAAACTGAAAATATTTATTATGATTTATAGACTCTTTAAGTATATCAATGTTATATTCAATAGCAAAGCCATAGTGACCACTACCATAATAAGCCCACAATAATTCATTATCGACTCTATTACTCAACGAATATACTCCTACTTTTGAGAATTTATCACGAAGACCTTTATAGGCAAGTCTTACATTATTAGAATACTCTTTAAATATATCTAAAAAAGAAATAATAGAAGAGTCGTTATAAAATCCCTCAGTAGGATCATTTAGCATATCCTTAGTAGGAAGGTAAATTCTATTATTTACAAGAGTTTCAATATCTCTCTCAAAGAGGGATTTTCCTTCTTTATCGAAAGAATCAATACCTCCTCTAAATTTATATTTATAATTATTCAACTTTACCATAATCCCAAATTCAGCTTTTTTATCCCCTATTTACAAGCCTCTAAATCCTTTAAACTAATTTCCCCTAAGATAATACTTATCTCTCGATACAAGGTACGCAAATAGCCTCAAAAGCAAAATTTCGCTCCAGTTATTTGTTTTCTTTTCTTTATTTAAAGAGCATTATCCACTATCAAGCTATTCTGGAATATAAACGATTCATATATTTATGAACTTCCCATTAATTTAAGGCACTGTATGTAAAACTAAGGATAAATCTTAACTGCTATGTTATCAGCATGTTAAGTAGTTTGCCAGGTACCTCAAGGAAAGCTCCGAAAGTGTTTATAATCAACAACTTCGGAGCTTCTTTATTTTATAGGGGAGCAAAGAGGGGAAATATTCTATATGAGATGAAGTAAGACTTAGTTAGATTAGTCTGTTCTTGATGACTCACTTCTTATTAGCTGTAAGAACTAGTTTTAATGCATATAGTTTTAATATAAATTTTATCTTTGAGAAAGATAACACACTACTGATTAATTGTAACTGAAATAACTATGTTTAGTAAAACAGAAATTCCCTTTAGGGTAGAAGGACTTAATAGCGAAATGAAACTCGTGTATGGTATATTTGGTCATCCTAAGTTATATCAAAATGGTATTGAACTGAAAAAAGAAGGTCTGCTGAAGATGAAATTTCTGATTGAAACCGATTCCGGAAAAGAATATATGGAAATCAAAAGAGGGCTTGACTTTACTTTTTCGGCTGTTTTTAGAGGCAAAAAACAGCTTCTAGAAGAAAAGTTGAATACTTTGGAATACATACTTGGAGTACTGCCTTTGTTATTAATATTTGTAGGAGGAGTTATTGGTGCTATATTGGGTATTCTAGGAACAAACACCATTTATGGATTTCTCAGAAAAGAGAAAAAAGTAGGGTTTCAGCTTATTATTTCTATTGGCATAACAGCTTTTTGTTATATAGCCTATCTACTTGTTGCATTACTGTTGACTTTGGCTATACGTTGATTTTAATTCTATAAACCTACGTCCATTGTGATTTTTAATGGGTTTCTATGAACAATGTAATGTTCATATTTAATTTTCACTACCTTAACATTACTAATTAAATACCAATTATTACCAGTCAAGCCTAAATCAACAGAGACAGAAAAGTAAAAAAACAATTCAAATAATCTTTTATCTTTATCCGATCAAAAGCTGCTGAGATAATTGTATTGAACTGAAGTTGCGAAAGCTTTAGGTTGTTTATCTAGTATAAGTTAGCTGATAAATGTTAGATAGCTGTATCTTCATTTAACCTGTAATAAAGGAGTTTTGAAATAGCTGTATGAATTTTATCCTTTGAGATCAGTAAACTATTGTAGTTTTGTTTGAATTATAATGCTTGTTTGAATCCCTATGAATCAGAACTGTAAGAATTGTAATAACCCGTTGAAAGGAAACTTTTGTTCAAACTGCGGGCAATCCTCCCAAACGAAGAGAATAAATATGGTCGATTTGTTGTATGACTTTGTTTATGTTCTTTTTCAAGTAGATAAAGGCTTTTTGTATACTACAAAAGAGTTATTTCTCCATCCAGGACAGATGTTGAGAGATTATTTGGCAGGAAAGCGTATACAGTATTTCAAACCTTTTAATTTTTTATTATTAACAGCTACGATTTATGCCTTTCTTGCGATTTTTCTAGATATATCCATAAGTTATAACAGTACATGGCTAACTGATGGAGAGGGATTGTCAGTGGATAAATATAATCAGATTAATCATTGGATGTTAGAATATTATGGAATAATCAATCTTGCTTTACTTCCTTTTACATCTCTTGCTACTTTTCTGGTTTTTAGGAGAAGTAAATATAATTTTGGAGAACATTTAATAATAAACACTTATGTTACCGGTCTGGGACTTATCATGCTTATATTATCTCTTCCTATTCTTTATTTTATAAGAAAACAAAGTACTGGAATTTACTTACAGTTATTTTTATCCTCAATAATCTACCTGTATATGTATATGCGAGTGTTCTCCAATTATCCTTTTTGGAACAGATTTTTACTCTTACTCTGGTTCTTTGTGTTGCTTTTAATTATACCTTTAAGCATTGGTGTATTAGTAGGTCTCTTGTTTGTTCTCCCTAATTGATTGAGTGAAGCAAATCTCTTGTGCTTAAAAATTTACGAAGATATTATCTTTAATAGTGTATGCTTCGATACAATTTGAGTTGTCTAATATTTGAGTAGTAGCGATAAATAGTATTGAAATGAAATAGATAATCGTGCGATTGATGTACTTACTCAAATTCTTTCAATATGCCTAAACGATTTTCTGCGGTTTTTACTCGAATATAACTATTATAAGAGTTAAATCCGACCATCATTAATAATTCCATATTAGTTCTTTCCTTTGCGGCTGCTGATTTCAATAACTCGTCAAGTTCATTCAATCGGTAGATGTTGATAAAACGGTTGAAGTTCATACCATACTCTTGATTGATAAAGGTTGAGAGGTAAGTGCGATTCGTATGCATATCAGCAGCTAGGTCGTTTATGCGTAACTGGGGATTTAGGTAAGGTTTCTTTTCACGCATATATCTCTCAAATTTCTTTTTATCTATACTGTTTTTCTTTACTGATTCTTCTGGAGAGTCAGGCTCGATGGTTACATAGTTGTTAGATAATAAGTTGTAGCAAATGACTAGATAGACTACGAAAGTGGGTAGTGCTCCTGATAGGGTGAACCATAGACTGGTAAATGCGTTTGTTCCTGTCAATAAACCACTTAGAGGAAATGGTACAGTAATAATGGTTAATATGAGCATCACATAGAGCCAATTCATTGAACTACGTTGTGTATCGGCTGAATAATCCACGACCTCACGTCTGTACCTACCTATGTGCAACAGACCTAATAATGGATACATAATATTATAAATAATAAAAGTAAAATATGTTATTGAATAAATTGTCTTAAATGTTTTTGCTCCGTTTGTTTTTACCTCCCCATAGATAGCCATATATTGTTCTAAAAATGGAGTTTTTAGAGTAAATATCCCTACTACAATTACAATTAACAGTGGAATTATATAATGTAAGCAAGAAAACTTTTCTGATTTTAGACTACTTGTTATGTCAAAAACAAATTTATAAATCAATACTTGATCGAGCATTAGTGTGAGTAGAAACAGTGTATGGTAATAAATAAATATCTTTTCATTAGCAATATATAAAACAAGCCCAAACCAACATAGGGCAGCAACGAGGTATGTAGCAATCATATGGTAATGTAGATTACGTTGAGAGGAATTCTTTGTCTCTCGAACTCCTTTCCATACAAGAACCATGCTGACCAATGAACTAATAATAGGTGCAGTAAAGCCCAATGTGTTAATTAATTCCTTGCTTATCATAGTGTGGGTTTATTTTGACTATAGTTAGTGGATTTACCTTCTGCTTTGATTGTGCGTTGATAGTGTTTATTGTTGGAAAAACCTGCTTTTTGTAATAGAGTGTGTGAGTTTTCATTTCTGTTTGAAGGTAGCTGTTGTAATCGTTTAAGTTCTTTTAGCCTCCAGTGGTTTAAATAACGGTTGAAGTTAATACCATAAGTTTGATTGATAAAGGCAGATATAACCGTTCGATTTACATCTAAGGCATCCACCAAATCGCTTATTTTACAGTTCTTATTAAGGTAGGGCTTTTTGTAACGAAAATACGTCTCTAATATTTTACGATTAATTTTACCTTGATGAAAACGAAAAGTCTTTCCCTCCCCCTGTTCCGCAGTCTTCACTTCTGTATATGGAATATTGATAAGATAAAGCATATACTTACGTTGAATAATATGCGAGGTTAGCACAATCTGTTGAATCATAATAAGAAATGCTGAAAGAATAAGCCAAGGAGAAGTATAGGCTTGGAAATGTGGGACTAAGTAGGCAACAAACGCATTGATTAATAGAATAAGTGAGACGGAAATCAATAAGATAATCCAACTAGCAGGTTTACTTTCAGTCTTTTCCGTTAGGAATGTTTTCTGGAAATAGCGATACAATGTAAGAATGGTCAATGTGTTATATATTATGCTAACAATAGCTCTAAATAAAGAGGCTGAAAGATAAAAACGAGCATAAGTTTCATATCCTTTAGGAATAATGGAGCCAAGTCCTCGGATAATGTCAACCTGTATGCCTAGTGGCACAAAGAATGACCATATCCATACAGTACCAGCTATCAATATTGGTATTAGATAATGAAAGAGGCTAAATTTTTCTTTATCATCTATTTTAGTTAAGAGTCGAATGATTCGAAAAAATAAGACAGGAATCAATAAGAAGGTTAGGATAGCAAATGCACCAATATAAATGAATATCTCTGGACTATATCCGTATACGAAGATAAAGACCCACATAAGAAAAGATGCAATCATATAGCGAATTGTGACAGACTTAACTTTTAGCTCTTCTGCTGTCAGACTATCTCTTTTTGAGGTGAAGAGTAGAGTGGTACAAGCTAGTGCAGAATAAGCCGGAAGTAATGCTAACACAATCTCTGAATATGTCTTTAAGTTGACCATCTTGGGTGTTTCTTTTAATTGATTAGTGTTGTTTCTTTATCTTGCTGCCTTTTAGCCCTTAGATATCCTTGAAAGTTGGTAAACCCCGCTTTCTGTACTAGTTCCATGCCATTCATATTTGCACAGGCAGGGTTTATTCGTAATTTTTCCACTTCTCTTAAACGCAGACGATTAATATAGCGACTGAAATTCATGCCATATTCCTGATTAATGAATCCAGAAAGATAGGTGCGATTAGTTTTTAATTCAATCGCTAAATCACTAATATGTAATTGTGCGTTGAGGTAAGGCTTTGCTTTGCGAATATAGGCCTCAAAGTGCTTTTTATCAGGGCGGCTGCCTTTTTCTGCGGTTTCTTTCCAAGTTTTTTCTTCTTCTAGGGGCTCAATAATTACATAATTATTGGCTACCGTGTTGTAGGTTAACAGTATATCCTTCATCACAATTATGAAACTTGGAAGAAGTGTTATTGCTGAAGTGAAAAAGAAATTCATCCCTAATAGTATAGGAGTCATAGAAAGAGGAACGCTTGCTAGTGTAACATACATTAGTAATTGTAACCACCTGACTGATGAGTTTCCTTCATCGGCAGAATAGTCCTCCAGTGCTTTTTTGAATTTAAAAATACGTCTTAATCCCAGTATTGAGTAGAGCAGACTATAAATCAAAAACATTTTAGGTATAGATGTAGCAACAAAAGCATAAACTTTGTACCCTTCCGGAAATATCTCCCGATTTCTTACAACATCCAATCGGACGGATTCGGGTGTTAGTAAAACTAATATGAGCGAGATTAATGAGAGAATAAGTGGTATTATGTAGTGTATAGTATTGAATTTTTCTCGCTTGCCTGTCCGTGTCAGAGTAAACACAAAATGAAAAGTAGTTACTTGCGCATAAAGAATACAGAGGTAAAATAGGGGTAGAATTCGAATATATACATCGGGATAGAGAATATAAGAAATCATACTTACCCAGCAAAACACACATACTGTTAGTTCGGCAATTAACAATAAAGCTAGTTTGCGTTCTAAGGACTGATGGTAATATTGAATTAAAAATATAAAAATAACCACCATACATAGTATGCCCGATATGAATGGGATTGCATATCCCAAAACACTTATTAATGTTGATGTATCTAGGGTATTCATTCTTCCGGTTTTCTTTGTTTGGTGATAGACTTCTCTAAAGCTTCTTCTGCTATCAGTGCCCTATTGTAATTGCGCTGGTTGGCAAAACCTGCTTGAAAAGCTACTTCAGTTATACTTAACTCTGCATAATTGGGTAGTTGGCGTAGTCGTTTTACTTCCTCCAAACGTAACCGATTGATGTATCGATTGAAATTCATGCCATAGGTTTGATTGATGTATTTTGAAAGTATGGTTCGGTTGGTCTCTAATGGCTCTAGGAGATCGGTTATTTTGAGCTGAGGATTAAGCCAAGGTTTATTTTTTCGGAAATAGTTTTCAAACTTTTTTTGTGTTAATCTTTTGTATATGATTTTTCCATCAGCAGTATGTGTCATTTTTGTGCGCCTTTTGTATGTGCGTTTAGTTCTCGATCTTTCTTCTAAAGGAATCTTATCAGTATAGGTTTTCTTCCCTTCTTCTATGGAGGCTCTGGCGGGAATAGGAATGTAGAGCATAAAATTGCGGCGAATGATATTGTAGCCAAGTATCATATAGACTATTAGCAGTATTATGGTAGAAATTATTGTGGCTAACGAAGAAAATACAAGATTGCGTGCGACGAAGAGGGCTGAAAAAGCAAAAATAAAATAAGCCACTGCGCAAGACAAAAGTAGTGTAATCCAAGGAGCTGGTCGACCTATTGTTTCGTGACTTTTTCCATAAGTGGTATAATAGCGCCATAAACGGATAATAATTAACAATAGATAAACCACACTATAAATGAAGTTCATATATGGCTTGAAAAGAAACATCTGAGAGTAGTAGTAATAATCCGCAACTATACTTCCATGACCCTCAACGAGTTTTAATCGTATATCTATGGGTACAGCATACGACCATATAACCATTGTGCCACAAATTAATAGTGGGATGATATAATGCATGATCGAAAATTTCTCTTTTGGCTTTTCGGTTATTGCGATAATGAATCGATAGAATAATACATGCCTCATGAGATAAGAAAAATAGGCTACTGTATTCATATATACAAAAGCTATTGGGCAATAGGTATAGGCCACGATAGCTATCCATCCTAGTGCTTCCCCAGTAAACAAACAAAATATAATATATTTGATTTCTTTCTCTTTCTGTGTCATACTGTCCTTTAAGGCCAAAGCCATTATAGCAGCCCATAATAAAGCAGAAATTGTGGGAATCAAACTACCTAGTATATTGAATATTATACTTGTTTCCATCATACTCCAAAATAAAGATTTTTCCGGATACAACCATACATAAATAGGGTTTTAAATTGTGGAATGTTGATTTGTACGATTTTATATGACAATTACAATTTGGCTCATTTGGGGCTGTTTTGATTTACGATTTTATAAAGTAATTACGATTTGACCTAATAATAATAATAATCGATTACGATTTTGCCCTTATGTTTTGCGAATATGTCAGATGTCTTTAAGTGATTGTTTGTAGTTTTACTTATTATCTAAGGTAGAAAAAAGAATATAATAAGATTATAAGTAAATAATAGGAGAGGTAATCTATGGATCAGTCGTTAGACTTTCTTTCGGAAAACATTCTTAATTTAATGCGTGGTGCACAATTGATGCTTTTTGTCGTGATGTGTGTGAGCCTTCATCCGAAGCGGAAAAAAAATGCGATTTTAAACCATCTTTTTTGGATGCTTATTATTATGCTAGTATTTCTTCTTGGTGCTTTTGGTCGGATGTTTGATTCTTTGGAACAGAGTTACTTGTATGGAGATTTTAAGGTGTTAACTGATCTTCTGCTTGTGCCTCTAGTTGGATCATATCTTCTCAAAGTGATAATTCCCGATCTTATCAATTGGCGAAGAGTACTATTGTTACTCTTTCCTATTATGCTTTTTGCTCTTATTCATGTTTTTACGCAGAGTAAACTTGTTTTTATACTGTCTCTGATTTATACGTTATTGGTAGCTGTGGTAATATTCATTTTTAATGTATTTATTGCTGGATATTATGACCGTTTCCTGAAGAAGCGATTTTCGAATATAGACAATAAAACAGTAGGTTGGGTGCGTGTTATAACTTATGTTTTTTCTTTGTGGTACATTCTATGGGCATTTGTTGCTGGGTTTGGAAATGAATGGATTTATCCTATTTATTATCTATTTGTTATCTCTATGTGGATTTTTATATACCATTATTCGGTAAAACATATTACTGTAGTTAGTGCAGACGAGTTGTTTGAAAGAAAATATCCCAAAACTGAAGAACTTACTAAATCTGAAATTGATAATGATGTCCCCCTTGAGACGACTATTGATCTTTTAGGTCAAAAGTTACAAATCTATATTGATGAATATCATCCCTGGTTAAACCATTCGTTGACCTTGCAAGAATTAGCTACTGCTCTAGGAACTAACAGAACCTATCTTTCAGAGTACTTAAACAATAGACTTAATACTACTTTTTACGATTATATTAATGGATTTCGTATTCGATATGCCTGTCAACTGTTATTGTCCGATCCGGAGAGTCAACTAGCCAATGTTAGTGAGCAATCTGGGTTTAACTCGCTTTCAACTTTCCGCCGTGCGTTTGAAAAACATGTAGGAACTACTCCGGCAAAATATCGCAATAAAGAAGGGAATTAACACAAACTGTAATTAAAAGTGATGAAAAGCAATCTTAATTTTAACTTTTGTAAGTTTGACTTTTTAATTTGTAAGATTGAAACTCTGCATGTGTGGGAGTTTCTATAAATTAGTGTTATGAAATATTTTAAATGATTTCATACTGATAACTGTTTGTCTAAAGGAAAAAAGATATTAGTAAAAGTCTTGTTTTCTTTATTACAACTTGTAAAAAGAACCTCTTCAATAACTGTGTAGAAGTAAATAGCCAAGTTAAATATGGGTGGTACTTTTCTAATCATAGTAGGTTCTTTATGAATAAATTCATTCGCGAGCAAATTATATACGATTTATAAAAAAAATAATACAATAAACATGGGAATAGAATATTATTTATACTATATCTATTACTCTTTTTTGGGAATGCCCTTTATTATAAGAGTATCAATTGTTTCTTTGAGTGTTTTTGTTCCCTTATACCTTATATGTGCATATGTATATATTAGGCGTATAAGAAGAGAAAGTCGAATTAAAAATATTGATGAAGAGATAGAAAGAAAATACAAAAGTACGCTTGAAATGATTCTGACTTCTAGAAAAATGCTACTTCCGGAAGATTACGATGAATTATTACCTCAGAAATTGAAAAAAATGAGTGCTGTGACCATGCAGCGATTTTCCAAATTGATTTCTTCAATATGTAAGGAAAATGAAAATATATATGTCAATTATGAGAACAATATGACACTATTGGATTTCTTGCGAATCCGTCAGTTTTGGGAAAAGAAGCTTAAACATGGTAGTGCTATGCAGAAACGCAACTCTCTTTTAAGGCTTGATAACTTAAATATAAGAGTGTCGGGGGCTGTACTTACGGATTTAACTTATAATCGAAATGTTTTTTTGAGAAAAAGATCTCGCTCAAGTTTTCTCAATTTTACACACAGTAATCCATACAAGTTTTTAGAAGAAGGATTTGATGAAAACTTAAATGATTGGGATAAAATAGAACTTCATCACATTTTAGAAAGGCAGTCGAATAAAAGAAGTTTACCAAATTTAGCGAGTTTAATCTTACGTTCTGAGGATTTGAAATTTCAGTGCTTTTTAGTTGATGAAATAGCTTTTTTTAATCAGAAAGATAATATTCCCACTTTGACTCAATTGATTAAAGATTCTAAAACAGACTCTTTACTTCTAAACCATTGTATTAGTGCATTAAGTAGAATGCAGTATAAAGAGATTGAACCTGAATTAATAAAACTTTATCCTATGCAACATCAACATGTGCAAAAAGCTATAATTGATGCCGTAAGTAAACTGAATACCAAACGAGCTCTTCCCTTCTTAATTGAAGCATTTAAACATGCAGTTGATAATGAGAGAAAAATATTAGTGTTGTCCTCAATTTTTAATTACGGTAGAGAAGGGAGAGAGTATTTTGATGCGTTACAAAGAAAGTATGAAAAAGAAGAGGAGTCTCTCTTACTTTTTGAACATGTGAGTAATCCACTTTTATCCATTAATTAGAAAGAGTAATATGAAAACTCTAATTTATTTCTATCAATATCTAGTCTTCTTTTATGGTATAGCTTTTATTGTAGTCATCTCTGTGCTTCTTTTATTGAGTATGATTAAAGCTTGGAAATACAAATGGCAGTACACTAAGAAAGAAGATGAAATATTAAAAAAATCACCTTATGCTCCAGGTATTTCTATCGTGGCACCAGCTTATAATGAAGAGAAGACAATAATTACAAATGTCCGCTCTCTTTTAACAATAGACTACCCTAATTTTGAGGTTGTAATTGTGAATGATGGTAGCACAGATAAAACCTTAGATCTTCTTATTGATGAGTTTCAGTTAATCGAAACTCCTTATGTATATATAGAAAAGGTGCAATGCAAGCCATTTAAAGGACTTTATAAATCCACAAATCCTCAGTACAACAGTTTAACGGTCGTGAATAAAGTGAATGGAGGAACCAAAGCTGATGCGAGTAATGCCGGAGTTAATGTGGCAAAGCATGATTATTTTGTTTGTACAGATGTGGATTGCATTTTATCTCGAAATGCATTATTAAAAATGATTGAACCTGTACTTAATTCTTCTGTACAGGTTATTGCCGTGGGTATAACCATGCGTATGGTGAATAGTTGTGAAGTCAATGAGGATGGTGTCATTACCCGAGTCAGACCACCCAGGGGGATTATTCCCCGATTCCAAGAATTAGAATACCTCAGATCCTATTTGGTGAGTAAAATGGGGTGGTCGGCCATGGGACTTATGCCAAATGTATCAGGTGGTATTGGGTTATTTGATAAATCGGTAGTTATTGCAGCCGGTGGCTACGACTCATTATCGCATGCTGAAGATATGGATATGCTGATACGTATGATTACTTATATGAAAAACTTCAATAAGCCTTATAAAATTCCTCACGTACCTGTAACAGGGTGTTGGACAGAAGGACCTCCTAATCTTTTTGTGTTAAACAAGCAAAGAACACGATGGGGACGGGGATTATTGCAGTTCTTTATAGTGCATCGAAAATTATTATTCAATCGCCATTATGGGAAAGAAGGTTTAGTAATGTTACCGTATTTGTTCGTTTTTGAATTGTTAGCTCCATTGGTTGAATTCTCGGGTATAGCAATGACTATTTATTTTTTATTTACTAATAAAGTAAATTTTGAAACAGCATATGTCCTTCTTTTATTTGTTTCTCTCTTTTTCATAATGGTATCGGCAATAACAGTAATATACGATATGGTAATAAACAAACTTTATAAAAAATACAGGGAGTATGTTGTGCTATTTTTGTGCTCATTAGTGGAATTACTCATCTATCATCCTTTCATCATCTTTTTTAATGTAAAAGGATATGTTGATTTCTTATTCAAACAAAATTTTGAGTGGGGTGAGATGAAGCGTCAAGGGGTGCAAGTTAAACAAAACGAAGAAATTTAATTATCAGACATTATGTACAGACTATTCATACTAAATCTTTATTTACTCTTTTTGGCAATACCTGCTTTTGCTCAATTTGAGATTAATCCGGATAATAGAGATGAGTATATTGAAGCAGCAAAACAACTGTTCCGTGAAAATAAATGGGAAGAAGGGAAGAAAACAGTTGATGCAGGTCTTTATAAATATCCGAAAGATTCGGACTTAAAAGAGTTGAATGGCAGGTACTATATAGAAAAGAATGATTTCGAAAAAGCTCGTTACGAACTTAAAAAGTCCATTGAGTACAATCATAAGAATCTGAGTGCTAAGCAGGCTTTAGTTACTGTGGAAATGGCCACAGAACGTTATTCAAGTGCAATAGCATATATCAATGAAATCCTTGAGTCTATGCCATACGACAAGACGTTATGGCTGAAGAAAGCAGAGGCTTTTCGTCTACAAGGTAATATCGTTGAGTCTAATCGTTTGCTAAAACGTATTCATCATATTTATCCGGAAGATGATGTGTTGAAGAATAATCTCCTGGACTATTTGTATGACGAGTTTAGAAGTAAGAAAAATACTGCTCCGCTTGATGAAGTTGCAGATTTAGCCTTATATATAGTAGCCGAAGACCCTAAGAACGAGGATGTTTATATGGGTTTGATAAATCGATATTTACAAACAGGAGATTATGAGAATGCCTTGACGTATGCCGAAAAAGCGGTTTATGATATGCCGGATAATATAACTGTGATTAAAAAAAGAAACTCCATTCTAGCTCATTTAAATAGGTTTCAAGAGATTCTATCTTCGTTGAAAGAGTTGATTGCGAAATCCAGAAATCCTGCTCTTCTTCAACAGGAATACCATTATTACTTGGAAGAAGCAGCCCGTTATTCTGAAAAATCGGATCATTATTACAATTATCAGATGCTATTTTCCAGAAATCCCAATGATCAAGCCCATTTCAATAAAGTCTATACTACTGCGATTTCCAGAGGCCTTTTTGACGATGCTATTGAAGCTATTCAATTAGCTAGAAGCTCAAGAGGAGATACGAAAGACTTATTACTGAAAGAACTGTATTTGTATGAGCGAATGGGGAACCATTCGAAAGTAAAGCAGCTTACCTACCGGATTAATGAGCTTTATCCGGATGATGAGGATGTAAAGTATCAGACTTGTGTGTTTTATTACAAGGAAGCAAAAGATTTGATGGCTGATCAAATGTTTGAAAAGGCATTGCCTTTTCTTGAATTTATAGAAGAACACGGTGATAGGGAGTTATTAAAGTTGTCTTTGGTCTCCCAATATAGTTGTTTAATAGAGCTAAATAATCTGGATAAAGCTATGCTTGTTATTGACCGACTGATAGAGTTAGATCCCACTGAAGCCGATTTGCGATTTAAAAAGTCTGATTTGCTAGGGAGTATGAAAAGTTACTCCGAAGCGCTTCGGGAATATGAATATGGCTTGCAGTTAGTTATGGGAGAGGAAAATAATGCATTATGGAGGTTGGCAGGGTATGATGAACAAGCTACTATATACACTAAAGCACTAATTGAGGCCTATCGTTTTAACGAAGCAATAGAATTAATAGACCATTGGCTGGAGGTCTACCCGAAAAGTGAAACAGCTCTACGCTATGGGTATAATGTTTCCTATCAGATGAAAAACAATCGAAAGATAAAAGAATATTTGGCACATGGGGTAGAACATAATCCGGAAGATCTTTTTTATCATTTAAAATTAGCGGAAACCTATACTTTAGAAGGTAATTATGATTTGGCATCATCTATTTTAATTCCTCTTTTAGAACAATATCCTTATCATCAGGAAGCCATAGCAACATATAGTGACCTGAGCTTTAAGAAAGCTCAGCTACTAATTAAAGAAAATGAAACCGAAGAAGGACTAGCCCTTCTTAATAGCGCACTTATTTACGATGCTGATAACTCAAATATAAAATATATGAAAGGCATTGTGTTTGAAAAACAACATTTGTTAGATTCTGCAGCCTATTATCAATCCTTCTATCAACCCTCTCTTGTTGAATTGAAAGATTATCAAAGGCATATGAAATATTTGGAGTTTATCAAGAAGAAAAATGAAGTTGCATTTTTTTGTCATCTCTATAGGCCTTCAGATCTTGATATCATTACCTCTGTATCAGGAGTTGAGTATGTTCGTATAGAGAGAAAGAATAGTTATGCCGGTCGCTTTTTCTATTCGGGGAGAGATAATGGAAAAGGAGTGATGGGGCAAGTAGAGTGGAGCCATATTTTTAACAGCAATCTTTATGGTTTGGTAAATGCTTCATTAGGAAGTAAAGTATTCCCCAAATTCGCGACAAATATTGCTGCATATTACACTTTTATTCCGACATGGGAGGCTGAGCTTACTTTAGGGTTTCGAAGTTTAGCAGATAAAATGAGAATGTATAACCAGCAAGTGGGAGTTTCTAAAGAATTTGATTTTGCACGTTTTACTGCAAAGTTCAATTCTGTGTTACTGGATAAAAACTGGCACTATAATGTCTCCGGACAGGCTCGGTTCTATGTTCGTGACCATCGGAACTATGTCACGGCAATGGGAGGGCTGGGATCAGCTCCGGATATTGAAGTAATTGATATACAACTTTATAATGCATTTGATGTAACGAATGTGATGGTGGGACTGGGAGGGCATTTTATATTGAGTAAAATGTGTAGTGTGGATGCCACTGCATTGTGGTATAATTATAAATTTGAAGATCAACTGTACAAAAACATGTACAGTCTTCAGCTAAAACTAAACATCCGTTTTTAGATGAATAGAATGCGACTTTTTGGGGTGATTATTTTAATAATACTGAGTTGGGGGTGTACTCAAAGCTCACCGTCGAAAAAAGTTCAGTATGCATTGACTTGTGATAAAAATAGGATCAGTCAGAAATGGTGTACTTATTTACATAATCATCTAGAAAAACGTTCCTCTAAAAAAGTTGTTCTGTTGAATAAACAAAAAGCCGGTTTGCCATTGATTCATATTTCGGTAAACAAAGAAAGTCAATACGATTATTGTATTGAAAAAGAAGAGGAGAGCATCCATTTAGTAGCTAAAGAAGAGCGAACTATGCTTTGGCTTATCTATCAACTTATGAGTCATTTGGCTTTAGTTGACACTGATTTTTCGGCTGAAGATTTGCCACCCCCCGTAATTTCAATGGAAACGGCCTGTCGGAATTTTGACTTCTCATATAGGGAGCCGTATTTCTCACCTAATTTGCAGTTTGAGTATGCACCTATCATTGGAACTGATATGGTTGAAACTGCCTGGGGGTTGTGGGGACATGGACTTTCCAAAATTATTAATGGCGAATTGCTTGATTCAATTTATGCTATACAAAATGGTGTGGAAAACAAAAATCAATTTTGTTTTTCCAGCATTAATTTATGTTTACAAGTGAAGTCTTATATCTTGGATAATCATGGGGATGGAAGTAAACAAAGTTATCGATTTATGATTATGCCCAATGATAATGAGGTGGTGTGTATGTGTCCAAAATGTGTTGCAGTGGGGAATACTCCTCATAATGCAATGCCAGCCTTATCAAACTTCATGTTGAAAATTTCTCAGTGTTTTCCTGAACATTTGTTTTTTACGACAGCCTATATGACAACTCAAACACCTCCTCAAAAAGTGTGGCCTAGTAATACAGGGGTAGTTATTAGTACCATTGATCTACCTAAAGGCGTCTCTTTGAAACCCTCAAAGACCACCACTCGATTTGTAGATTTAAAAAATGCATGGAAAAAGAAAGTCTCTAAGGTCTACATTTGGGATTATGCGGCTAATTTTGATGATTGGATGACTCCTTTGCCTATTTTATATGCATTGCAAAAACAGTTGAGATTTTATAAAAAAAACGGAATTGAGGGTGTGTTCCTCAATGGAAGTGGATACGATTATTCCCCTTTTGATGATGTGAAAACGTATGTTATATCTGCTTTAATGATGGATGTTGAAGCCCCCGTTGATAGTCTTTGCCGGAAATACCTGACCCATTTTTACCCCACGTCAGGAACGTATTTGGCCGATTATTATTTATATTTAGAACAACGCGCCCAAAAGATGAATAAACCGTATGAAATGTATGGGAATTTTGGTAATAGCATTGTTTTTGCTAACCCCGATAAATTTGTTTCATTCTATGATGGTTTGGAAGGTTATATTTTGAAATCGTCTTCCAAGGAAGAGAAATATAAGCTTAAAAAACTCCAAACAGCCCTTTCCTTTACACGTCTTCAATTGGCATTATATCAAGGAGGAGGTGAGTACGGCTTAGGAAGTATTGATGAATACAAGCTGATTCCCTTTCCTGAGACGATGACTTACTTGGATCGATTGAAACGTTATGTTAGTTTTGAGGATATGAAAACCCATAAGGAGGATAATGGGCTACTTGATGACTTTGTTGCAGATATAGAGGATAGACTAAGTAAACCGATAAAAAATCTTTTGATTGGTGCTCCTCTTCGAGCATTGACTCCATTAGATGATGGGTATCGCAACATTCAAGTAATTCAAAA
Source organism: uncultured Bacteroides sp. (assembly GCA_964528875.1). Taxonomy (GTDB): domain Bacteria; phylum Bacteroidota; class Bacteroidia; order Bacteroidales; family Bacteroidaceae; genus Bacteroides_E. The sequence continues at coordinate 31,644 of CAZGUI010000002.1, read as the reverse complement.
CGGCTTGTTGGGTTACATCCATAATTATCATTACGGATGGCTTATTGTCAGTACTGATTCTTTTAAACTTCAAATATCCACCAATAAAGAGATACAGAAAGGGAAGAAAATATTTTTCCGCTTTTTAAATGACAAGCAGCACAATATTCTTCCTCCAGAAAAAATACTGATTTATAAAGATGGAAAACTATCGACTGAGTTATTCCCAAATGCTAGTCCACCTATTGGTAAACTGGTTGAACTATCAACGAATTTGGATGTATCAGATAGCCAACAAGTGGTTATTGAAATGATTAAACAAAAAGGGAAAAGAGTAACTATGGCTTTTGACGAACTAATTATAAATTAAGGAATCTATGAAAATAAATAAACTGAACAGAATCATAATGTTGTTCTTTCTATGCCTTCTTTTTTGCCTGTCTTCTTGTTTTAATGTAGAAAACAAACGGACAACTATAACCGTTGTAGATCCTACAAGGCATTATTCGCCCATTCTATTTGGGCAAATTTTAGAGGTGGTTTATACCATAGAGAATACTGGAGATGAGCCTCTTTTTATTACAGATATCCATGTGTCAGGTGGTTGTGAACTATCAAATAAGACAAACTTAAAGGTTCTTCCAGTAAAAGGAAAAGGATATATTCACGTGTTTTATGACAGTAGAAAAAATATTGGCTATGTAAAAAACTATATAACTATTTATGCGAATTTTAAGTCGGGAGAAAAAGAAGAGCTTACTTTCGACCTGAATGTTGTTCCCAATGCACACTATACAAAAGATTATGAAGAAGTGCATAAAGAAAAAGAACGAACATTTATAGAAGAGTTAGTTGATGGTTCTGAAAATGAACGAAAATATGTAGTAGATTAACAAGAACACTAAGGAAAGTCTTGTGTGTTAATTTTGAGACATTTACATGATGTTATGCACGTGAAATAGTTCTTTATCATTTTTAAGTTAAATAAGGGGAGGAGAAACAATATTGTTTAAAATAAAAAAAGCTGAAAATCAAGGATTTCCAGCTTTTCGGGTGGGTGACTGATGGGATTCGAACCCACGACATTCAGAACCACAATCTGACGCTCTAACCAACTGAACTACAGCCACCGTGTTGCTTTGCTTCATTACACAAATGCGATGCAAAGATACATAATTAGTTTAATGTTACAAATAAAAAGAGATTTTTATTCAATTAAATATTCCACAGCGCCCTTGTTATACTTGTTTAAGAAGTTTCGTGTATTTGTAAGAAACAGACTCCTTAGTTCGATGGATTGCTTGTTTAATTCAAATTCAGAGTGTGTAGTAGGGTATATTATGTAGTTCTTTTCATTCGTTAAGATTGGACGACCTGTCCAAACTAAATTGTATTCATACGACTTTAAATAGGTTGTGCTGTCTTTTGCTAATACTAGCTTTAACATCATCCCCCCATCTGTATGTGGTCTGGACATATTGGAAATGAAATTTCCCAGTGAGTAAGCTATGGTTTTCTTTTCTTTTGTTAGGGTGTCTGAATGAATTTCAAGTGGTTGTATTACGTGAGGATGGCTTCCAATGATATGATCTACTCCCTGATGAATTAACCATTTAGCAAGCTCCTTTTGGCTTTTGCTAGGACGTTGATGATATTCTTCTCCCCAATGTAATAATGCAATAATAGCATCAGGTTTGTATTGTTTTGCTATTAGTATATCCTGTTCAATTACATTTTTATCAATGTAGTTAATCGTATGAGGAGAGGTTACTGTAAGACCATTGGTTCCATACGTGTAATTTAAGAAAGCCAATTTAAATCCCTTTTTTTCAATCAAAAGAGGATTTCTTTTGGCTCTATCTTCTTCTGAGGAAAAAGCGCCGGTGTGATAAACCTGTAGTGAATCTAATAGATGTAATGTTCGTTTTAATCCCTTTCTTCCTCTATCTAAAATGTGGTTATTGGCCAACTGAAATACATTGAAGCCCACATTGAGTAAATCAAAAGCTAACTCATCAGGAGAAGAAAATAAAGGATAACCTTTGAAAGGTTTACCACCTAATGTGGTTTCTAGATTTGCAATGGCAAGGTCTGCTTGATTTAATTCCTTTTGTACGTGTTGAAAACATTCTGTATAATTATAACCGGAATCAGTTCTTGCAGCCCGTACCTGGGGTTTATGCTGCATTACATCCCCAACAAAAAGTAACGTAATTTCAGCTATAGTATCATTCGAAACAGGTTGTATATTTAATGTGGGGGATTTTTTATTTTGAATACAAGAGAAGAGAAAAAATAAAAGAAGTATTAGGCATAGCGTGTTTTTCATAGCGAGATAGATAAAAAAGATGTACTAAAACTAATTAGTACATCTTTATTTATAATGAGTTTTTATGCGTAAATCTCTTTTTTCCCTGCTAGAAGTGTATTTTTCATCAATGATACTATTGTCATTGGACCAACACCTCCGGGAACTGGAGTTATAAAGGAGCATTTAGGTGCAACTTCATCAAACTTAACGTCGCCTTTTAGTCTAAAACCTGATTTAGTTTCAGTAGAGGGAACTCGAGTAGTACCTACATCAATAATAACAGCACCATCTTTAACCATATCGGCGGTAACAAATTCAGGTTGTCCTAATGCTGCAATAATGATATCTGCACTTTGGCACTCTTGAACTAAATCTTTAGAACGGCTATGGCATACGGTTACAGTAGCATTTCCCGGGTATTGTTTCTGCATCATTAAGGAAGCCATGGGTTTTCCAACGATGTTGCTTCTTCCAAGAACAACACATTTTTTCCCTTCTGTTTCTATTTCATACCTTTTAAGTAATTCCATAATTCCATTAGGAGTAGCAGATATGTAGCAAGGAAGACCAATGGACATTCTACCCACATTTATGGGGTGAAAACCATCTACATCTTTTCTGTAATCTATGGTTTCAATTACTTTCTGTTCTGAAATATGTTTAGGTAGTGGAAGTTGTACAATAAAACCATCAATGGAGTCGTTTTTATTCAGCTCTATCACTTTGTTTAAAAGCTCTTCTTCTGTAACATTATCCTCGTATCTTATGAGAGTGGATTCAAATCCACACTCCTCGCAAGCTTTTACTTTATTTTTAACATAGGTTTCACTACCACCATCATGTCCTACTAAAATAGCAGCTAAGTGAGGCTTTTTCTTTCCTTGACTTACTAATTCTGCGACTTCTTTAGCTATTTCTTTTTTTATTTGAGCAGCAACTGCTTTTCCATCAATAAGTTTCATAGTTTTTAATTTGAGTGTTATCTTCTACCCATTTTAGGCATCATCATTTTACTCATTTTTCCACCACCGGAAACCATTTTCATCATCTTACGTGTTTGGTCAAACTGGTTGAGTAGTCTGTTTACTTCTTGAATTGTAGTACCACTCCCTTTCGCAATACGATTTCTTCTGGAACCATTTAGTAGGGCAGGATTTTCTCTTTCTGCAGGAGTCATGGAAAAAATGATGGCTTCTACACTTTTGAATGCATCATCATCAATATCCACATCTTTAATTGCTTTACCAACTCCGGGAATCATTGAGGCTAACTCTTTGATGTTTCCCATCTTTTTGATTTGATTAATCTGAGAAAGGAAGTCGTTAAAGTCGAATTGATTTTTAGATATTTTGCGCTGAAGTTTTTTTGCTTCTTCTTCATCGTATTGTTCTTGGGCACGTTCTACCAAAGAAACAATATCACCCATACCTAAAATACGGTCGGCCATACGTGAAGGGTGGAATTGATCTATCGCATCTAGTTTTTCTCCTGTACCAATGAACTTAATAGGCTTGTCAACCACTGTACGAATTGATAGAGCAGCACCACCACGTGTATCACCATCAAGCTTGGTTAAAACAACTCCATTAAAGTTTAGTCTGTCGTTGAACTCTTTAGCAGTATTAACTGCATCTTGACCAGTCATTGAGTCAACAACGAAAAGGATTTCATTAGGATTAATCGCTTCTTTAATAGATGAAATTTCATCCATCATTTCTTTGTCTACAGCTAATCGACCAGCTGTATCCACAATCACTAAGTCATATCCCTTTTCTTTAGCTTCTTTAATCGCATTCTTAGCAATCTGAATAGGATTTTTATTATCTGGTTCAGCATACATGGGAACATTGATTTGTTCCGCTAATACGCGTAACTGCTCAATAGCAGCCGGACGATAAACATCACAAGCAACAAGAAGAGGTTTTTTGTTCTTCTTGGATTTCATCATACGAGCCAACTTTCCAGAGAAAGTGGTTTTACCTGATCCTTGCAATCCAGACATTAATATTACAGCTGGTTTACCTTCGATATCTACCTCTGCTGTGTCTCCACCCATTAATTGAGTTAGTTCATCATGAACTATTTTAACCATCAATTCATTAGGTTTAACTGCAGTAAGTACATTTTGTCCTAAAGCTTTTTCTTTAACAGTATCGGTAAAGGTTTTAGCAACTTTATAGTTTACGTCAGCATCGAGTAAGGCTTTACGTACTTCCTTAAGCGTTTCTGCTACGTTTACTTCTGTTATTTTACCTTCTCCTTTTAATATCTTAAAAGATCTTTCTAGTTTATCACTTAAATTTTGAAACATATATCAACTGTAAATTAGAGATTAAAATTGATTTCTAAATTGCTAATTAAAAGCACGTCAAAGTTACGAATTTAATAATACAAAGTAAATGATTCTGAGTACCTTTTTCCTCTGATTAAGAGTTGTGTCGTGGATTTAAGTAGCTTTTCTAGAGAAAATAAAAAAATATTTGGATTTACTAATACCTTTTGGAATAAAATAGAGAAAAAAGAGACGGGATGTACTTGTAAAATATTCACCTGTACATCCCGCATTTTTATAATGTCTTTTCTTTAGCTATTCATGCTCATCAAAAACTCTTCATTGTTGTGTGTGTGTTCCAATCTGTCTTTGACAAAAGTAAGAGCTTCAACTGGATTCATATCAGTTAAATACTTACGCAATATCCACATTCTGTCCAGAGTTGTTTTATCTAAAAGAAGATCATCACGACGGGTACTTGAAGCAGTGATATTAACTGCAGGGAAAATACGTTTGTTAGAAAGATTTCTATCAAGTTGTAACTCCATGTTACCTGTGCCTTTGAACTCTTCGAAAATTACTTCGTCCATTTTAGAACCGGTATCAATAAGTGCCGTAGCAATAATTGTTAATGAACCTCCATTTTCGATATTTCTTGCTGCACCAAAGAAGCGTTTAGGTCTTTGTAGTGCATTAGCATCCACACCACCGGAAAGCACTTTTCCTGAAGCAGGTGCAACGGTATTGTAAGCACGTGCCAAACGAGTAATAGAATCTAAGAAAATAACCACATCATGACCACATTCAACTAAACGTTTAGCTTTTTCTAATACAATTCCTGCAATTTTTACATGACGTTCTGCTGGTTCATCGAAAGTAGAAGCTATAACTTCTGCATTGACACTGCGAGCCATATCAGTAACCTCTTCGGGTCTTTCATCAATTAAAAGCATGATGGTGTATACCTCAGGATGGTTGGTGGCTATAGCATTTGCTATTTGTTTTAGTAATATTGTTTTACCTGTTTTAGGTTGAGCAACAATTAATCCTCTTTGACCTTTACCAATAGGAGAGAACAGGTCTACTATTCTAGCCGACAATGAGTCTGAAGCATCCCCTCTGCAGAGTTGAAATTTCTCTTCTGGAAATAAAGGGGTTAGGTGGTCAAAGATTACACGATCTCGTACAAAAGAAGGGTCTCTACCGTTAATCTTTTTTATTTTTACTAGAGGGAAATATTTTTCACCTTCTTTAGGAGGACGAATAACTCCTTCTACAACATCTCCTGTTTTTAATCCAAACAGTTTTATTTGAGATTGTGATACGTAAATGTCATCCGGCGAAGACAGGTAGTTATAGTCAGCTGAACGAAGGAAACCAAACCCATCGGGCATAGCGTCTAAGACACCAACACCCACTAAGATATCATCAAACTCATAAGTTTTATGAGGTTCCTTTTTGTTCTCTCTTCTTTCTTGTTGAGTTTGTTGGTTTTTTTGTTGATTTCTTTGCTGATTATTTTGATTATTCTGATTTCTATCGCGATTATCTTTATTATTGTCGCGATTATTTCCTTTTTCGTCAATATTTTGTTTAATCTGAGGTTTAGCAAAGGTTGGTTTCTCTGTTTTTGTAGATTCAAATTTATGAATCAATTTTTCGGGTAAGTCTGCTTTTTTTGCAGGTAAATCTTCAATAGGAACAAATTCAGCTACTACGTTTTTTTTCACTTGAGGTTGTTGCTGCTGTGATTGTTGCTGAGCTTGTTTCTGTTGTTGCTGTTGTTGTGGCTTTTGAACTTGTGTTTGTGATGGTTTTTGGGACGGAAGCGAAACGTCTTTCTTTTCTTGACTGATTTCTTGTTTCTCTATGGTTCTAGAGATAATCTTTTTAGGCGTATGTTGAGAGTGTTCGTCTTGTTCTGTTTTCTTTGTTTCTCCATTTGTATTAGCGGAGATTACTTTACTGGCAACCTCTTTTTTTACAGTTACCCGACGTCTTTTCTTGGTCTTGTTTTCCTCTTTCTTCTTGTCGGCTTCTACTTTTTTGTTCGCACCGGCAATGGCCTGCTCATCAAGTATCTTGTATATTAATTCTTCTTTTCTCAAAGCACTGATTCGCTTTAAACCTAAATCTTTTGCAATTGCCTGAAGTTCAGGCATTTTTTTTTCATTTAATTGAATAATGTTATACATTCTAATGGAGTAATGTTATATGATTATTAAGATTGCTATTTTGAATTAATAGCTCATATGAGGGGTAAATACATAGGTATTGACTTCAAAAATGGTATATAAAAAAGCAATCTGGGCTATTTCTGTTGTTTTATAAATTATTGGAGAATAAAACGTGGAGTGTAGAAAACTCAGTAAAGTGAAGGAAAATACTACTTAATGAGTTCTCTACTTGTTTTTATCTTGCCTCAAAGATAATTATTTAATTGTATTAAAAGGTAATATAAACTGTTTTTTTTGAGGTTTAGATGTTTTTTGCCCATTAAAAAATCAAATAGTCAAAATTATAAAACGAATTTTATAATTTTTGCTCCATATTTAGGTATAGAAACAAACATTTCTTTATGTGAAACTAAAGAATAATCTCTTTTGTTTCCTGTCATAAGATCAACACCTTCAATGGTTTGGTTTTCTTCTATTTGAAGATATTCAAAAGCATGTTGAGGTATGTTGATTTCAACATCTACTTTTTTATCTTCAAAGTTTACAGCTATAAGTATCAATTCCTTTTTGTACTTACGTATAAAGGTATATTGTTTATCTTGGTTAAATTTCCAACCATCTATATTGGCATACATTAAATCAAAGAATAAACCTTTTGAAATGGCTTTTTCTTTTTTACTCAAGTTTAATATAGTAAAATATAGATGTTGTAGTTCTATTTCAGCTTTGCTTAAATCTTTAGATCCAAATTTACCTTTGTTTCTCCAACGACGAATAGTAGATAAACTCCAATAATCAAAAATTGATGTTCTTCCATCTCTACCACTGTACCCTTCAGTATCCATAGACATTTCTCCAAATTCTTGTCCAAAATAAATCATCATAGGGTTAGTGTTTATACAAGCAGAAACAACTAACCCGGGAATAGCTTTTAATGGATTAATGGCAAAAAAGGCTGAGGCTATTCTTTGTTCGTCGTGGTTTTCCAGGAAATTAAGCATTCGAGATTGTATACCATCAAGACTTTGCCAGCAATAAGAAATCTCTCTTGCTGATTGGTTGCCTGAAATAACATTTCTTAAGGTGTCGTAAAGACCAACTTTGTCATATAGGTAATCAAAACCACCTTTTTCAATATATGTTTTATATAGATGTGGTTGATAGATTTCTGCTATAAAGATAAGGTCAGGGTACTTAGCCTTAACTTGTGGTACAGCCCACTCCCAAAATTCTACAGGAACCATTTCTACCATATCACAACGCAGTCCATCAATTTTTTTGGATGCCCAGAAGAGTAATATCTCCAACATCTTATGCCATGTATCGGGTATAGGATCAAAATGTTTGTTATGTCCATTCAAAAAATCAATACCGTAGTTGAGTTTTACAGTATCGTACCAATCGTTAAAATTGGGGTTTGCACTAAAAACATCATTACCTGTAGCTTTTGCGGGAAATTCATAATAAGGAGCCTCTTCTTTTCCTTTTGCGTCAAATTGAGGATGTAGTTGAGTGTCAGGGATATAGTAGAAGTTGTTGTATGGGCTAAAGTTTTTTGTAGCATCATCATTAGCTCCTAATGGGGTGGTATTATTCGGTTGTTGGTCAGAATAATATTGTCTTGCCACGTGGTTTGGTACAAAATCAATAATAACCTTTAAACCGGCTTTATGTGTACGGTTTACTAAGTTTTGAAACTCTTTCATGCGGTTACTTGGATCTACAGCTAAGTCCGGATCAATATCAAAATAGTCTTTTATGGCATAGGGTGAACCTGCAACTCCTTTAACTACAGCGGGATGATCTGTCTTTATTCCATACTCTTCATAGTTGGTTTGTGTACTGTGCTCAATAACACCAGTATACCAAATATGAGTTGCACCTAATTTTTTGATTTCATTAAAAGCTTTCGCAGTGAAATCATTCATTTTTCCACACTTGTTCTGTTCTAAAGTGCCATTAGTAACACAGTAAATATTGTCATTACCAAAAATACGGGGAAGTACCTGATAAATTATTATTTTTTCGTTTGTCATGTTTGTTTTTTTAGATTGCTTTATATTCGTCATGATTCAAATGTAATGTTTTTTTTATTTCAGATAAGCTAAAGGGTAGTTATTTTACTGAATCTTTACTTATTTGTTTTAATTTTTCTATTTGCTCTTTGGCGGACTTGTATCCAACCTTGAATATCTCTTCTGCTTGTTCAAGGTCGGTCATTCCAAAATTATCTAACTCATTTGGTTCAATCAGTATGTCACACAAGCGCCTTTGGGGAAAAGCGTTTGCTTTAAACATAAAGTTAAACGATCGGAAAGCAATGTGTAATAGGTTGTTTTTATAATCTTTGGCTACTAGTGGACTGACATTAATTCCTATCACTTTCTCACAGATGGGACGAATAGTAGAAGGAGGGAAATTCATAAAGATACCACCATCTACATAGCTTACTCCTTCAATTTGCACCGGAGAGAACATAATAGGCATACAACACGATGCTGCAACTCGCTCTGGTAAGCTTCCCGATTTGAAATGGGTGAGTGTTCCATTGTCCAGATTAGTAGCTGTAACAATTAATGGTATTTTTAAGTCTTCTATGTTTTTTGCTTTGATGTGTGATCTAACAAAATCAATAAACTCAGTTAAGTCGAAAAAACCATTTTTGGGAATAGTCCATCGTGTTAAGTCTGTAAATTTATAACCGGAAAAATACTGAAGTGCATCGTATGGTTCAGTTCCGTCGGCATAAAAGGCTCCGGCTAGTGCACCTGCACTTACTCCTGATATAATGTTCGGGTGAATGTCTGCTTCTCTTAAGGCTTGCATGGCTCCCAGATGGGCGAATCCTTTGATGAATCCACCACTTAGAGCATATCCAATTGGATAGAGTGTATTCTTCATTTTTTTAGTGGTAGAGGTTTGTAATGTACTCATATCTCACTAATATAACTATATTTTGGAATTAAAATAAAAAGAAACGCAGGATTATAATAATAAATTACTTCCTGCGTTTCTTTTTTATTTGTTGAATATTTATTGGGGGGATTAAACTCCTTTGGTTTCTACATTAGAATCTATTTTTTTTACCAATCCTTGTAGAACCTTTCCCGGTCCACATTCTGTAAATACCGTAGCGCCATCAGCTATCATATTTTGAACAGTTTGTGTCCAGCGAACTGAAGAAGTTAACTGAGCGATTAATAGTTCTTTTATTTCGTCCGGATTGCTGTGTGCTTTAGCGTCTACGTTTTGGTAGATAGGACATTTGGGTTGATTGAATGTTGTGTTTTTAATTGCTTCAGCTAATTCTTGTTTAGCAGAATCCATTAATGGAGAGTGGAAAGCGCCTCCAACTTTAAGAGGAAGAGCACGCTTTGCTCCGGCCTCAAGCATAAGCTCGCATGCTTTTTCGATACCGGCTATAGTTCCTGAAATAACTACTTGCCCCGGACAGTTGTAGTTTGCAGGTACACAAACCTCATCTTTGTTTACAATTGAGCAGATTTCTTCAACTTTTTCATCGGGTAGAGCTAAAATAGCAGCCATTGTTGACGGAGTACTTTCACAAGCCTTTTGCATAGCCATAGCACGTGCATAAACCAACTTAAGTCCATCTTCAAATGTAAGCGCCCCTGAGGTAACTAGAGCAGAGAACTCTCCCAATGAATGGCCCGCAGTCATATCCGGAGCAAATTCATCGCCTAAGCATAGGGCTGAAATTACAGAGTGGAGAAAAACAGCGGGTTGAGTTACTTTAGTTTGACGTAAATCTTCCTCTGTGCCATCAAACATAATATCTGTTATTCTATATCCTAAAATAGCGTTGGCCTTTTCAAAAAGTTCTTTAGCTAAATCTGAACTTTCGTACAGATCTTTACCCATACCAACAAATTGAGCTCCCTGACCCGGGAATACAAATGCTTTCATGTTTTGTTATTTTAATTATATGGGTACAAAGTTAAAAAATATTTTGAATATCGTCATTTTACTATTTATAATTATTTAACAAGCAGGCTTTTAGCTTGCTGTAATTTACAATTAGGAGGTTAACTTGTCTTGCATTAAAGTACAATAAGTCTTTATGCTGTTGTAGTATAAAGTCTTCATTACAAGAGCTCTATGTGGATAGTGTTATTTTCTACTTGGTTTTATAAAATACATATTGTTTTTTGTACGATATGGGTTAAAGTACATATTGTATAATATACATACTATTAATTGGTTGATATATAATATGTTATGTATTTTTAGTTTGTTCTATTTTATTTTTATAATAAATAAATTTCTGTATATTTGTTGCATCAAAAGAATTGAAAAGCACATGAGTAAACACCAAGAAAAATTAGCTATAAATCATATTTCCGTTGACTGTGTTGTTATCGGCTTTGATGGTGAGAGTTTTAATGTTCTGTTGATTAAGCGCACTATGGAAGAAGATGGAAATACTTATAATGATATGAAGCTTCCGGGGAGTCTGATTTATATGGATGAAGATTTAGACGAAGCGGCTTCACGTGTACTTAAAGAATTAACAGGTCTAAAAACCGTCAACTTATATCAATTCAAATCTTTTGGTTCAAAAAATAGAACCAGTGATCCTAAAGATGTCCTTTGGTTGGAAAGGGTGATGAACTCTAAAGTTGAACGCATTGTTACCATTGCCTACTTATCGTTAATTCGTATCAATCGTGAAATAACTAAAAACTTAGATAAAGATCAAGCCTTGTGGGTACCTATAAACGAGGTGAAAAAACTGGCTTTTGATCATAATATAATTATTAAAGAGGCGCTATCCTATATTCAAAAATACGTAAATGATAGTCCTGCCGCTTTGTTCGAGTTATTACCCACTAAATTCACTGCTTCGGAGTTACGGAACTTACATAAAGTAATTTATAATGTAGATTATGATGTGAGGAACTTCCATAAAAAAATTAATGCTTTGCCATATGTGGAACGGTTAGAAGAAAAACAAAAAGATGTTCCTCACCGTGCGGCATATTATTACAGATTTAATAGGAGTATATATAACAAACTACGTCGATAACCCCAAAAACAAACATATGTATTTATTAGGATATGATATAGGTAGCTCATCTGTTAAAGTGAGTTTAGTGAATGCTGAAAATGGTAAATGTGTAGCATCTGCATTTTATCCTCCTCAAGAGGCGATTATAAATGCACCTCATCCGGGATGGGCAGAACAAGACCCTGAAATGTGGTGGGAGTATCTTAAAAAAGCCAATGAAGTAGTACTTGCTGAGTCAAAGGTTGCCCCAAAAAGCATTAAAGCCATAGGAATTTCTTATCAGATGCATGGCTTGGTTTGTGTTGATAAAAATCAGAATGTACTCAGGCCTTCAATCATTTGGTGTGATTCAAGAGCGGTGTCTTATGGAGAACAAGCCTTTGAAAAGATAGGAGAGGAAAAAAGCTTATCTCACTTGTTAAATTCTCCAGGGAACTTTACAGCCTCAAAATTGGCATGGGTTAAGGAAAATCAACCGGAGATTTACAATCAAATATATAAAATAATGTTGCCTGGTGATTTCATTGCAATGAAATTAACAGGAGAGATTTATACTACCGTATCGGGATTATCTGAAGGAGTATTTTGGGATTTCCAAGAGAATCAACCAGCAGATTTTTTGTTGAATTATTATGGTATTGATGCCTCATTATTAGCAGATGTTTGCCCTACTTTTGGTGAACAAGGAAAGGTCTCTTCAAAAATAGCTAAAGAATTAGGATTGGCTGAAGGTACACCGGTGGCATACAGAGCAGGAGATCAACCCAATAATGCACTTTCTTTGAATGTATTTAATCCCGGTGAAATTGCATCTACTGCCGGAACATCCGGTGTGGTTTATGGGGTGAACGGACAGGTAAACTACGATCCGCTTTCTAGAGTAAATACATTTGCGCACGTAAATCATAGTAAGGAACAGACTCGTTTAGGAGTTCTCTTATGCATTAATGGTACAGGTATTTTGAACTCCTGGGTCAAGAAAAATATGGCTACAGATGGTCTTTCATACCCTCAAATGAATGATGAAGCTTTGAAAGCACCTATTGGTAGTGGTGGAATATCCATTCTTCCTTTCGGTAATGGAGCTGAACGCATTTTACAAAACAAAGAAATAGGTTGTAATATGCTAGGGATTGATTTCAATCAGCATAACAGAACGCACTTATATAGAGCTGTTCAGGAAGGTATTGTGTTTTCTTTCAGGTATGGAATTGATATCATGAAAGCCATGGGTATGGAGATTAATAAAATCCATGCAGGAAATGCCAATATGTTTTTAAGTCCTTTATTCAGAGAGGCCTTGGCTTGTTCTTCACAAGCAACCATTGAGTTATACGATACCGATGGGTCTGTGGGAGCAGCTAAAGGAGCAGGCATTGGTGTGGGAATCTATAAAAATAATAGTGAAGCCTTTGAGACTTTAGTTTGTTTGCAAACTATAGAGCCTGACTCAAAGAAAGTTGAGGCTTATGACGTGGCTTATGCTTTGTGGAAGAATAGATTAAATAAGATGATGGGTGAATGAATTTGCTTGATTGAGGTTGCTTTTTAGAGGATAGATAGACCTGCGCTACAAGAGATATAAAGAGGTCTTTACTCGGTCTAGGACTGAGGGGCTGTCGGTCTAGGACTGAGGGGCTGTCGGTCTAGGACTGAAGGGTGCTCGGTCTAGGATCGAAGAGGCTCCGGTCTAAGACCTCTTTTCAAAAGATCTTTTTATCACTCTATTTCTAAACCTAAATATAGTGTAATACATGCACAGAATATAATAGAAAAAGATAATAAATGTTTGATTTAAAAATATAAAACAATGAGTACAAAAGAATTTTTTCCCGGAATTAAGAAAATTGAGTTTGAAGGTGTTGAAAGTAAAAATCCATTAGCTTTTCGTTATTATGATCCAAATAAAGAAATTAATGGAAAAAAAATGAAAGATTGGTTGAAGTTTTCATTGGCCTGGTGGCACACTTTATGTGCTGAAGGTTCCGACCCCTTTGGTGGAGATACTCAAGCTTTCCCTTGGAAAACAAACACTAATGTTGTTGAAGCTGCAAAAGAAAAAATGGATGCAGGATTTGAAATCATGCAAAAGCTTGGTATTGAGTATTACTGTTTTCACGACGTTGATTTAATTGACCCTGCAGATGACATTGATGAGTATGAGTCTAATTTGAAAGAGATTGTGGCTTATGCAAAGAAAAAACAAGCAGAAACAGGTATCAAATTATTATGGGGTACTGCAAACGTATTTACTGATAAGCGTTATATGAATGGTGCTGCTACAAATCCTAATTTTGATGTAGTTGCTCGTGCTGCAGTACAAATAAAAAATGCAATTGATGCTACTATAGAATTAGGTGGTGCTAATTATGTGTTCTGGGGTGGTAGAGAAGGATATATGTCTCTTCTAAACACAGACCAAAAGAAAGAAAAAGACAATTTGGCTCAGATTCTTACATTAGCTCGTGATTATGCTCGTGCTAAAGGATTTAAAGGTACATTTTTAATTGAGCCTAAGCCTATGGAGCCTACTAAACATCAATACGATTTTGATACTGAAACCGTTATTGGTTTTTTACGTGCACATGATTTGGATAAAGACTTTAAAGTTAATATTGAGGTGAATCATGCTACTTTAGCTGGTCATACTTTTGAACACGAATTAGCTGTTGCTGTTGATAATAATATGTTAGGTTCTATTGATGCTAACCGTGGTGATTATCAAAACGGTTGGGATACAGATCAATTCCCTATTAATCAGTATGAATTAGTTCAAGCAATGATTCATGTTATTCGTAACAATGGATTGGGTAATGGAGGCACAAACTTTGATGCTAAAATTCGTAGAAACTCTACTGATTTAGAGGATATCCTAATTGCACATGTTGCCGGTATGGATGCAATGGCTCGTGCATTGGAGAATGCCGCAAAACTACTTAATGAATCTCCATACCTTGAAATGTTGAAAGAAAGATATGCTTCTTTTGATCAAGGTAAAGGAAAAGAGTTTGTAGAAGGTAAATTAACTCTAGAAGATTTAGTAGCTTACGCTAAAGCAAATGGAGAACCTAAACAAATCAGTGGTAAACAAGAGCTTTATGAGGCCATAGTTGCTATGTATTCATAAATTAAATTATCCGATCAGATAGCTTTCGGGTTATCTGATCGTTTTTAACACTAAATTATACATATGAATACATTAGTAAAAGAAGGAAGTAGGGGCTATCTATACACCATTACTTTAGTGGCTGTTTTGGGTGGTTTGCTTTTTGGGTATGATACCGCAGTAATTTCCGGAGCAGAAAAAGGATTGGAAGCTTTTTTTCTTTCAGCACCGGACTTTGCTTATAATAAAATATTACATGGTTTAACCTCTTCTAGCGCACTGATTGGGTGTGTTATTGGTGGAGCTGCGTCAGGCTATTTTGCGGGTAAGTTAGGTAGAAGAAACTCTTTAAGGTTCGCTTCCGTTTTGTTTTTCTTATCTGCTTTAGGTTCTTTCTATCCTGAATTCTTGTTTTTTGAATACAATAAACCATCTTTTGAATTATTGATGGCTTTTAATCTCTATCGTGTATTAGGTGGAATAGGTGTGGGATTAGCATCGGCAGTTTGTCCTATGTATATAGCAGAAATAGCTCCTTCTAATATCAGAGGTACTTTAGTTTCTTGTAATCAGTTTGCCATTATATTTGGTATGTTGGTTGTATACTTTGTGAATTATCTAATTATGGGTGATCATCAAAACCCTATTATATTAACAGATGCTGAACTGCCACGACTTGTTGTTAGTGAAGAGTCTGATATGTGGAGTGTATTCACAGGGTGGCGTTATATGTTTCTTTCCGAAGCATTTCCTGCTGCTATATTTGGCTTTTTATTGTTCTTTGTTCCTAAAACTCCACGTTACTTGGTTTTGGCAGGTGAAGAAACCAAAGCTTTCTCTGTATTAGAGCGAATCAATGGAACGATTGAAGCTAATAAGATTTTACTAGAGATAAAACAAACAGCTAAAGAAAAAACCGAGAAATTACTTACTTATGGTGTAGCAGTAATTGCTATTGGAATTATGCTTTCTGTTTTCCAACAAGCTATTGGTATTAATGCTGTTCTCTATTATGCCCCACGTATATTTGAAGGTGCAGGTGCTGAAGGAGGTGGAATGATGCAAACAGTTCTTATGGGAATAGTAAACATTATATTTACGCTAGTCGCTATTTTCACTGTAGATAAGGTTGGACGTAAACCTTTGCTTATCGTTGGTTCCATAGGAATGGCTATTGGTGCGTTCTCTGTAGCTATGTGCGATAGCTTAAGTATTACCGGAATTGTTCCTGTTCTTTCTATTATTGTTTATGCTGCTTTCTTTATGATGTCTTGGGGACCAATTTGTTGGGTGTTAATCTCAGAAATATTCCCTAACACTATTCGTGGTCAAGCTATAGCTATTGCTGTGGCATTCCAATGGATATTTAATTACATTGTATCAGCTAGTTTCCCTGCATTATACGATTTCAGTCCAATGTTTGCTTATGGAATTTATGGCACTATCTGTATTTTAGCAGCACTATTTGTTTGGCGTTTTGTGCCTGAAACCAAAGGTAAAACACTAGAGGATATGACTGAACTTTGGAAGAAGAGATAAATGAATCGATGTTTTATATCCTGAAGAGGTTTTCTGTAATCTGTTCAATGAGATGAAACAAACGTTAGAATAAAAAAATGCTTCTGCTAGTTTATAGCAGAAGCATTTTTTTATTCTTGATTAATGGTTTCTATTCTTAAAAACCAAAAATGTCTTTTGAAGTTAAATGCTTAATAGGCCCTATTTTTTCTAAGCTCTTAAGGTCTAAATCCTTTTTATTACCTAAAATAAAATAAGTATATTTTCTATTTTTAATCCATTCATCGTGGAATTGAAGTACATCTTGTAGAGTCATTTTCTGAATCTCATTAAAGATGACTTTTCTTTTATCTTCTTTAATACCTAACTCTTCTGCATTTAAGTAATTCCAAATCACATCACTTTTAATGATTCTGTTTGTGCGAATGCGAGCCAATATACCTTCTTTAGCTAAGGTAAAGGCCGATTCCGATAGAGGTATATTCTCAATGATTTCATAGAAAGCATCAATGGCATCCATCATTTTATCATTTTGAGTTGCTATTTGTGCTCTTAAGGTGTAAGGATACTTTAATTTACTCGGAGCAGAAAGTCCTGCCCAAGCTGAGTATGCTAAACCACGGCTTTCGCGCATCTCTTGGAAAACAATGGAATTCATCCCTCCTCCAAAATACTCATTATATAATGAGCGTGCAGGTTCTATTTCAGTATTATAAAGCTCTTCCTGATTAGAGTACATTCCTAAATAAATTTGTTGAGCATTATAAGGTGCAATTAAAACCTCATTTTTCGTTGTTTCTTGTTGTGAGAAACGAATACTTTCCGGTACAGGTTGTAATGGTGTTTCTAGCACGTGTTCTTTTTCTATGACTTGTGATAGTGTTCCTGATGGAGCCGGACCATAGTATAACACTTTGTGTTCATAGTTTCTTAAACTTTTAACCAACTGTAGTAATGATTCCGGATTGGTGGCTTTTAGTTCATCTTCTGACATAATGTTTTTATCAGGTGAGTCTTCTCCCCAAATGGCATAATTGGTTAATCGAGAGAAGTTTTGTGCTTGATTCAGTTTTGCATTACTTCTGGATTGTAAAATATCTGCTACTAAACTGGTATAGGCTTCAGTATCAATTTGCGCATCGCTTATTAAATGCTCCACTAATTTTAGAGCTTCCTCCATATTCTCATGTAAGCCCGAAATAGAGAAATAGGTCGATTCATTTCCTGCAGAGAAATTATAGTTGCAAGCTAACTGATAGAATGCTTTTTTTATCTCTTCAGCACTCATTTTTGAAGTACCTACATAGTCAAAGTAGTTGAATGCTGTACTTAACTCTTTGAATTGATTTCTTCCTAGATCAAAATAGAAGAAGAGTTGAAACAATTCATTAGTGGTATTTTGTTTGTATATAATGGGTAATCCGTCTTTAGTAGACAAATGAGTTAAGTCTTTTTCATAATCTAAAAATACCGGTTCAATAGGAGTAACTTTACTGGCTTGAATATTATCTAAAAAGTTACTAACCGAATCTCTATTCATTACAATAGGCGTGATTTTCGGTTTCGGCATTTTTACCTCATCCGGATTTACTCCCGTACGCTTGTAGATTAAAGCATAATTAGTCTCTTTTAAATAGATGTTTGCAAGTTCTTTGATTTGTTCTACAGTCAAATTACTGATGTTATTGAAACGAGCAACAACTTCTTTCCATTCCAAATCATTAATAAACGAACTCACAAAGTAATCAGCTCTGTCTCTATTTTTTTCAAAGCTGTTCATTTGCTCCAATTTGATGTTATTGATTACAGCTTTTAGCTCGTTTTCATCAAACTTTCCATTTCTTAATTCCTCAATCTGTTCAAGTACCAATGATTTTACTTCATCTAAAGTTTGTCCCTCTTTGGGTCTTGCCTGAACTAAAAAAGCACTGGCATCAGCCATATTATAAATGCCTGCATAAGCCATTAAGACCTTTTGTTGTTGGTTTAGATTCAAGTCTATCAAACCGGCAGTTCCATTGTATAACAGATAAGATAAAACTTCTAAACCTGCAAAGTCGGAATGGTTAATAGCCGGAAAACGCCACGATAAGGTTACATTTTCTGCTTCAGGTCCTAATACTGTACGAACAATAGGACTATTTATTTCTTGTTCTTTTTCAGTGGTTAGTTGGGGAAGGTTAGGATTAGGCTGTAAATGTCCAAAATGTTTTTCTAGCAGTTCAACCATTGTATCCGGATCAAAATCACCCGACAAACAAATAGCCATATTATTGGGAACATACCAGGTCTTATAGTACTCTTTGATTTTGGTTATAGAGGGGTTTTTTAAGTGTTCTTGTGTTCCTAAAACAGTTTGTGTACCGTAAGGATGATGAGGATATAGGGAGTTAAACATAGCCTCAGTTACTTTTCTAGAATCGCGAGTTAAAGACATGTTTTTTTCTTCGTAAACAGTCTCTAATTCGGTGTGGAACCCACGAATAATACTGTTCTCAAATCGGTCAGCCTGAATTTTCACCCAGTTCTCGACTTGATTAGATGGAATGTTTTCCACATATACAGTTTGATCGTATCCGGTATAAGCATTAGTTCCTGTTGATCCAATGGCAGTCATTAGTTTGTCGTATTCATTGGGTATAGCAAATTTTGATGCCTCATAAGAAAGACTGTCTATCACTTGATAAATAGCATCTCTCTCTTCATTATCTGTGGTCTTTCTGTAGATCTCAAATTGCTCTTCAATAGCATTTAAAAGAGGCTCTTCAGATGCGTAATCATACGTGCCAAATTGCTGGGTTCCTTTAAACATTAAGTGTTCAAAATAGTGAGCTAACCCGGTGGTTTCTTTAGGGTCATTTTTTCCACCCACCTTGACAGCTATAAAGGTTTGAATGCGTGGAGTCTCCTTGTTTACACTCATAAACACTTTCAATCCATTGTCTAGCGTATAGATTTTAGTGTTTAAAGGATCATTAGGGACTTCCTCATAATTGTACTTGCTGCTGCTACATCCCATCAAGAACAGGCATAGAACAGCCGTAAGTAAAAGTGAAAAATGTTTTGATTTCATATAGTGTATTTGTTAGTAATTATATTTTCTTTTTCCTGAAAATAACGTATTCTAATAGTAGGACCGTAACTACACCCATAACAAAGCCGTTTCCAAGAATAGGGCGAAATGTAGCAGGTATTTGATTGAGTACAGCCTCTGGTGCGAATGATAAAAAAAGTCCTACCATTAATGGTAAACCAATAACTAAACTGTCATTGAAACTTGTAATGACTTTCTTTTCAGTACCAATCATCTGAAAGGAAGCAGAAAGTTGAGTAGCCATCAAATAGAGTAAGATGGTACCCATAGTGAGTTCCGGTATTAAGGTTAAATAGTGTATTAAAGATGGGAAGAAAGCACATAAAGTAAGAGCTGCTCCCGTAAAAATAAGAGGATATCTAGAAGCACATCCGGTAGACATAATTAATCCGGGACTTAAAGAGTAATCTACCGGTCCAATAACTCCCATTGATCCGGCAGCGATATTCATAATGCCCGTTACACCAACCGAACGTTCACTACGTTTGTCTAATTGGTCAGCACCAATGATTTTCCCTACTGATTGTACTGATCCTAATTCATTAATTAATAGGGCTATATAGCAAAATAAAAAGGATATAGTGACTCCTAAATCAAAGTCAAAAGAGATAAACCATCCATCTGTTTTTCCTGTAGTTATGGTGTTCTCTATTGTTGGAAGTCCGGTAACAGCAAAACACACAATAGTGCCTATAACTAAAGCCAATAGTACAACGGTTGATTTCCATATTCCTTTAAATAGATGATTGGCTAATGTCATTAATAGAATAAAACCTAAAGAGAAAATCAAGGCAAATAACGAATGTTTTTCATCTGAAAAAATTAAGCGAAGAATTACAGGTGAAAGTGTAAATGCAATTAGAGACATAATGACAATCACAATTCGGGAGGTGAATATGAATTGTATCTTAGAGAGTATACGGCTGAAATACACTGCGAGTAGTATGGCACCTCCAATTATTATCGCTGTATATATCTGTGAAATATTTGTTGTACCTGCCGATAACACACCAATAAGTAAAACAGAAGCAGGACCAATAACAACAGGCATTTTATGTCCCCATACTACTTGTAAAATAAGTCCAACCCCCATGATAATGAGCAGTTTTTGCGTATAAAAAATATGATCTGTGGTGTTTAATCCTTGAATGTTTCCAATAACTGCACTTAGTATAACCACCATAGGAATAGAGACTAAAAACCATTGTACCCCATACATTATTAATGAAAAGGGTGGTAGTTTATCATTGAGGTTATATCGGAAGTTCATATCTTTAAGGCTTGATTTATAAATAATTATATAAACAAGTTAAAATTACACTAAAAATGAGTGCTACACAAGATTTAACTCATTAAAATAGTTTTTGTTAACTAATATAATGATATGAAAAAAATAAAAACTAATGCTGCACGGTTACTGGATCAAGCTAAAATAAATTACGAATTGCTAACCTATGTAGTGGATGAAGAAGATTTAAGTGCTGTACATTTAGCTGAAATTTCAGGGCAGTCTGTAGATCGTATTTTTAAGACCTTAGTATTAGAAGGGAATAAAATTAGTCCAATAGTTTGTGTTATTCCCGGAGATCAAGAATTGGACTTGAAGATTGTAGCTAAAGTATCAGGGAATAAAAAGGTCGATTTAATTCCCATGAAATCCTTATTATCGTTGACCGGATATATTCGAGGAGCTTGTTCTCCCATTGGTATGAAAAAGCTATATCCTACTTATATTCACGAAACCTGTTTGAATTTTGATACCATTTTTGTGAGTGCGGGACAGCGTGGAATTCAAATAGAAATCAACCCTTTAGATTTGATAAAAGTAGTAAAAGCCGAAGTTTGTTTGCTCTTTTAAGAAAATTTTAGGATTTAAAATGATACCTTTGGGGAAATAAAAAAAATAGAATAATTATACGTTAAATACAGAAATTCACAAAAACTATGTTTAAAAATCAACCAAAAGGATTAATTCCTGCTGCTCTTGCGAATATGGGTGAACGTTTTGGGTTTTATACCATGATGGCCATTCTAACACTTTTTTTGATGTCTAAATTTGGTATGTCCGGTGAAGAAGTGGGGCGAATATACTCTTTATTTTATGGTGTAATTTACATTCTAGCCTTATTAGGAGGAGTTGTTGCAGACTGGACCAAGAACTATAAAGGTACTATAATGACTGGTTTAGTTGTTATGGGACTAGGGTATGTACTCCTAGCTATGCCTAGTTTGATAACTACCGAATGGATTGCCTTAGCGGCTCTCCTTGTTATTGCGTTTGGTAATGGTCTTTTTAAAGGGAATCTTCAAGCTTTGGTTGGACAATTATACGATAATGAAAGGTATTCCAAGATGCGAGATGCCGGATTCCAATTATTCTATATGTTTATCAATGTGGGTGCTATTTTTGCTCCTTTTACTGCTATTTGGGTTCGTAATTGGTTTGTGAAATCCCAAGGTTTTGCCTATAATTCAGTTCTTCCTGAGCTGTGTTGGCAATATAAAAATGGGACAATGTCATCAGAAGTAATGAATGGTAACTTCACAGAACTAGCAACGCAAGTGTCAGGAGGTATTATACCTGATATGAATACATTTGCTGATAATTATTTGAATGCATTCAATACCGGATTTCATTATGCGTTTTCAGTAGCTATAGTTGCTATGCTTATCTCTCTGGTTGTTTTTATGATTTATAAACGTATTCTTCCAGACAGAAATGTAGTTCAAAATAAAAAGGACGATAAAGCAGGAATCACTAAAGAAGAAATTCGTCAAGATGCAAAAGAAATTAAGCAACGTATTTATGCTTTGTTTGCAGTGTTTGCTGTAGTTATTTTCTTTTGGTTCTCATTCCATCAGAATGGTTTAACATTAACGTTTTTTGCTAAAGACTACACTCAATTACAAGTGTTTGGTTATGATATTTCTGCTGAAATATTCCAAACGATCAATCCATTTGTAGTTGTTTTCTTAACTCCAATCATTATGTTCTTCTTCTCTCGATTAGCAAGAAAAGGTAAAGAACCATCTACTCCACGAAAAATAGCTATAGGTATGGGGATTGCAGCCATTGCATTTGCCTTAATGGCTGTGGGTTCAATAGAGCTACCTCCTCTTAAAGAAGTAACAGCAATGGGAGGCTTACCTTTTGAAATGCGTGTTACTCCTTGGTTGTTATTTGGCACCTATTTTATCCTTACTGTTGCCGAGTTGTTTATTTCTCCATTAGGATTATCCTTTGTTTCTAAGGTAGCTCCAACTCATCTTCAAGGGTTAATGCAAGGATGTTGGTTAGGGGCAACTGCTGTAGGAAATTTCTCATTATTCTTAGGTGCAATGATGTACGAAAATATATCTATCTCTGTAACGTGGGGCGTTTTCGTTGTAGTCTGTGCTATTTCAATGATTGCTATGCTAGCAATGGTGAAATGGCTTGAGCGTGTAGCAAAATAGATTTTACTTCTAACAAAGGAAATAGGGGAGATGAATAATTCTTCAATGTCTCCGATTTTCAGACTATCACAATAAAAACAAAACCTCCTAAAAGCACTCTGACTTTTAGGAGGTTTTGTTTTTATTGTATTTTTACCTAATTAGCAGTAGGTGTTGCATCTCTTTTCTTCTTATTTTTTGAGGGCAGAATTAATAATCTGAATTGTGAGGGTTACGAGGATTTTGGTGAATGTGATGTACTTTATCATAATGATGTACCAATCCTATACGAGATTTATCATAGATCCAGTTGTAGACTATGGTATATGGGAAGAAATAAATCAACATCCCCAGCTCTAAGAAGAAGGCATTAATAACAGTCATATTAAATAATAAAGCGATTGTAGGGGCTGTTAGTAATACTAAACCCACTTCAAATCCCGTACCGTGTAATATACGAACAAAAAGATTTTTCTTGAAATGATATTTATCATGTAATTGATCAAATAAGTAATTAAATAAATAGTTCCATACCATAGCGACTAAAGAAACTATGATGGCAAGAACTCCTGATTCAGCCATTGGTTTTCCGGAAATAAAAGAGATGATAGGAGCACTTGTAATGATGCCTACCACTTCGTATGATACGGCATGAAATGTTCTTTCAACGGGACTTCTCTTTCTGATGTGTTCAATGAGTTTCATTTTCTCTTTATTCTATTTTATTTTAGATGCAAAAATATATAGAAAAAACAGGAAGGAGCTTGTCTTTTTAAGTCAAATGATTGTACTTATTTACTTTCTTTTCGAAATTGCATAGGGGTTAATCCTGTATGTTTTTTGAAAAAACGAGTAAAATACGCCGGGTCTTCAAAGCCTAGATCAAAGGCGATTTCTTTAATGTTCTTTTCTCCTAATTTAATCTCTCGCTTTATGGCTAGTAAAAGAATGTCTTGTAAAAGTTGTTTTACAGTAAAACCAAAGCTTTGAAGTGCAATTTCATTCAACTTTTTATTTGTTACCCCCAATTTTTTTGCATAAAAAGAGATGTTTTGTTGGGATATGTAATGATTTCCAATAAGCTCTCTTAATTCCGCAGCAATATTATTGACTATTAGCTGTGAAGAATCAATGGATTTTTCAAATGAGTTTGCAATCTGAAACAAAAAAGCACTCATATAAGTTTCCATAAGAAATAATCTGTTTTCATCTTCATACTCCAGTAACATAAGCTGGATTAACTTATTAAGAGTCTTTATGTCTTTTTTATTTTGAGATACAAATACATTAGAAAAATAACCGCTCAAATATTTAGAGTTAATTCTTTGATTTATATTGAGAAAAGTCTCTTTGTCCACTGCAAATAAGAAACCTTTCTTCTGCTCAATGTGGATATGATCTATTTGTCCGGGATAGACAACAACTGCCTGGTTGGTTTTATAAGCATAATCAATGAAGTCAATGGAATAAATGTTATTCCCTTCAACCTGAGTAAACCATAAAATCTGATAAAAATCATAGCGCTGAAAAATTTTGAATATACTATCATCCATTGTTTCAAGCTGATAGATTTCAATAAAATTACCATCTTTCAAATGTGTTATGGGTATACTCTGATTCTTCTCCATTTTCATTTTTGAGTTTTATCTTTTCGATTCTGTTTTATGGGTAAGCTCAAAAAAATATATTTGACTCTCATTACTCCTCTCTGTAATTTATAATAAAAAAATAAATATTAACATTGTTTGCGATTTGATAGATTTATTTTTTATCTTTATTAACATTGTGTAAAGGTGAGATATTATGAGTATAAAACATAAAGTACAACTGATTGTTTATCTCCTATTTTGGTTAATACTGTCTTTTACCTTACTTTTTGGAGAAGTTAAAGGATTTGGAAATGCTCCGTTTTATATCGGATTATTGATTCTTGTGAGTTTAGCTTTAGTGTTAATTGAAAATATTAATTGTTTAGTAGTAGGAGTAATACTTCTTTATGTCTCTTCTGCAATTCTTTTAGGGACAATAATTCTTGCCACATTGTTTTTCTTCCGGGGAAATGAATGGGTATATCTTAGTCTTATCTTTGGATGCATAGTTAGCTTTATTCTCCCGTTTAAGATCTATCGGATATTAAGAATAAGGCTTGGGTCTAATGATGACTTGATCAGTTGAGTTATATATTTTAATAATGAGAAAAAAGATAACTCTTCAAAGAATAGTTCTATCTTAAGCTTTTAAGTAAACTTATTGTACATCTAAAATAAATTGAAATGAAAGCTGTTATTTATGCTTGTTTAATAGGTTTTATCCTGTTTAATACAGCTTGTAATAAAAGGAATAAAAAAACAGAATTAAGTAAAGAGGAACATCAGATAATGGTTGAAGATAAGGCTCTTACTCTTTCTCTGTTTGCTGATACGATTACTTCGGAGAATCTATTGATTCAAAGATATTTGGAGAATAACACTTCTTTAGAGTTTACCTTCGGGGAAGGTTATAGTCTGGAGTATTGGAATGATTCCATTTGGAATAAAGTAATTAGCCCGGAGGGTTTGGTTATCCATTCGATTGCTTATGGATTACCTGCCAATGAGCAGGTTAGTTTTAAGATAAATCTGGAACCTGGAAAATTTAATCTGAAATCGGGAAAATACAAATTAATTAAGAGGGTATCTACTCGGTTTGAGGTACACTTCAATGTGGTTGATTCGATAAAGAATCTCCCTTTGAATCAACAGAATCGAACAGAAGAAGGTGAGGAGCTTAGTCTTTCTTTATCTTCAGATATACTCGGTATAGGAGTTGATTCCATTTCTTTTACCATAGTCAATGGTTTAGACTTAGATGTGTTTCCTTTGGAGTTTTATATGTTGCAATATTACGACGAAACATATCAAAGTTGGTTAGATTATTATTATCGCTCATATTCTCCAAAAGAAGAAACGTGTATTCTACCTGGACAATCTATGGAGTATGTTATTCATTTGGATACTAAGAAGCTCTATCGGTACGGTAATAGGAAAGACCTTTATCAAAATAAATACTTCTTTCGTCCGGGTTTATATAGGTTATATAAGGATGTTCAAGCTTATCTGAGTGCAGAGTTTTATCTTGCGTTCTGATTGTATTTATTGGGGTTGTAAAAGAATGAAAAAGGCAGAAAAAGCAGTGTTCTCTAGATGGGCTTATTTGTCGGTCCTAGACCGACCGCCATTCGATCCTAGCACAAAAATAGCCTCTTTACAACTCCTGTAAGTAGGAGTGTGACAGTGAGAAAAAAGAGCTCCTTACTGGGTTTGTATCATTTGATAAATGTCAATTAATAGGGAGATTGTATTTCTAAAAATTTACTTGAAATTTAAAAGCTAAGGCAACCAATTTTGCCCATTTTGATTACTTGAATAAAGACAGAAAAGTGTTTTTATAGCTAGCCGAAATTTCAATTTCTGTATCATCGTTTAATGTTACATATCCCCCCGATGCTTTATGATATGATTTTACAAAATAAGCGTTGATGATATGCGATTTATGTACTCGGATAAAAGGATAGGGGAGAATTTCCGTAAAGTGTTTAAGAAATCGACAAACCATTTTTTTTCGTTTACCGGTTAGGTAGATGTCTGTAAAATTCCCATTGCCTTGTAAACGTATAATTTCCTCCATGCGTACCACATCAAAGCCTTCAAGAGTTGGTAAGATAACTTGTTGTTTTCCTACTTGAGGCTCTTTCATGTTTTCCAATAAAATTTTATTTCTATTTAGTAAATCTTTTTCCTGGATATGATGTTGTACTTTGTTTACTGCAATAATCAACTCTTCAATATCTACCGGTTTTAATAAATAGTAAGCTGCACTTTGATTCAAAGCTCTTAATGAATACTCGGAAAATGCAGTCACAAAAATAGTTTCAAAATTAATGTCCTGGCAGGCATCTAATACATCAAAAGCATTTCCATAAGGCATCTCCACATCCAGGAAGATGAGCTGAGGCTCTACCTCGTGCAATACAGTAACTGCTTCTTTGTAGTTTTGGGCTTCTGCAATAACCTCTACTTGTGGACAGTATTTACTTAAATAACTTTTTAGTGTATTCCGTGCCGCAATTTCATCTTCTACAATAACACTCTTTATTTTCATCTTAGCATTCATTTTATGTTTACAGGAAATTCTATGGTAACGATGACTCCAGATTCATCTCCTTTTTTATCTGTAATTGTAAATTTAATCTTCGACTTATAGAGACTATTGAGCAAATTAATTCGTTCATCGGTGTTTTTTAGTCCTCTGGAATTATGTTTCTTCTGATGACTGGTTTTCATCTCCATACTCTTTTGCAGTCCAATGCCATTGTCTTCTATGCTGATTATTATTAGTTGGTCTTTTTGTCCTATGCTGAGTTGAAGTAACCCTTTTTCATCCCGATAGCGTAATCCGTGCCAAATGGCATTTTCCAGTTGAGGTTGAATCAGCATATTTGGAACCAACACAAAATCGGTATCAATTTGAGGGT
This sequence comes from uncultured Bacteroides sp., assembly GCA_964528875.1. Taxonomy (GTDB): domain Bacteria; phylum Bacteroidota; class Bacteroidia; order Bacteroidales; family Bacteroidaceae; genus Bacteroides_E. The sequence continues at coordinate 4,210 of CAZGUI010000002.1, read as the reverse complement.
CAACGGTCAACTTATAGGTGAATTTATCCTGGAAACGCAACCTCTCTAAATCAAGATACTCTGTTAAGTGTTCTAATTCAGTAGATAAAGGAATGAAGTCTTTATTGGAGTTCTCCATAGTTGTGCGCATTAAACGAGAGTATGAGGTAAGGTACTTGTTAGCCTCCAACTCATCATTTTGAGCTATAAATTGGTTGACACTGTTTAAGCTGTTAAAAATGAAATGGGGATTCATTTCTCGGCGTAATGACTGTAAGGCGATTTTTTTATTCTTTTTAGTGATGGAATAGAGGGTGTGCCCTATGAAAAAAATGAAAACTAAAATAAGAATAATAACGGCTATTAATACGTAGTTAATTGTGTTTTGAGTCTGTATTAATTTATCTTTTAATGCCCTTTCTTTTTCCAGTTGACTAATGCGTTGTTCCTGTATCTCTAAAAAACGAGAGTCAATCAAGGTACTGTCAGTATCAATCAAGCTATCGAGTTGTTGAGCAAAGTCTGCATATAAATCCAACGCCTTTTGTGTGTTACGTTCCTTTAAGTGTTTGGCAGTAAGTTGCTTTAGCATCTCATTGGCTTCTTTAATGCTACTTCCTTTAATGGCAACATCGTAAGCATCTTCCAAAATTTCCATTGCTGCTTCACTGTTATCCGAGTCAGCATAACTCGAGGATAAGATTTTCATTTGCTCAATTTGTAGACTGGGATCGTCCATTTCTTTTGCCACTTCAACTGCTTTTTTCTTCATCTCAATGGCTTCCTCTTTTCTATCGGCTTTTGTATAAATATCAGCCATCTGTTGACTTAACTCCACAGTTTCCATAGGAGAAATAGCTATTTCTTGTGCTTCCTCCAAACTCATTAAGGCATCTTCCAACTTGTTTTCTTTTACATCCAACTGTGCTTTTTGCTGTAGGGCGAATTGTTGTTCACTTGTACTTTGTATTTTTTCCGATAGACCAACATTGCTAACAATTAACTGACTTTGTGCCTTTGGATTATTTTTTATCTTTAATCGATTCGCATCATTTTGATTTAAACGCATTACCTCCGATTGAGTAGTGAGCTTACCGGCTAACTCATAGCTTTTAATGGCTTCTGGTATTTTGTTTTGCAGTTCCAATAGTTTGGCTATTTCTCTTTCAACTAAAGCATTATTGGGGGTATCTTTAATTTTTATATAAATAGCTTTAGCCTTTCTATAATTCTCTTCCGCTTTATTGTATTGTTTTTTTACAGCAAAAGATTGTGCTAGCTGAATATAATTTTTAGCCAATATAGAATCTGCCAGATTCTCATCTAGCGATTTTGATAACTCTTTTATCGCTTTTGTTGTAGAGTATCTGGACTTACGATCCTGTGCACTGCCTAGTAAAGGAATGAGCAACAAGAATATCCAAAATATTGACCTTTTGTGCTGCATCGTATTGTATACTTTCTTATTCAACGTAAAGTAAATATAATTCTATCATTTTCAAAGCGTATTTCACCAATTCAACTAGGTAGTTCACCCATTTTGCCCCAAATGTTAAATTTTAATCGTTTATATTCGAATCAGTAAACCATTATAAACTAATTAATACCGTATAGATTATGAAACGAATATTATTATCAACAGTACTTTTTATTGCTTTTGTGTTTAGTTCTTTAGGATGTACATCTTCTGCAAAGAAAACACTCCGGGTTAATGATTTGTTAGTGCAAACTGCTCAAGTGGAAACCGTAGTTCAGAAACCCAAAATCCAAGTAGCCATCTTATTGGATACATCAAGTAGTATGGACGGATTAATCAATCAGGCAAAATCAAGGTTGTGGACCATTGTTAATACCTTAACTACTCTTAAATATCAAGGTAAATCTCCTCGAATAGAGATTGCTCTTTATGAATATGGAAATAATAATATAGATGAGAAAAACGATTACATCAAACAGGTTACTCCATTAACTACCGACTTGGATTTGATCTCTGAGATGCTATTTGGTTTAAGTACTTATGGTGGTTATGAATATTGTGGTGCAGTTATTGATCAAGCAACTAAACAGTTGGAATGGGGTAGTGATGATGCAGACATGAAGTTAATTTATATTGCAGGTAATGAGCCTTTTACTCAAGGAGAGTTAAGTTATCAGCAAGCTATAAAAAATGCTTTGAATAAAAAGATCTATATCAACACCATTCACTGTGGCAATAGAAATGAAGGAATTCAAGGTAAATGGCAAGAGGGTGCTACATTAGGAAAAGGTAAGTTTTTCAATATTGACCATAATGCGACACTACGTCATATTGATACTCCTTTCGATACTAGAATTGCTGAATATAACCTAAAATTGAATGATACCTATATTGGTTATGGTAGTATAGGTGCAAGTAGAAAAATGAATCAAGTGGTACAAGATGCTAATGCCAATGAGTTGTCAGAAATAGTATATGCAGAACGAGTTATCAGTAAATCCAAATCGGCATATGATAATAGTTCATGGGATATAGTTGATCAGGTTAAGAAAGATAAACAGTTTATTGGAAAGTTAGCAAAGAAAGATCTACCCAAAGAGCTACAAGGGAAAACAACAGAAGAGATTCAGCAAATAGTAGAGGAAAAATCAGTAGAGAGAACAAAAATTCAAAAGGAGATAACCAAATTGGCTGAACAGCGTCAAGATTTCATTGATAAGAAAATGAAAGAAGATGATGGAGCAGATGATTTAGGAAATGCCATTACTTCATCGGTACTAAGTTTTGCTGAGGCCAAAGGTTATAAAGTAAGTAAATAGTAGTTCAAAAAGTATTCTTAATAATAGGTTTAATGAGTGCATTAACCTAAAGAATACAAAACCTGCAAGCATCAGCGTATTTCAGCTGTTCAATCAATTTTTCATCTCTACTGTTTTACACGTGTACTATTCATTTATAGAGATGTTAATTGTCCGAAGGAGTCTGAAATACATTGGTGCTTTTTTTATTTTCAAAAAACGAAGTATAAAACGGATATAGTTTATTATTTTGATAACTGCATGTACCAAAATAAATGGAAAAATTAAGGACTGTTTTTTAATAAATTAAGATATTAGTTAGATGTATTGATTAATAATGAATTAAGAGTAATTAATTTTTATATTTGTTATCTTATGAGAAGATTACAAAATAGTATGCAGCAGAAGTTAATTTATATTATTTATACTCTTAACTATGAACACATATTCGCAAAATACAAGAATAGCAAAACCTCGTATGTATTATCACGAAGAGAAATTATATGGGGAAAGTCTGAAAAGTTCATTGATAAACCTATCAGACTTTGACTTTTTGCTTTCTGCTAAACCTTTTGGCAGTTATCAAACAACGGAAACAACCAAAGTTATTCGTACACCACAAGGATTAGAATCTGTTCCTGTTAATCTGTTTAGGTATTGTACGTTGCAAAAAGACGGTTTAATGTATGATAGTGAAAAGGGGAGCTTCTATCTACCCGAAGCTATTTTCATGTTCGATGTAAACGATAGTTTTCCTTTTCCTTCTGATTTTTATTTTGTTGCAAAGATTGGGGACCAATTAGAGCTCTGTCGCTGTAAGGGAAACATGGGTCGTAATTGGTATGAGCTAGCAGATCAATGCCAGCCTGTGGAAGATGCTATGACTTTGGAAAAAGCAGAAAATACGTTTGAGTACTTGAAAGATTACATAGAGTTTGAACTTAAAGAAGATGAAAGGATAGAACTAGAGAAAGAAGAAAAAATAGCTCAAAGACTCTTACTTAATCCTGAGAAGAAAGCGGCTTATCTGGAGTTAACTTCATTATGTATGCCTCATAGTGCTAAAAAAGAAGAGGTTGTATCATTCATCAATGGCTTAAAAGAATATAATGATGAGGATAGTGATGATTTTCATACTACTTATGATGAGTTTCGGATGTATTTGAATCGTAATGGTATTCCATTTATTATTACTATAGATTGGAGTGAGTCAGTTGAAGAAATGGAAAATTGGGTAAGTGCTGCAGTTAAAGAAAATTTTGGTCAAACTTTTCGCTTTAATTATGAGGATATCTACAACTCCAATTCGTCAGTGTCAGATGTTGGACTTTTAACTACGTTCGACTATCAATTACAAACTTTAGGTTTGCGGATAACCCGAATAGAATCGGATAGTGATGCATATGAACTGATTATTCATCCGGTGAATACGCTCGATGTTGTGATTCGCACTCTT
>CAZGUI010000001.1:0-129788 GCA_964528875.1 uncultured Bacteroides sp. | reverse complement strand
TTAGCTTTCTTGCTACATAACACCAACTATAGCACACATATTGAATTTGCTTTATGTGGTTGCAATAATGAATCGGATGATTTATTTTATAAAGAGTATGAACTACCTGCTAGTAACAATGAGCTAGAATTAAAAATAGAAGAAGAAAAACTCACAATAATTAATGATAACAGTACTTTTAGGGATATTTTCTCTGATTACCCTAATGCACAAACTATTGATTTCAAAAAACACACATTGTTACTTGTAAAAGGAGTTTCCCCTAAAGGAATTGAAGAGATTCTGAAATCAATTACGAAAATAGATGGTGAGAAATACGCATTTAAAATAATTGTAAAAATGAATCTAGCCTCAGTTTTGGAACCTTGGTGTGTAGCTTATATTATTCCGAAAACGAATGAGGCAGAGATTCTGTTCTCTTTTGAATATGTTTAAAATAGAAAAGCAACAAACATCTAATTTATAAATAGCTCCTTTATTAGGGAATGAATTTCTTATACTTTTAGAAGAGAACCCCAATAGTCTTAAAATGAATCACCCTGATTTTGATACATAGATTCAAAATCAGGGTGATTCATTTTATAAACTCAAGGGGTTGAGTTTTGTCTTTATTTAGCTCTTTTTAGAACGCTTACGTTCATTTTCGTCCAAAATGATTTTTCTCATGCGCATATGCTTTGGAGTTACCTCTAAATACTCATCGGTGTTGATGTATTCCAATGCTTCTTCTAAAGAGAACTGAACAGGAGGAACAAGCACTGCTTTATCATCCGACCCCGAAGCACGCATATTGGTTAGTTTCTTCGATTTTGTTACATTAACAACTAAATCGGTGGAATGAGAGTTCTCCCCAACCACTTGTCCCACATAAACCTGCTCTTGTGGAAAGATAAAGAAGCGACCTCTATCTTGTAACTTATCTATAGCATAAGCAAAAGCATTGCCACTTTCCATAGCAATCAATGAACCATTGGAGCGACGAGAAATATCTCCTTTATAAGGTTGATATTCTTTGAAGCGATGAGCCATAATGGCTTCTCCGGCAGATGCAGTAAGTACATTAGTTCTTAATCCAATGATACCACGAGAAGGAATGTCAAAATTAATATTAACCAATCCCCCATTATTATCCATTGCCGTCATCTCCCCTTTACGTTGAGTAACTAAGTCAATCATACGACTAGAGAACTCTTCGGGAACATTTATGGTTAACTCCTCAACCGGTTCGTGTTTTACCCCATCAATTTCTTTGAATATTACCTGAGGCTGCCCAACTTGTAACTCATACCCTTCTCTACGCATAGTTTCTATTAAAACCGAGAGATGAAGCACTCCTCTACCCGATACAATCCACTTGCCATCTTCCTGACTTTTCTCAACCCGAAGAGCCAAATTTTTATCTAACTCTTTCATCAAACGCTCATGGATGTGTCGAGAAGTTACAAATTTCCCATCTTTACCAAAAAACGGAGAGTCGTTAATGCTGAACAACATACTCATTGTAGGTTCGTCTATGGCTATCGTTGGTAACGCTTCCGGATTATCAAAATCACAAATCGTGTCGCCAATCTCAAAATCATCAATCCCTACAATAGCACAAATATCTCCGGAAGAAACCGATTCTATTTTCTTTCTCTCCAGTCCTTCAAAAACATGAATCTCTTTAATTTTTGATTTTTCAATTTTCCCATCTCGTTTCACCAAAGAAACATTCATTCCTTCGGTTAAAGTACCTCGGTGAACTCGTCCCACTGCAATACGACCAATGTACGAAGAGTAATCTAAAGAGGTAATTAAGAGCTGTGGAGTTCCTTCTAACTGAACCGGTGCAGGAATATATTCCAAGATAGCGTCTAACAGAGGATAGATATTATCGGTAGGATTTCTCCAATCGGTATTCATCCAACCATTCTTTGCCGAACCATAGACTACAGGAAAGTCCAATTGATCTTCGGTAGCTTCTAAGCTGAACATTAAATCGAAAACCATTTCATAAACCTCATCAGGTCTACTGTTTTCTTTATCCACCTTATTAACTACTACAATGGGCTTTAGTCCCATTTCAAGTGCTTTTTGAAGCACAAAACGAGTTTGAGGCATAGGTCCCTCAAAAGCATCGACTAAAAGTAAGCAACCATCAGCCATGTTTAATACACGTTCCACTTCTCCACCAAAGTCGCTGTGTCCGGGTGTATCTATGATGTTAATCTTTGTGTCTTTGTAAGTAATAGAAACATTTTTGGAAAGAATGGTAATACCTCGTTCTCTTTCCAAATCATTATTGTCTAAAATCAAACCATCACTCGCCTCATTCTCACGGGACAAATTTCCCGTCTGAAGCATTTTGTCAACAATTGTTGTCTTCCCATGATCCACATGGGCGATAATTGCAATGTTTCTAATCTTTTGCATTGTAAGTTATATCTATTTAGTTTTTACAGGGACAAAGTTAGTAAAAAGAGAAGATAATGCGCTGATAATCATCAAAAAAATACACAAATAAAGTTGTTATCTAAATTATATTATTTAACTTTGCAACCTCATTGAATATATTTTATTTTATAAAAATCTGAAAAAGTATGTATTTAGATTCAGAAAAGAAAAAAGAAATCTTTGAGCAATACGGAAAGTCCAACACTGATACTGGCTCACCTGAAGCGCAGATAGCATTGTTTTCATACCGTATTTCTCGTTTAACTGAGCACATGAAGCTCAACAAAAAAGATTATAGTACTGAAAGAGCAATTACAAAATTAGTAGGTAAACGTCGTAGCTTGCTAGACTACCTTAAACGTAATGATATTGAAAGATATCGTGCAATCGTAAAAGCTCTAAACCTCAGAAGGTAATTTTGCCTTTTGATGTTAGGTTATTAGTAAAAAAGGCTTCTTAAAACAAATTAAGAGGCCTTTTTGCTACCAAGCCATTATAGCTTATTATTATCTTTACAAGTAGAATCTTTAATAAAACACAGAATAAATGGACACGAATAAGTTTGTTGGAGAAAAAATAAAAGCTTTTAGAGAAGAGCAAAACTTGTCTATAGCAGATCTTGCAGAAAAAACAGGTTTAGCTGTTGAACAGATTGAGCGCATTGAAAACAATACTGATATACCCTCATTAGCTCCACTTATTAAAATGGCCAAGGCTCTAGGTACACGTATAGGCACTTTCTTAGATGATCAATCGGAAGACGGACCTGTGATTTTTAGGAGAAAAGAAGAAGCAAAAGAAACTATAAGCTTTTCTAATAATGCAGTGAACTCAAGACGTCACATGCACTACCAATCCTTATCACGCTCTAAAGCCAATCGACACATGGAGCCTTTTATGATTACCATTGAGCCAACCAATGGTGAACAAGTAGACTTTATTCTATCTTCTCACGAAGGCGAGGAGTTCATTATTGTAATTGAAGGCTCTATTGAAATTAGTTATGGCAAGAAAAACTTCATATTAGAGGAGGGGGACAGTATATATTATGATTCAATTGTTCCTCACCACGTACACTCTTTCGAAGGTAATCCAGCCAAGATTTTAGCTGTTGTATATACTCCTCTTTAATTTTAACTCAATCCTAGGAGGGCATTACACAATTAGCTATAACTACAAAAAAGAATATGCAATTATTTGACAGAACTATAGGAGACTGGCTTGAATATTGGGCTGAAAACACACCGGATAAAGAATATATAGTTTACTCCGACCGTAACTTACGTTTTACCTGGAAAGCATTTAACCAACGGGTTGATGAAATGGCTAAAGGATTAATAGCCATTGGGGTTGAAAGGGATTCAAAAGTAGGAATTTGGGCTACCAATGTACCCGATTGGCTAACTATACTTTATGCTTGTGGGAAAATTGGAGCTATCTGTGTTACTGTAAACACCAATTACAAGCAAGCAGAATTAGAATATCTTTGTAAGCATTCCGACATGCACACCCTCTGCATTATTGATGGTGATCGTGACGGTGATTTCATTGGAATGGTTAACACCATGCTTCCTGAACTAAAAACCTGTGAGCGTGGCCAACTTCATAGCAAGGAATTCCCTCTAATGAAAAACATAGTTTACATTGGACAGGAAAAACAAAGAGGTATGTACACCACAGCAGAACTACTACTGCTTGGAAGTAACATAAACGACGATAAGTTCGACCTGATGAAATCGCAGGTGAATTGCCACGATGTGGTTAATATGCAATACACATCGGGAACTACAGGGTTCCCTAAAGGGGTAATGCTTACTCATCACAACATTACCAATAATGGTTACCTAACAGGTGAACATATGAATTTCACAGCTGAGGATAAACTTTGCTGTTGTGTTCCCCTATTTCACTGCTTTGGCGTAGTATTAGCTACGATGAACTGTCTGACTCATGGATGTACACAGGTTATGATTGAACGATTCAATCCTCTGTTGGTTTTAGCTTCTATACACAAAGAGAGATGTACAGCATTATACGGAGTACCTACAATGTTCATCGCTGAATTAAATCACCCCATGTTCGAACTGTTTGACCTAACCAGTTTACGTACAGGCATCATGGCAGGAGCACTCTGTCCGGTAGAGCTGATCAAAAGAGTAGAAGAAAAGATGTACCTAAAAGTAACCAGCGTATATGGACTAACGGAAGCATCTCCGGGAATGACTGCCAGTCGCATTGATGATTCTTTTGAAGTACGCAACCAAACGGTAGGAAGAGAATTTGAATTTACTGAAGTGAAGGTTCTCGATCCTGAAACAGGTGAAGAATGCCCTATAGGTGTACAAGGCGAGCTTTGCAACCGTGGATATAACACCATGAAAGGTTACTACAAATCACTGGAAGCAACTAATGAGGTCATCGATAAAGAAGGCTTCCTTCATACAGGAGATTTGGGCATAAAAGATAAAAATGGCAATTTTGTTATTACAGGCAGAATTAAAGATATGATTATTCGTGGAGGTGAAAACATCTATCCACGAGAAATAGAAGAGTACTTATACCAATTAAAAGGTATAAAAGATGTTCAGGTAGCCGGAATTCCATCGAAACGATACGGTGAAGTGGTAGGTGCTTTTATCATTTTAGAAGAAGGAGCTACACTGGATGAAATAGATATTCGTGATTTCTGCAAGAATAAAATTGCTCGATATAAAATACCCAAACATATTTTCTTTTTGGACGAATTTCCTATGACAGGAAGTGGAAAAATTCAAAAATTCAAATTGAAAGATGTTGCATTAGAATATTGTAAAAAACATAACATAGAAATCATCTAATAGTCCAGACTTTTTAATAGCTCTGAGAATATTTATTTACAGAATTTAAGAAATATGGAGGAAATCTTAGCACAGTACTCCACTTTATATATAGTAATCAATAGACATTTTAAACCATAGGTCTAAAAAAGAAGCCTTTAACAACTTAAAGAATCGCTCATTTGTTAAAAAAATGCTAACTTTCAATTCTTATATTTTATAGAATATAAGGAGATACTCTCTATTTTTCCATATCTTTGTGTTCTAATTATAGAATATATATAAAGTCACGATGCTGTGATAAAGATTAATCAAAAACATGAACACCAACATGACCTCATAGAGATTGTGCCACTATTATTTAGGCTAAATGATAGTACTATATACTCCATACAAAACCCAATTCAATCAATTATAAAATTAAGAGAGAAAGAAGTTGTTGTAAAATGTTACGGGGTTACATCTTTATTAAAAAATAATGCTTTCTCAAAGCATATTACTCGTTTCTGGAAATATTTTTGTTTCCAAAAATTGTATGCAACAGCAGCATATGCACGAATGCTTAATACAAATGAACAGACTTCTGTTAAACGCGTATTATGTTACCGAGAAAAATGGCAAATGCATTTTTCAAAAAATCATACAATGGAATTTTCCTTAGATTAATAGATTATGCGTATTGTACTGTTTTGTGAAAATAAATATGCAATTGATATTGTATACCCTATCCATCAAGAGGCTGTTAAGTTTAAGGAACATGAGGTTTTATGGTATGTTCATTTACCCAAAATCCCCTATTTTCCGTTAAAAAATGAGGTTACTTACACTTCTTCCATACAAACAGTCTATGATTTTGCTCCTGATGCTATCTTTGTTCCAGGCAATATAGTACCTTATTATTTACAAGGAGTCAAAGTGCAGATATTTCACGGCTATGCTGCAGAGAAGAAAGACCATTGGATAATTCGTCGTTATTTTGATCTTTACCTAACCCAAGGTCCTTTTTTTACAAAAAAATTTAAAGAACTCTCTCTCAAATATGGAGATTTTGAGGTAGCTGAAACGGGATGGCCCAAACAAGACTGGATAAAAGCTCATTGGAATGAGTTTGATACAGAGCGTGAAGAGTTATTGCAGAGACATAATAAAAAACAAATTGTATTATATGCCCCTACTTTTTCTCCTTCTTTAACTTCTTTACCTGCACTAAAAGAAGCTTTAGTCAACTTAACAAAAAAGGAAGATATTGTATTGTTATTGAAATTTCATCCATTGACAGGAAAAGATTGGATTGATGAATACAAGCAATTAGCAGAAGAAGAAGAACACATAATATGGATAGACGACTTCAATGTTACGAAATATCAGTTAATGTCTGATGTTATGATTAGTGATACTTCATCTACAGTATATGAGTTTTTACTTTTAGGACGCCCGGTAATAACTTTTCGTTCCATTGCAAAAGATATCCATTGGACAAATATTATGGAACCCTCTGAATTACAAGAAGCTTTTCATGCTTCTCAATACGATAAAGGTAATATAGCAAAACGCCGTTGGGTTGTAGAAAATTACGACCCATATCTAGATGGAAAAGTAGTTCAGAGAATGTTATCTGCTGTTTCAGATTATATTAAAAGACATGGGGTTCCTCAAGAACGCAAACTCAATTTTTGGAGGAAATACACAAGTATTAAAACCTTTGGTCGGATTAATAAAAGAAAAAATCAGACGTAAAAACCTATTATTTTAGCTATAAAAGAATAAGTTATGAAATCATATGCTTTTCCCGGCAATATAGAAGAAGATATACTCAAGATAGGTGGAGAACCTTTCTTATATATGCGAACGGAACAATTCTCAACTATAGTAAAGGATTCCGAAAAAATGCTGCTTCAGCTAATTAACTGTAAACAAGGAAAGGTCATTTTTTTCACAGCATCCGGAACAGGAGCTATGGATGCAGTAGTTACAAATTATGTAACACAATGCAATAAAGCCTTTGTCATAGCAGGAGGCTCATTTGGCTATCGCTGGAAGAATCTTTGCGATTACTATCATTGTCCACACGAACTATTTGAAGTCCCTTTTGCTTCAGATATTGATTATATTGAATTAGAAAAAGCTGTTGCAAATTCTCAATCAGATGTGCTTTTATGTCAACACCATGAAACATCTACGGGTCAGATTTACAACTTGAAAAAAATCTCAACTATTTGTAAGAAGCATAATGTTTCTTTAGTAGTGGATGCAATCAGCTCATTTCTCTCCGATGAGTTAAATATGGATGATTTAGGAATCGATATATGTATAACAAGCAGCCAAAAAGGACTAAATATAGCTCCGGGATTATCCTTTATAATTCTCTCTCCTCAAATTCTCCAAATAGATTTTGCTCATAACTCCTATTATTTTGACTTTGCAGAGAATCTCAAAAATTTGGAGCGTGGTCAAACTCCATATAGCCCTGCTACTACACTGTTTTTACAACTCCATGAACGTTTGCGACGAGATGTAACTCTTGGAGTAGAGAAAATTATTGCTTCTGTAAGAGCCAAAGCTCTTTATTTTCGTGAGCTGTGTAAACAAAATAACTGGGAAATACCTGTTGAAGTACCCTCAAATAGTATTACGGGGTTTTTTATTCGTAGAAATGGTGAAATTCTATTTAAAGAATTAGTGGAAAAAGAAATATATATTATGCCAGGAGGAACGCCTAACTATTTTCGGATTTCTCATATAGGTGTTCAGACAAAAGAAGATCTGGATGAACTAGCAATGTATATTAAAGAAATAGAAACCCATTAAATCATATATATCGGTTATGAAAAATAAAAAAACAAGAGTCTTCACTTCAGGGAGTTTTGATTTGTTTCATATTGGACATCTCAACATACTTGAACGTTCTGCAGCTTTAGGCGATGAACTCATTGTGGGTGTTAGTACAGATGAATTAATTCAACACTATAAGGGTATGCCACCAATCATTCCTTTTGAACAACGCTTCCGAATTATATCATCCCTCAAATGCGTAACAAAAGTTGTGAAACAAGTCAAACTAACAGAAATCGCTCAATTGCAACGAGAAGAAATAGATATTGTAACTATAGGAGATGATTGGAAAAATAAGTATCTTGAAGGCCTAGAGTGGATGAAACAACAACCAGGTAAAAAAGTTTTTTATTTTCCTTATACACCGTCTATCAGTACAACTAGCATTAAAAAGAAAATCATTGATAGTACAAACGAAATTGTTGAAGCAGCATTACAACGTGAAGCAGAGCTAGATTATAACTGGGAAGAAGATAAAAAGAATGAAATATTATAAAATCAGTTTTTTATTAAAATGTCGATTTCATTATTAATCTCCACATATAACTGGGAAGAAGCACTCGAACTTTGCCTTAACAGTGTATTGCAACAGACTGTATTACCGGATGAAGTTCTTATAGCTGATGATGGCTCTCAAGAAGCAACAGCACAACTTATACAAAGTTTTGCAAAGCAAGCTCCATTCCCAATAGTACACGTTTGGCATGAAGATAAAGGATTTAGAAAGACAAAAATTCTTAATAAAGCATTGCTAAAGAGTACACATCCTTATATTATCCAAATCGATGGAGATGTAATCTTAAATAGACACTTTATTGCTGACCATATTGAGCTAGCAGAGAAAGGCTATTTTGTAGGTGGTAGTCGGGTTCTTTTAGGAAAGGTATACACAACCCATCTCTTAAAGCGCATGAAAAAAAATCCGACTCTTTTTAAACAGAATCTTAGTTTTATATTGAATGGCTTTCGCTCTCGTTTGCTACGAAAATTCTTATCAAAACGTTATGCCAACCATCGCATGAATAGTGTAAGAGGGTGTAATATGGCTTTTTGGAGAGACGATGCTTTTCGGGTAAATGGTTATAATGAAGCATTGGAAATGTGGGGACAAGAAGATCAGGAATTTGCTTATCGATTATATCATACAGGAATTCAAAAAAAACAATTAAAGATGGGAGGAGTACAATTCCATATTTATCACAAACAAAAATCCAAAGAAAATCTGGAGTATCACGATCAGGTATTATCCGAAGTTATTAGGAATAAAGCAACTTGGTGTTCGGATGGAATTGACAAAGCCAAAAACACTGAAGATAGATGAAAAAAAAAGTAGCGTTTATAGTCAATTCATACGGAAAAGATATAAATGGGGGTGTTGAACAGCATGCTAGAATGTTAGCTGAACGCCTTGTTGACAATTATGACGTAGAGGTTTTAACTACTTGCGTACGCAATTTTTATGATGGTGAAAATTGTTTACCAGAAGGAGAAGAATGGGACAATAAAGTGTTGATTCGTCGATTTAAAACAGAACCTGAATTTCCTGAGCTATTTGAAGAGTATACAAAAAAAGCAAAAAAGATAAGAAGAGTACGAAAACATCTTTATCAGTTAGGGTTATTGCGCACCATAGCTTCTGCGTTCCCTATTTGGACAGGAATGAGCAGAAAAGAAGATCAACTGATGAAAAGTTATGCTTACTATTCTCCTCAACTATTTCGTTACATAACTGAGAATAAAGATAGATATACAGCTTTCATCCCTATAAATATCTCATATCCTTTGGCTTATTATACATCTTTGTATGTACCAGAAAAAACAATCTTAATTCCGACCATGCATTATGAAAGTTCCTCATTTAGAGCTATATACACTAAAGTATTCACTAATGTTGCCTATGTTGCTTTTAACACTTTATCAGAGCAACGCTTGGCTAAAGGAATTTTTGGTAACAAAATGGCTCCTCATGGTATTGTAAGCGTAGGTGTGGAAGAACCAGCAAAAGTGACCTGGGATATAACAAAAAAGAAATACAGTTTACCTGATAGGTATTTATTATATGTAGGACGAATAGAGAGAAGCAAACTGAACAAAATACCTTCGTTTTATCAAAAATATATTGAAAAACATCCCGAATCTAACCTTAAATTAATATTAGTTGGAGGGGGTATTACACCCCCCATTAAACCCCCCAACATTCATTATACTGGTTTTGTTAGTGATGAAGAAAAAGTTGCTATAATACAACATGCTACAGTCATAGTCAATCCCTCCAAATTTGAGAGTCTCTCTTTAATCTTGCTTGAAGCTATGAAACAAGGAAAACCTATGCTTGTAAATGGGAAGTGCGATGTTTTAAAAGAACATTGTATTAATAGCGATTATGCGGCTTGGTATTATACAGGGAAGAAAAGCTTTGTAAAAAAACTGCATCAGTTGGTTGAATCGGAAGACTTAAGAAAGCAAATGGGTGAAAAGGGGAAACGCTATGTAGAGGAAAACTACAACTGGCCTTTAATCATGGGGAGGTTAAAAGCAATAATAGAAAAGATAAACTAATGACTCCTCTGGATAATGAGCGCCACTATTATAATAACCTCTTAGCGTTTTAACTCTCAAAACTCCAAGTAAACATTTTACTCATCTATACACAGACAATAAACTTGTGCTTAAAGAAAGGCTTTGTAATATTTTCATCAAAAAAATTATATCTCTTGTGTTAGATTCATCGCTACTTTTAACTGTTGGATAAGCAGAGCTCTATTTAGTAATTATATGAATCAAATTAAATATTCTAGAAATGCTATTGTATAACTATTACACCTAGTCCAAAACACAAAACCTGTTCCATGAAAGGAACATTGAATTAAGCATTTCAATTAAATGCAAATTAGCGATAATATTCAAGATTCATTAAAGAAGATATTTCACTAGAATATTACCAAAAAACAACATAGAAATCATCTAATAGTTTTGACTTTTAGATAAGTCTTATAACTATTTATTTTTATATTTGTATATATGTATTTATCTGTCATTATATCGACCTACAATCAACCAAAGTGGTTGAAAAAAGTTCTTTATGGGTATGATCTTCAAACCTATAAAGACTTTGAGTTGATTATTGCCGACGATGGTTCAGATAAAGAAACGGAACTTTTGATTGAACAGATAAAGAATACAGTATCTTACCCTATAAAGCATATCTGGCATCCTGACGAAGGGTTTAGAAAGTGCACCATCTTAAATAAAGCAATCCTTTATTCTTCGGGAAACTATTTGGTTTTTAGTGATGGTGATTGCATCCCCAGAGCCGATTTTTTACAAACACACTTTGACTTTCATGAACCTGGATACTTTTTATCAGGTGGTATGTATAGACTTGATATGGAAGTATCTCATAAAATAACTATTGAAGAGATACAACAGCAACAATGTTTTTCTATTCCCCATTTAAGAAGTTTAGGACAGAAACGTAGACTCTTAAAAGATTTAAAGCTAAGTATTAAAACTACAAAATATATTTCTTTTATGAACTTCATAACTCCAACAAATGCTTCGTGGAATGGGCATAACGCATCAGGTTGGAAAAAAGACATACTCTTAGTGAGGGGGTTTGATGAGCGCATGAAATATGGAGGAGAAGATAGGGAGCTAGGTGAACGTTTATTTAATAATGGAATTAAAAGCAAACAAATAAGATATTCTGCTATTTGTATTCACTTAGAACATGAACGAGGCTATGTAACAGAAGAAGATTGGAATAAAAACTTCAAAATAAGAAAAGAGACTTGTAAAGAACGTAAGAAATTCACCAAATTTGGCCTTCAACAACCTTCAAAAACTCCTACACAAGACTAAAAAACAAAAGAATCTTACCTTTCTCTATAGGTGGAAAAAAGTTGAGTGCAATCAAATACGTATAATCTTCACACCTTTCTATACTTTACAGCTTTTCGGAAAAAGTTAAGGCCTTTCTTTAATATATTGATTCTGGGTCTTTTCCCTTTCCATTCTGTTTTATCTAAATATTTAAAATACTCTTTCTGCATTGGATGTACACACGAAGGCAACCAAGGTTTTTTTGCTCCAGTAAAATGCACAATGTGTGGATCAGACAAAAAAGAATCTGTTTCTTGCCATATTGTGGGTCTACTATTCCTCTTTCGCCTATAGAAGTTATCACTTAAATTATAAGTTAAAGAGAGAAGTTTTTTCTCATTATAAAGAACAGCGTTAAGCAAGTCTTGATCATTATTTGGCAATTGATATTTATGTTTTTTCGCATATTGTATCAAACGATTCTCTACATTATTTTGTCTCCAATAATCAAGATTAATAAGAAGAACACCGGAATTAAAATAGAGATATTTTTCATCAAACCCCAACAATGTAAATAAATCTTTTTCTATGAATCGCTCTACTGATTCATCTTCCACACCACCTAAAGCATAATCTTCAATATCTGTATTCCATAAATCTGAAATGTTTCTCCTTACAATCATATCACCATCTAAATAAAGTACTTTATGGGTATCTTGAGGTAATATAGTAGCCAAAAACAACCTAAAAAAAGCAGCTAGACTAAGGTGCCCTTCGGGATTTCCCAAATTAAACTTTCCCAAGACTTCTTCAAAAGAAGAATAGTAAAATTCAATCTTCTGGCTGTAGTTACCTTTGACAATGTTTTCTAGT
Source organism: uncultured Bacteroides sp. (assembly GCA_964528875.1). Taxonomy (GTDB): domain Bacteria; phylum Bacteroidota; class Bacteroidia; order Bacteroidales; family Bacteroidaceae; genus Bacteroides_E. Next base: position 117,012 of record CAZGUI010000001.1, on the reverse strand, counting down.
GAAGAAATAGTTTCTTTTTTTAATTGGTAAGCTACAATATAAACCGTTATATCTTCTCCAATATTATTTTCGCACAATGAGGTTAAAAGAACTCCCGTTGGGATTAAATAATTATCATCTAAAGTGCACACAACATCCATAAGTAAAATATTTAAGACTTAAACAAAGATACGTATTAGTATTAATTATATATATCAAACCCTTAATATCTTTAGCGTTTTGCAAAATAGTTGTACTTTTGTAAAGTATTCAACTAAACAAGGAAACTATGGACAGAAAAAATAACTACTGTGTCATCATGAGTGGAGGAATTGGTAGCCGTTTTTGGCCCATTAGTCGCACCTCAAGACCCAAACAATTTCTTGATTTTTTTGGAACAGGACGTTCATTATTGCAGCAAACTTTTGATCGATTCAAAAAAATAATTCCTGTTGAAAACATTATCATTGTTACCAACAGCAAATATGACGATCTGGTAAAAAAGCAACTTCCAGAGTTAGCTTCTTCACAAATACTGTTAGAACCCACTCGCAGGAACACTGCTCCCTGCATAGCTTGGGCTTCTTACCACATTATTGCTAAAAACCCCGATGCTAATATCGTTGTGGCTCCTTCTGACCATTTAATTCTCAATGAAGAAAACTTCCTTGAAGTTCTTCGTAAAGGATTAGATTTTGTTGCTCAAAATGATCATCTCTTAACTCTTGGAATTAAACCGAATCGCCCGGAAACAGGCTATGGATACATTCAAGTAGAAGATAAAGTGTCTGACTCTCTTTATAAAGTTAAAACATTTACAGAAAAGCCAGAGTTGGAATTAGCAAAAGTATTTGTTGACAGTGGTGAGTTTTATTGGAACTCCGGGCTTTTTTTATGGAATGTTCAATCCATAAAGAAATCAATTAATAAACACCTTCCGGATATCGCAATTAAATTGAAAAGCGATAAATACAACACAGAACAAGAGCAAAGTTTTATCAATGAAGCTTTCCCTCTCTGCCCCAATATATCTATTGACTTTGGATTAATGGAAAAAGCCGATAATGTTTATGTTATGTTAGGCGATTTTGGTTGGTCCGACTTAGGAACCTGGGGATCATTATATGATTTATCAGAAAAAGATGAATCGGGAAATGTAATATTAGAGGGTGAAACGATTATATATAACAGTAATAACAACATCATTTCTTTACCTAAAGGTAAACTTGCCGTTGTTGATGGACTAGATGGGTATATTGTTACCCAAGATGGAGACATCCTTATGATTTGTAAAAAGGATGAAGAACAAACCATCCGAAAGTTCGTCAATGATGTGAAAGTAAAATACAATGACCAATTTGATTAAGAAAAAACTCCCTAACTTTCTTAAATATCTAATTTTAATCTCTTTCTTATTTTTCATTGATTGGATCTTAAGGGATGCCTTTCACGAAAGAGCTCTTATTGGCATACTCATATCCTTAGTTTTATTACAGTTTTCAAAAAAACTGTTTTACATATACGTCATCCCCAATGTTGTGATGTTGGTACTTTATTTGCCTAACCGATTATATTCAGGTCCAATAAGTTACAATAGCGTCATAGCTCTAAAGTATACCAATAACACAGAGAGCATAGAATACATGCAGGGAATTCCTCTCTTCTACTATTTTATAGCTCTTCTATTCATTATAGTTTCCTTTTTTATTGCCAGATTAAATTTTGAAAAAATCCCTAAAAAGGCAACTTATGCTATTTTGCTAGGACTATTACTTCTAGGAGCAAAGGATGTTTATGGGTTTGTAAAATATGGTATCAATGAAAAAACAACATCACCTATACTCCGAAATTCATTTTATCCTTCTGCTACACTAGCATACAAATATCATTCATTCAATGGGCAGATTGAAGAAAAAGAAGAGATATTGAATCATGAGGATACACAGGGATGGGAAATACAAAAAGTAAATCTTACAAAAGAAATATATGTTGTAGTAGTAGGAGAAAGTTCCAGGAAAGACTTCATGAATTGCTATGGATTTCCTCTTAATAACACACCTTTTGCTTCCTCTTCACCACATATAGCATTCGAGAATTATATTTCGATAGGATCGTCCACAGTAACTTCTTTAACTAGAGCATTATGCTTCTCAAAACAAATAAGTAATTATAATAAATATAAAAACATCATTTCCTTAGCTGATCAAGCTCATATACACTCTTATTGGATATCCAACCAAGGAGCTGTAGGTAGATGTGATAATCCAATATCTGTTATTGGTCGATTAGCTGAAACCAATGTTTTTCTAAAGAAAGGAGAGTTTTTCAATGAAAACTTTCCCGATACCTTACTCTTAAAATCTTATAGAGATGCTGTTAAAAATGAAAACGGTCCTCAACTTATTGTTTTGCACCTTATGGGGTCTCACCCCAAAGTATCTGATAGAACAAATAATCATTACGATACATTTTATCAAACAGAACAGCTTTCTCATTATGTTCAGACAGTAAAAAACACAGATTATCTGTTAGGAAAAGTTTATGAACAATTAAAAAATTCAGGAAAATCTTTTTCTTTGGTCTATTTCTCTGATCATGGGTTATCTATGGTAAAAGATAAGATGAATAGTGACTACTGCATCAGACATAGTGATCAATACAAAGAGTGCTATAACGTCCCTCTACTGATTTGGGGAGATGATATAAAAGAGAGTCAAAAGTTTACGGCTCCTAGATATAGTAATGATTTTCTTTTTTTAATGGCCGAGTTAATGGGTATTGAACTTCAAGAGAAAACCCATACAGCAAAATTCATTAGTGCTGCAGATTATCCCAACGATCAAAAAATTTTAAACTTCGACAACGAAATAATAACCTTCGATGAATTGAAAAACAACAAAGTCTTTTAATTTATTACATAGGATCAACATCGTAATGAATCTGAATGGAACGAAAAAGAGGCTCTTTAAGTAGTCTTCCTTCTATTTGATGAAGTAAATGCATAGCCTCCTTAATAGAAGCTTCATTTTCAATTTTTAAGACAATTTGCTGAATATATAACCGTTGCACACGTGCCACAGGAGGTTCACTAGGTCCCAATACACGTGATCCAAAGGTTTGATTTAACTCAAAGGCAAATCGTTGAGACATCTTCTTTAGCAATTGCTCATTTTGATGACGTAAGAAAACGTAGATTAAACGATAATAGGGAGGATAGTGAAACATCTTACGCTCAGCAAGTTGATCGTTTACCATGGCTTGGTAATTATTTTCCATCACCTGATGAATAATGGGATGCTCTATGTTACGTGTCTGAAGAATGACTCGTCCTCTTTTTCCTTTTCGCCCTGCTCTTCCTGCCACTTGTGCCATCAATTGAAACGCCCTTTCGTACGATCTAAAATCCGGATAGTTCAACAGAGTATCAGCATTTAAAATGCCAACTACGCGTACATGGTCAAAATCTAACCCCTTAGACACCATTTGGGTACCGATTAATATTTGTGTTTTACCTTGCTCAAAGTCAGATATAATCTGTTCATAGGCATTTTTATTGCGAGTAGTATCTAAATCCATACGAGCCACAGACACATCAGGGAAAAGCTTCCGAATATCATCTTCCACTTTTTCTGTACCAAAACCTTTGTAACGAAGATCTTTTTCTTCACAAGCGGGACAAATAGTGGGAATGGAATACACCGAACCACAATAATGACAAGCCAGCTGACGCATACCTTTGTGATAGGTCAAACTGACATCACAATGTTCACATTTGGGAACCCAACCACAGGTTTTACACTCCAACATGGGCGCAAATCCTCTGCGGTTTTGAAACAGAATAACTTGCTCTTTATTTTGTAATGCCTCGTCTATTTCAGACAGCAAAAGAGGGGAAAACTGCCCCACCATTCTTTTCTTACGATGTAATTCATAAATGTCAACCGGTACAATTTCGGGCAGTTGAATTTCTTTATAACGCTCATTCAACTCAACCAAACCATATTTCCCTGAAATTGCATTATACCATGTCTCTATAGCCGGTGTAGCTGTACCTAACACTGTCTTAACCTTTAGCATAGCTGCTAGAACCAGTGCCGTATTTCGAGCATGATAACGAGGAGCCGGGTCTTGTTGTTTATAGGTTGTTTCATGTTCTTCATCAATAATAATCAAGCCTAGATTCCGGAATGGAAGAAAGATTGACGACCGAACACCTAAAATCACTTGATAAGGATCATTGGAAAGCTGTTTCTTCCATATTTCTACTCGTTCGGTATCCGAACATTTAGAGTGATAAACACCTAGTTGACTACCAAACACACGTTGTAGTCGATGTGTGATTTGTGTGGTTAAAGCTATTTCCGGCAACAGATAAAGCACCTGCTTACCCTCTTTTAACATTTTTTGAATGAGATGGATGTATATTTCAGTCTTCCCACTGGATGTTACTCCATGTAGTAAACAAACCTCTTTTTCTTTCAGTTCATCTTCTATCTGATTAAAAGCTTGTTGTTGAAAAGCATTTAGAGCATGAAAAGCCTCAACCTCTTTGTTCTCTTCTGCTAATCTACCTACTTCTACTTTCTGTAAAAAAAAGATCTCTTTATCGACCAATGCTTTACATACAGAAGATGATATTTGAGTAGATTCTAGCAGATGTTTGCGAGAGACACCATTCGGTTTTTCCTGTTGAAACAATTTTGATAACTCTACATATTTCATCAGCAGCTCCAATTGCTTAGGAGCACCCTTTAACTCACTCATTAAAAGTTTCAGTTGAGATTCGTCATGCCAGACACCACTTAAAACAACATATGTTTCTTTTTTAGGACGATAATTGTATTGAAGCTCCTCACGTAAACGAATGGCCTTTTTACTAATTAACTGCTCGACAACCCGAAAAAGATGAGGTAACTTCCACTGATTTTCTATTTTACTTATACGTTGTTTTGGTTCTTGAATCAACAAATCTAACAATTTGTTTTCATCAAAAGATAAAGGTTCTTCCTCAACATAATCTGTATCCAGTTCTAGCCATGTTTCACTTTCAATCTTTAACCCCGAAGGTAAAGCGGCTTTATAAACATCACCAATAGCACACATATAGTATGATGAAATCCATTTCCACAGCTCAATTTGATAGGGCAAAACAATGGGCTGAAGGTCTAAAACCAAATGAATTGATTTTAACTTAAAAGGCCCCTCATAGGTGTTATATGAATCTACAACAAGCCCCGTATAATATTTCTTTTTCCCAAAGGGAACAACAACCCTTGATCCAACCGAAACCTGACTGGCATATTCCTCCGGCAGAACATAGGTAAATTTCTGAGCCAAAGGCAAGGGTAATATAACATCTACATACTTATTCATTGATGTACAAAACTAACTAAAAAAAGAGAGAGTAAAGAGGTTTTTGATCTAGAGTATACATCCATTTGGATTATATTCTATGCTTTGGTAAGAGTTTATCTCCCCTCTTTCCTCTAAATAGCAATCTTACTTACTTCAAGTATCTGAATAAATCCTTAGCTTAGGTAATTATCTTTCACTCATAAAGGCTTTTAGTTAATAAACAATTCACTATTTTTGTACAGAAGCCATAAGTAATTGATTGATTATTGCATTGTATGAAACAAACCTCACGTCAAACACAGACTCAAATTCAGCGACAGATTCAAACTTTGTCGCCTCAACAGATTATGTTGGTTAAGCTTATAGAGCTACCGACTCTTGAACTTGAAGAACGTGTACGAGCTGAATTGCTGGAAAACCCAGCATTGGAAGAAGGTAGAGAAGAAACAAATAGTGATGATCAATTAGAAGAGAATGACTCAACAGATAATAGTGAGAACATTGAATACGATGTCCTGAAAGATTACTTAACGGAAGATGATGTTCCAGACTATAAACTCAAAGAAACCAAACAGATTTATTCCGATCCGTTAGAAGAGATTCCTTTTGCCGACAGTACTTCTTTTTATGAAGTTCTTCAGGTGCAACTGGGAGAGCAAAAAATAACTGAGCACCAACGCAAAATAGGGGAATATCTCATCGGTTCTTTAGACGATGACGGACTATTGAGAAAACCTTTGAGTCACATCAACGAAGAGTTAGCTATTTATGCCAATATAGACACTTCTGAAGAAGAGCTAGAGGAAATATTACAAATCATCCAAACTTTTGACCCTCCAGGAGTAGGTGCACGTGACTTAAAAGAGTGTCTTTTAATACAAATCAATAGGGGTGAAAATTCTTCTTGCAAGGAGAAAAAACAACTTCTTATCTCTTCATTCTATGAAGAATTCACAAAAAAACACTGGAGCAAAATCATAGAACAAACCGGATGGAGCAAATCCGACTTAGATGAAATTGTCAAAGAGGTTACGAAACTCAATCCTCGACCTGGAGCAGCTTTAGGAGAAACCATTGGAACAAATAATCAATCCATTACTCCGGATTTTATTGTTGAGGTTTATGATGAAGGGAGTATAAACATCACCTTAAATAATAGAAACACACCACAGTTAAGGGTTAGCCAAAGTTTCAAAAATTTAGCCAACGAGCATCTTCACAACAAGAAGAATCAAAGTCAAGAGTCTAAGGATGCCATGTTGTTTATGAAACAAAAAATGGATTCTGCACAAGGATTCATTAATGCAATAAAACAAAGGCAAGAAACATTAATGGCGACAATGAAAGCCATTGTTGAATGGCAAAAACCTTTTTTCTATAGTGGTGACGAAGCCCAATTACGCCCAATGATATTGAAAGACATAGCAGAGCAAACAGGCTATGATATCTCTACAATATCTCGTGTAAGCAACAGCAAATATGTACAGACCAATCATGGTATTTTCTCTTTGAAATTTTTCTTTAACGATGCTTACACAACCAAAGATGGAGAAGAAATGTCTGTACGTGAGATAAAAGCAGCTCTTCAAAAATGTGTAGATGAAGAAAACAAACAAGCTCCTTTGACCGATGATGTTTTGACCGATTTACTCAATCAACAAGGATACCCTATTGCCCGAAGAACGGTTGCTAAATATAGACAACAATTAAATATCCCTGTAGCACGACTACGCAAAAGCATAACATAATGGATACGCTGAGACATAAAGAACAATCCGGCCTGATTCTTTTTTCAAGAATCACTTCTTGGGTATTTACCCCTTACTACATACCTTTTTTAGTGTTTCTCATCTTCTTTAATTTCACCTATCTCAATTTAATGCCTCAACAATATAAGTTACTAGTCTTAGGTCTAGTGTTGACTTTCACCATTATAGTACCCGCATTAACTATTTATATCTTTGGTGAGATTAATCATTATACTTTAATTGAATTAAATCATAGACAAAAAAGATTTATTCCTTTAATTCTGGTTTCTCTATCCTATCTATTTTGTCTGATTATTTTATACAGAATGCGTACCCCTTGGTATTTGAACAGCATTATACAAGCCAGTTTATTGGGTCTAATCATAATTACTGTAACCAATCTAAAGTGGCGAATTAGTGAACACATGTTTGGCGTAGGAGCAATCATAGCAGGAATCATAACTTTTAATATTTTATTTGATTATTATACCATATCGTGGCTCTGTTTAGCTATTTTTGTAGGAGGAATTGTTGGTTCGGCACGAATTATCTTAGGGCTCCACACGCCAGGAGAAGTATTAACAGGATTAATTCTTGGGATTCTATGTGCTTTTTTAATGCTAAACCCAACAATTAACATAATGATAATGAAGTATTTTTAATATAAAATCATAAAAAAAAAGATTATGCAATTTCCAGAAAACTTAAAGTATACGAAAGAACACGAGTGGGTTCGCGTAGAAGGTGATTCGGTTTACATTGGTATTACAGATTATGCACAAGATCAATTAGGCGATATTGTGTTTATTGATATCCCTACTCTAGATGAAGAGTTAGAAGCAGGAGATATATTTGGAACCATTGAAGTTGTAAAAACCGTTTCGGACTTATTCATTCCTGTTTCAGGAACAGTTATTGAAGTAAACGAAACACTTGAGGATCAACCTGAACTGGTAAATGAAGACCCTTATGGTGAAGGTTGGATTATTAAAGTTGAACCAAGCAATAAAGAAGATTTTGATTCTCTGCTGAGCGCTGCTGAATATAAAGAAATCATCAATCTATAAACAAAAAAATAAATGAATCCTATTGTTAGTATCATTATGGGAAGCACTTCTGATCTTCCCATAATGGAAAAAGCTGCTAAATTTTTAGATGAATTGAAAGTCCCTTTTGAAATGAATGCGCTTTCAGCTCACCGTACCCCCGAAGCAGTAGAGGTTTTTGCTACAAAAGCCAAAGAAAGGGGAATCCAAGTAATCATTGCAGCTGCTGGAATGGCAGCCCATTTACCCGGTGTTATTGCAGCGTCAACGACACTTCCCGTAATTGGTGTACCCATTAAATCTACATTAGAAGGTATGGATGCACTTTTAGCCATTGTACAAATGCCTCCGGGTATCCCTGTGGCTACTGTTGGAATTAATGCGGCACAAAATGCAGCGATATTAGCTGTACAAATGATCTCATTAAAAGACAACGAACTAGCACAACGCTTACATAACTACAAGGAAACGTTAAAAGATAAAATAACTAAAGCTAACGAAGAACTTAAGACTGTTAGCTATGAGTATAAATGCAACTAAATGGACTTATTCAACTACTCTCGTCGATCTACAAGTGAAGTGCACATAGGTGGAATACCTTTGGGTGCCAACAACCCCATACGTTTACAATCTATGACTAATACTTCTACTCAAGATACTGAAGCCTGTGTAGAACAAGCTAAAAAAATAGTAGACGCCGGAGGAGAATATGTTCGTTTAACGACCCAAGGCATTAAAGAAGCCAACAATTTGATGAACATCAACAGAGAATTAAGGAGTCAACACTATATGGCTCCCTTAATTGCTGATGTTCATTTTAACCCTAAAGTAGCGGAAGTTGCTGCTCAATATGCAGAAAAGGTGCGTATTAACCCGGGTAATTATGTGGATGCAGCCAGAACTTTTAAGCATTTAGAATATACCGAAGAGGAATATGCACAAGAGATAGAGAAAATAAAAGAACGTTTCATCCCGTTTCTCCAAATCTGTAAAGAAAATTACACCGCAATACGTATTGGTGTTAACCATGGCTCGTTGTCCGATCGCATCATGTCACGTTACGGTGATACACCGGCTGGCATAGTAGAATCATGCATGGAGTTCTTACGTATCTGTGTAGAGCAAGACTTTCATCAAGTAGTTATTTCCATAAAGGCCTCCAATACAGTAGTAATGGTTCAGTCTGTGCGCCTTCTTGTCCATACCATGGAGAAAGAAAACATGCACTATCCTATTCACTTAGGAGTAACAGAAGCCGGAGATGGGGAAGATGGGCGTATCAAATCTGCATTAGGAATTGGTGCTTTATTAGCCGATGGCATAGGAGATACACTTCGAGTTTCTTTGAGTGAAGCTCCAGAGGCTGAGATACCCGTAGGAAAAAAGATGGTGGAGTATATCGCGCAGCGAGTTGATGCTCCTTATATTCCCGGAATGACTGATCCTAACTTTAATTACTTATCCCCCGAAAGACGTAAAACACATGCTGTACGCAACATTGGAGGCAAGTGCATTCCGGTTGTATTAACAAATCGTATGAATAATGAGAATCCCATCATTGATTCTCAATTAAAACCGGACTATATCTATGTGGGCCAAGAAATGCCTAAAGATATAATCCCCCAAACAGACTACATTGTAGATGGTAATCAATGGAATGGAGAAGAACACTCTTGGCCTGCTTTCAGCTTCAATCAGTTGGACTTAATAGCCACTTGTGATGCGGAACTCAAATTCCTTTTCACTCCCTACATGGGACTAACTGAAGAGGTTGTACAATGTTTAAAAGATCACCCCGAAATTGTTATCATTTCACAAAGCAATCATCCCAATCGCTTGGGTGAACACAGGGCATTAGTACACCAGTTAACCACTGAAGGATTAACCCACCCTGTCATCTTCTTTCAGCACTACAATGAAAATCAAGAAGAGGATTTACAGGTAAAAGCTGCTGTAGATATGGGACCATTAATCTTTGATGGTTTATGCGATGGTATTTTTGTATTCAATCAAGGCTCAATTCCAATAGAGAAAGTAGATCGCATAGCTTTTGGTATCTTACAAGCCGGACGACTACGCATTACGCGCATAGAATACATTTCATGCCCCGGATGTGGAAGAACTTTATTTAACTTGGAAGACACAATCAAGAAAATTAAAGTAGCGACAAGTCATCTAAAAGGGCTCAAAATTGGTATCATGGGATGTATTGTAAATGGCCCCGGCGAAATGGCTGATGCGGACTATGGATATGTAGGTGCAGGTAAGGGTAAAATCAGCTTATACAAAGGCAAGATTTGTGTAGAAAGGAACATTCCACAAGAAGAAGCTGTAGAAAAGCTGATAGAACTCATAAAAGCAAATGGAGATTATCATCCCATCAATAAAGAGTAAAATAACACTACAACAACAGCTAGTAAACACACATAAACTGCTTGACTTTTCGTTTTCAAGCAGTTTTTTTATGCTCTACATTCTCTTTTAATAAGCATTTCATTGCTGATAATTCTATCTTTTTCGAAGCCGATTTTACTCTTTTCAATACCCTTGTTTCAAGAACTGTGGGTTAGAAATTTAGCGGTCTAGGATCAAAGCTCTGTCGGTCTAGGACTGAAGGGTGTTCGGTCTAGGACCGAGAGGTGTTAGCTCCTAGACCGGCAGATGCATTCGCTTTGAAAGTTCCAGTATTTCTGTTGTTCTCAAAAGAAATAAGCAAATAAATAAAGGTACTTCGTTGAAACAAAAAATAGAGTTATCTCTTTTCTCATTCCTTCCCAAGAGGAAAGAATTATTTACATCTCAATAAAAGAGAGAGAGGGAGAGATAAGAATTCCTATCATAAAAAAATGCAGCTGATTCACAATCAACTGCATTTTTTATATAATTCTATTTCAATTCAACCTAGAACATATAGGCAACGCTGAATTGCCAAGTCTTAGTTTTATATTTGTTTGTTTCACTCTTTCCTTCAGATACAATTTCCGCAGAATTATTCAAAGGAATATTATAATTCAACCCAGCATGTAGATGGCCTAATAGCTTAATTCCTGCTCCAAAATTCAACCCTACTTGAGACTTTTTCTTCTTAAAGTCGTAGTTACTAAAACCTTTATCACTATCAAAAACAAAGAAGAAGTCCGGTCCCGCAGCTAAGTATATGCCAAAGATACGACTGAAACCAATATTATATTTTAGATTAATCGGTATATCAATGCCTTTTTGCTTTATAGTATAATCTGTGTGTAGTTCTTTATTTTCCAAAGTTACTCCTTTTTGAGAATACAAAAGAGCTGCATCCAGTCCAATACCAACAATAGGTACTGTAATATCTACAACTGGTCCTAAGAAAAATCCGGTAAAATTATCTGTATTAAAATCCTTTCTACTTAAGCTGGCTTTACTCATATTAACTCCAGCCTTTACTCCAAATTGAACTTGAGCGTGTGCAGCAGGTATAAATGCTGCTAAACAAAAGGTTACCAAAAGTATTTGAATTGTTCTTTTCATAATTATTTTCTTTTGACATTTGGTTCAAAGATACGATATTTTTCAAAAAGAACGACTTTTGCCACTAAAAACAAAGCTACCCATCAGTTTCAGACAGTCAAGTCATAGACCTTTAACAAAGCAATATCACCTCTTAGCCCGAATGTTATTCGAACTAAGAGGTGATAAATGGATTTTTAAGAAGTAAAAAAAGAATACTTAAAACTCCTTTTTATTATTGATTTTGATATCCTTTAATTTAAAGTTTTCAATATAATCAATATTAATTGTAGGATTTTTTGTAGCTGTAATATCTAAATTTTCAAAAGTAAAATTTGACAGCTTATATTGATCGGAAGAGCTCACATTAAACACCACATCACAGTTAAGTTTAATATTCTTCATTGTTACATTCTTACCATAAGAAAGAGGCATTTCTTTCTGTCCTTTCAAATCAAAAAACTGAGTCCAGGGCTTGATATATAACAAGTTATTAGCATTTCCGGAAATATCCTCAACAGTAATATACTCATAATTCTGCGGAGTATCCGGGCGCATTTTTAACCAAAGTACTCGTTGAGCACTGTCAATGGTACATCTTCTGAACAAGATATTATGATTATGTAAAGACTCACTACCACAGGTTAAAGCGCTGTGACAAAAGCCAAAAGTACAATCTTCAATAATCACATTCCGATTGCTTCCATTATTAGCATCTTTGTTAGCTAAAGGCCCTTTTCCTCCTTTCAAAGCAATACCATCATCGTTTACAGAGATGTAACAACCCTTAATCAATACGTTATTACAAACATCAACATCTATGGCATCTGAACTTGGAGCTTTTACCGGACTTGCAGGAGCAAAAATATGTAAATTCAAAAGTTTTATATTGTTGCATTTATAAATATGTGTAGTCCAAAATGGAGAATTAATCAACTTCACATCCGATAATTGCACATCATTACTGTTTGATATAAAAACCAAACGAGGACGCAGCTCATCCATATTGGTGCATTCCGGAATTACTTTTCTACGCAACCAAAACGACTTCCAATACCTCAATCCATTGCCATTGATTGTCCCATCTCCCGACAACGTAAAACCATCTACACCATCAGCATTAATAAGAGCAGCGAAATAATCTAAACTTTGTCCTTCAATACGAGTAGGTAAAACAGCAAAATCACTTATATCATCACTACCTTTTAATACAGCTCCTTCTTGAAGATGTAAATGAGTCTTAGACTTAAAGAAAAGAGAACCACTCAAATAAACACCTTTTGGAATAACAATCACTCCTCCACCTGCTTGATGAGCTTCGTCAATGACTTTTTGTATCTGTTCTGTTTGAAGAATAGTACTGTCATTAACTACTCCATAATCTGTGATTATGTATGAACGACCTAATTTTTTTATGTCTGTTTTGTTGTTCTGATAAAACCATTCAGAAATTGGTGTATTATCAGGAAATACTTCTTTTGCATTTACGTTAACGCTAACGCAAAGAGAAAATAAAAGTAGCAATGAAAAGATTAGCATAATAATTTATTTTAAGTTGAATAAAAAAGTTGAACTGTTATGTTAGTCAAAAATCACTAAATCTACTGAATAATCAAAATCTTCAGTCGGAATTTCATCAATTATTTGAAAAGGAAAGCAAACACCCACTTTTACGCCTGTAATTTGGGGTAAAATCCGATCATAATATCCACCACCTCTTCCCAGACGATTGCCTTTTCTATCATAAGCTAAAGCAGGAACGATGGTAAAATCTATTTTATCCCACTCCAAAAAATCAGCACCTGTAGGTTCTAGAATGTCAAAAACACCGGAAGTGAAACAACCTTTCTGATACATACGTAAAACCAAAGAATTTCCTTTGACTACAGGAAGAAGTATTTGTTTCTGGCCACTCCATTTTTTTATAAATTGATGTGTATACACTTCATCAGGCAAAGAATAATAGAGCAAAACAATTTTACTCTCTTGAAAAGAGTTCAGTTGCTCTATGCTTTCCCAAATGGGTTTAGACAAATCCTTTTTCTCCTCTATCGAATATTTCTTTTTCTCTAATGAAATCAACTCACGCAACTTCTTTTTCTGTAGTAAGCTCATTTTTCAAACTATCTGAAGGAATTTCCTCTGTTTTTTCGGGAGCTGCCGGTATAGACTCTCCGGATTCTAATATCTCTATGGCTTTTTGTACTGTAGGATCATCCAGGTTGTAAAATTTAACAAACTCTTCACTTCCTAAAATATTATAGATGATGTTACCATATAAGTTCTTCTCTAATAATTTATAGGAACGTCTGATTAAAATATTTCTACGTTTTACTCCTTTTTCGTCAGCAAACTCAATGAATTGGTGTAGTATTTGATGATTATTCAGGTAATTCACTATTTCGTCGTATTTCTTAAACTTAGATAGTGTCTCTCTGTTTTTATCTGAATATTGAAAACTATACTCAATGGTTAAACGATTTTTTAAGACTTCCATGAGGTAAGAGGATGAACCTAACGTATCCTGTGGTACAAAGATATCTGGCATAATACCCCCTCCACCATATACTAATCTTCCTTTAGTTGTGTAGTATACTTCGGATTCATCTTGTTTGATACTGTCTTTTGAGAAGAGTTCTCCATGTTGATAACGGCTTAACAAGTCTAATTGATACTCCATATCATTACCTTTTTGATAAGGACGCTGAATACTTCTACCCGAAGGAGTAAAATAACGAGCAACGGTTAAGCGTAATCCAGAACCATCGTTAAAAGCAATGGGCTGTTGCACTAAGCCCTTACCAAAAGTACGTCTACCTACCACATAGCCTCTATCATTATCTTGAATAGCACCTGCAAATATCTCACTGGCAGAAGCCGAACCTTCATCCACCAAGACAACCACAGGTACACGTTGACAGCTACCCGTTCCATCAGCAAATTCATCAATACGAGGGAAACGTCTACCATCAGCATAAACAATTAATCTGCCTTGTTCCAAAAACTCATTCGCAGCACGTATAGCAGGGTCCATAAATCCCCCGGTATTACCTCTTAAGTCGATAATTAAACCTTTACTCTTCAGGTGATTTAATTTTGCAATGGCACTTAATAGTTCAATATGGGTGGTTTTACCGAATTTAGTCATCTGGATATATCCCCAAGCATCATCTATCAAATAAGATGCATCAATAGTGTTCTGTGGAATATCATCACGGGTAATAACGAAATCAATCAGTTTTTCTTCAGAACGTCTTTTAATACCCACTTTCACTGTTGTTCCTTTAGGCCCTTTTAATGTGCGCATTGCCTTTTCATTGGTCAATTCTTTACCTACAAAAAGACTATCATCAACAGTCACTATACGATCACCGGGCAAAATGCCCACTTTCTCTGACGGACCACCCTGTATCACACTATTGATATGAATGGTGTCATGTTGAATAGTAAAAGCGACCCCAATTCCACTAAAACTAGCTTCCAACTCAGAGTTTACAGCTTCTAAATCTTTAGCTGGAATATAAGTTGAATGAGGATCTAGTTCAGCTAATATATTAGGAAGTGCATCTTCTATAATCTCATCAATGTCAACAGAATCAACATATTGTTCTTCAACTACACGTAAAAGAGCATTTATTTTATTTGAGCCCAATTTAAACACACCAATCTGACTTCCTAATGACTGACGTTTGGAATAAAAATTGCCTATAAAAACACCTAGAATTACACTTACAGCAATAATAATAGGGATAAAACGATTTTTCTTATTTGATTTCATATTCTCTTTTGCGTGTATTTATAATATAACTAAAGAGGTTATTTTGATTCAATGAAAACAACCTCAATATCAGCTCTTTCCAACAGTTTAATACCATCATCTAAACGATAATGCTCACCAAAAACCACTCGTTTAATACCCGACTGTATGATCAACTTAGAACACTCAATACAAGGAGCTGCTGTAACATATAATGTTGCACCATCACTACTATTATTTGAACGAGCAATTTTAGTTATGGCATTTGCTTCTGCATGAAGAACATACGGTTTTGTTACATTGTTTTCATCTTCGCAGATATTTTCAAATCCAGAGGGAGTACCGTTGTAACCATCAGAAATAATCATTTTATCCTTAACGATCAAGGCACCCACCTTTCTACGTACGCAATAGGAGTTTTCTGCCCATATAGCTGCCATACGCATATAGCGAAAATCCAAAGCCTTTTGCTTATCTAAATCTCCCTTTTTCATTCTTCTCTTAAAACCGTAAACGACATATATTTAGTTTCAACACCTTCTTTAAAATCTAAATATAAATTATTGAAATCACTTCCTTTTCGATATGAAATTACATTTTGTATCGCATTAACAAAAGCTTTTGCGAAAACATCTTTTTCTGTTCCTTTAGCTTCAAAAGAAGTTATCGTTATCTGTTTACTGGCCGCATTGCAACTCCAATTTCCTGAAAAAGAAGAATCATACCCTTGACCGGTAAAAGTTCCGGTAACAACATCATCTACTTGAGAACCATCAAACCTAACTGTAAAGCCTCTCTCTTTAAGCTTCTTAATAGATTCATTGTAAGCTGCTTCATCATTCTTCCAATAACTGAGATCTGTTTTACCTAAATGATAAATAACATTTAGTTTCCATGTTTTTCCTGTAAAAATAGCAACCACATCATCATTATCATTACAAGAAGCCAAAGAGAATAAAAGCAATAATATAATACCTATATATTTAATTTTCATTTTCTATTCCGTTACGTATTAATAGAGCTTTAATTGAAGGTTCTTTACCTCTAAATCGTTTGTATAATTCCATCGGATGTTCTGTTCCTCCTTTCGATAAAATATTCTCCCTGAAAGAATTTGCTACCTCTTGGTTGAATATTCCTTTTTCTTGGAATAAAGAAAAAGCATCAGCATCCAAAACCTCAGACCACTTATAACTGTAATATCCTGCTGCATATCCTCCTGAAAAAATATGAGAGAAACGAACACTCATACAGGTCTCAGTTAATTCGGGCAGAAGTTGAGCTTCTTGCCAAGCTTCTTTTTCAAAAGTCTTAACATCCCCTCTATAAGGTTCTTCTAATGTGTACCATGCCATATCTAAGAAGCCAAAACTAAGCTGACGTAAACAAGCATAAGCTACATTAAAGTTGTTTGAATCTATTATTTTTTGGATTAATTCATCCGGAATCATTTGACCAGTTTTATAATGAGTAGCAAAGGTATTTAAAAACTCTTTAGATATTGCAAAATTTTCCATGAGCTGAGAGGGTAGCTCAACAAAGTCTCTATATACACTGGTTCCGCTTAAGCTTTCAAATGTTGTATTAGCGAATATACCATGAAGAGCGTGTCCAAATTCGTGTAGAAACGTATTAACTTCGTCAAAAGTAAGTAATGCAGGTTGAGTAGCTGTAGGCTTAGTAAAGTTCATTACGACAGTAATGTGTGGACGACTATTTTCTTTCGTATCCAGATCAATCCATTGTCCTTTAAAACTTGTCATCCAAGCACCGGAACGCTTTCCTGAACGTGGATGAAAGTCAGTATATAAAACAGCTAGAAAAGAACCATCTTTATCATATACTTCATAAGCATTTACATCAGGATGATAAACCGGTATCTCTTTGTTTTCTTTAAATTGAATGCCATATAAACGAGTAGCTAATCCAAAAACTCCCTCTTTTACCTTACTTAATTCAAAATAAGGGCGCAACATTTCATCATTTAAATCGAATTTTTCTTTCTTTAATTTACTGGAATAAAAACTCCAATCCCAAGGCATTAAAACAAAATCTTCTCCTTGTTCCTGACTAGCATAACGTTGAACTTCATCTACTTCTTTCAAAGCAATGGGTTTGTAAGAAGTCAATAACTCATTCAATAAGTTAAAAACATTTTCACTATTTGCTGCCATCCTTTTCTCTAATTGATATGCAGCATAATGGGGATATCCCAAAAGATTGGCTTTTTCTCTATTTAAATTGGCTATTTCCAGTACAATTTTCTCATTGTTTTGCTCATTGTCGTGCGTACAAATTGTATTTGAAGCCATATATAATTTTTCACGTAACTCTCTACTTTCAGCATTTTCCATGAAAGGAATATAACTAGGAGCATGTAAAGTGAACACCCATCCTTCAACATTTTTTTCTTTCGCTGTTTCTGCTGCTGCATCAATTGCACTTTGAGGTAATCCTTTTAATTGATTCGTATCAGTTAAGATTAATTGATAGTCATTGGTTTCTTTAAGGTTATTCTCACTGTATTTAAAAGAAAGAAGACTTAGTTGTTTTGTTATTTCACGATATCTTTCCTGCGCTTTACCTTTTAAATTAGCTCCTTTACGCACAAAGCTATCGTATGTATTTTCTAATAATTTTAACTCTTCACCGTTTAAGTTAAATGCCTCTTTATTATCATAAACAGCTTTTATTCTGTGAAAGAGTTCTTTATTAAGGCTAACATTACTACTATGATCACTTAGTAAAGGAATAACATTTTGTGCTATTTTCTGTAACTCATCGCTTGTTTCAGCACTTCTTAAGTTACCAAAAACTGTAACCACGCGATCTAAAAGGTCTCCGGATTTTTCCAAAGCCAAGATGGTGTTAGTAAACGAAGGGGCTTCAGAATTATTTGTAATAGACTCTATTTCATTCAGTTGCTGTTCGATACCCTCTTTTATTGCAGGCTCAAAATGTTCATTTTTAATTAAATGAAAAGGGACTGTTCCATGAGGTGTAGTATACTTTTCAAAGAAAGGATTTTGTGCACTTATAATACTCATTATAAAAAATAAGGTTAATGTAATTGCTAATTTACGCATATGTATTTATGACTTAGATTTTTAGACACACAAATTTGCAAAAAAAATAGGTGATTCCCTTACACAAAGGGCCAAATTAACAAAGAATATAAAAAAAGAGGATGCGTTAATACATCCTCTTTTAATTTATCATGAAATAATTTTAACCAAAAATTATTTGTTGTATCCTGCCATGTGAGCAATTAGGTCTAATACTTTGTTAGAATAACCTATTTCGTTATCGTACCAAGATACTACTTTTACGAAAGTATCAGTTAAAGCGATACCAGCTTTAGCGTCGAAGATAGAAGTACGTGGATCACCTAAGAAGTCAGATGAAACAACTGCATCTTCAGTGTAACCTAAAATACCTTTTAATTCGCCTTCAGAAGCTTCTTTCATTGCATTACAAATTTCTTCGTATGTTGCAGGTTTAGCTAAGTTTACAGTTAAGTCAACAACAGAAACGTCAAGAGTAGGAACACGCATAGACATACCTGTTAATTTACCGTTTAATGTAGGAATAACTTTACCTACAGCTTTAGCAGCACCTGTTGATGAAGGAATAATGTTTCCGGCAGCAGCGCGACCACCTCTCCAGTCTTTCATAGAAGGACCATCTACTGTTTTTTGAGTAGCAGTTGTAGCGTGTACAGTTGTCATTAAACCATCAGTGATACCAAACTTGTCATTCAATACTTTAGCAAGAGGAGCTAAACAGTTTGTAGTACATGATGCATTAGACACGATTTGTTGTCCGGCATAAGTTTTTTCATTCACACCGCAAACGAACATAGGAGTATCGTCTTTTGAAGGTGCAGACATAACAACATATTTAGCACCAGCAGCAACGTGAGCTTGAGCTGATTCTTTTGTTAAGAAGAATCCTGTTGATTCTACAACATATTCAGCACCAATAGCATCCCATTTTAAGTTTGAAGGATCTTTCTCTGCAGTAATACGAACAGCATTACCGTTAACGATTAATTGGTTTTTTTCAGCATCAACTTCAATTGTACCATCAAATTGACCGTGCATAGTGTCATATTTTAGCATATAAGCCAAATAATCTACTGGTAAAAGGTCATTAATACCTACAACTTGGATGTCATTTCTTGTTTGTGCTGCACGGAAAACGAAACGTCCGATACGGCCGAAACCATTAATACCTACTTTAATCATTTTGTTTTAATTTTTTAAGGATTGTATAATATTCTCTAATATAATGTTCTTATTAAAGAGTTTACGTCTAAAACGCAGTGCAAAAATACAGAAATATTTTATATTTGCACATGATTTAACTGTTAATATATAAAATCTTATGAGTAAAGGTACGTTTTTGAAAGAATTCAAAGAATTCGCCATGCGAGGAAATGTTATTGACATGGCGGTGGGTGTTGTAATAGGAGGAGCTTTTGGTAAGATAGTGTCATCCATTGTTGCAGACGTTATTATGCCTCCAATAGGTTTATTGGTTGGTGGAGCAAAGTTTACAGATTTACAATGGGTTATGAAACCTGCTATTATGGAAGATGGTGTGGAAACAGTAGCTGCCGTAACACTGAACTATGGCAATTTCATTCAAAATGTTTTTGATTTTCTAATCATTGCATTTTCCATCTTTTTATTTATCAAATTTATCAATAATTTCACTAAAAAGAAACCGGAAGAAGAAAAAGCTCCGGAACCTGTTGCTCCTCCCAAAGAAGAGGTTTTATTGACAGAAATTAGAGATCTATTAAAAGAAAGAAAATAATTCTCATCAAAAAATAACGTTTGTGCAAGAAAAAATTATTATTGTAGATTTTGGATCACCAAACACACAATTATTAGGTAGAAGGGTTCGTGAACTAGATGTTTTTTGTGAAATTGTTGCTTACAATAAATTCCCTAAAAACGATCCATTTATTAAAGGAGTCATACTGACAGGAAGTCCTATTTCTGTTACTGATTCAAAAGCGATTACCACTAGTTTCAATGATTTCTATGGTAAATACCCGGTTTTAGCAATGGAGTATAGTGCTCATTTATTAGCTAAAGAACACGGGGGTACACTCGCCTCTTTACTTAATGAAAAAACAAACATTACATTAAACAAAGAAAGTGCACTCTTCAACGGTATTAAAGATGATTTTTCAGTTACACTTGATGGAGCTGACTCCATAAAAGAATTGCCTTCTGATTTTTCTGAACTAGCCAACTTCCAAGGAGCCCCCATTGCTTACGAAAATGTGTCGGATCAAGTTTGGGGTATCAGCTTTGATTTAATGAAGTCAACCAGTAAAGAAGTGAATACGCTTCTTAAAAACTTTTTGGTAGACATTTGTCAATGTACTCAAACTTGGTCTCCAGAATCGTTTATAGAGCATACTGTAGCCGAGTTAAAGGAACAACTGGGTAATGACAAAGTAGTATTAGCATTAAGTGGAGGTGTAGATTCATCGGTTACAGCTGTTTTACTGAACAAAGCCATTGGAAATAATCTGATTTGTGTGTTTGTTAACCATGGACTACTGCGTAAAAACGAGTTTTCCGATGTGTTGAGAGATTATGAGAACTTGAAGCTTAATGTAATAGGTGTTGATGCCAGTAAAAAATTCTACGCTGATCTTGCAGGAATTACCGATCCTGAAGAAAAACGGAAAATTATTGGCAGGAACTTCATTGAGGTGTTTGATGAAGAAGCACACAAAATAAAAGATGTCAAATGGTTGGGACAAGGAACTATCTATCCCGATGTTATAGAATCGTTATCCATTAGTGGAAAGGTAATTAAGAGTCATCATAATGTAGGTGGACTTCCTGAAAAAATGAACTTAAAGCTGTGTGAACCTCTACGCTTACTTTTCAAAGATGAAGTAAGAAAAGTGGGACGTGCTTTAGGTATGGAAGATCATTTAATTTCCAGACATCCATTTCCCGGACCAGGTTTAGGTGTGAGAATTTTAGGTGATATCACACCTGAAAAAGTTCGTGTTTTACAAGAAGCCGATCATATTTTCATTCAAGGTTTAAGAGATTGGGGACTTTATGACAAAGTATGGCAAGCCGGAGTCATTCTTCTTCCTGTACAAGCTGTAGGGGTTTCTAATGAAGAGAGAACCTATGAAAGAGCTGTAGCATTGCGTGCCGTTAACTCGGTTGATGCTATGACTGCCACCTGGAGTCACTTACCTTATGATTTCTTAGCTCAAATATCCAATGATATTATAAATAATGTGGCGGGAGTAAATAGAGTAACCTATGACATCAGCTCCAAGCCACCGGCAACTATTGAATGGGAATAAATAAGTAGACTTTCTACTTGATTCATCTGATTAAAATAAAGTCATAAAATAGGCTTTGTATTTTTCCTTCCAACTTGTGATGGGAAATTTTACAAAGCCTATTTTTTTTGCTAAAATTTAACAAGGCTATTTTATTCCTATTCTAGGTCTAAGACCCAATGCCTTTCGGTCTAGGACTGAACATGCATCGGTCTAGGACCGAAGGACCTTCAGTCCTAGACCGACCGGATTACTTTTAAAACGTCATTATAATGCGCCTAAGCGACCTTAATAAAACTATCTTTTACATCGTTAAAAGAGTAATAAAAGTTTACTTTAATTCGAATTTCACTACTCCTTTAATATCTCTGGATGAACTACCTATGAGTGCTTCAAATTTTCCCGGTTCAGCCACCCACTCGTGTTTACCATCATCAAAATAACTCAAAGCTTCGGCATTGATAAATAAGGTTACTACTTTCTCTTCGTTGGGAGCTAAAGTTATTTTTTGAAACGCTTTCAGTTCTTTTACAGGACGAGGAAGGGATGACTTTTTATCACTAATATAGAGTTGAACCACTTCTTGCCCTTCACGAGTTCCCGTATTTTTCACACTTACACTAAAGGATAGAGTTTCATCGGCGTTCATCGTTGTTTTCTTCACCGTAGGTTTACCATAAACAAACGTGGTATAACTCAACCCATGACCAAAAGGAAATAAAGGTGTTATTTTCTCTTTATCTACCCAACGATAACCCACAAACAGATCTTCACCATAGATAGTATTAATCGTATCACTACTGTGAGTAGATTTAGCCAAATCCGATTTGTCTCCGGGGTAAAGATCTAACCTATGAGCACCGATATCAGTTAACTTCACAGGAAAGGTAAAAGGTAGTTTTCCCGATGGATTTACATCACCAACCAAAACAGAAGCCAAAGCAGTCCCTGCTTCTGATCCTAAATACCAGCCCTGAACAATAGCCCGAACATTATCTACCCAAGGCATAGCAACTGCATTACCCGATAGATTGATAACTACTAAATTCTTATTTACTTTAGACAATTCGTTTATTACACGGTCTTGTTCATAAGGTAACTCTAGTCCTTCACGGTCAGAATCTTCACAGTCTTGGTGTTTACTTTTATTCAATCCACCGAAAAAGAGAACATAATCTGCTTCTTTTGCTACTTGAATGGCTTCAGTTAAAAGCTCTTCACAGGAACGATTTTCAGCCAAATCTTGTCCTGTTTCAACCCCATTATATTCACCGGTTGGATCTCCCACATAACCTCTGGCATAAATAATCTTCACATCCTTACCTAATCTCTTTTGCAAACCTTCTAAAGGAGATGTTTCATAAATTACTTTTAGGGAGGAGCTTCCTCCACCTACAGTCAGCATCTTTATTGCATTCTCTCCTATCACAGCAATTGACTTTGTTTTACTTAAGTCAATAGGTAATACATTATCTTTATTTTTCAGCAAAACAATTCCTTCTTGAGCTATTTTTAATCCGGCTTGACTATGTTCTGGAGAACCAAGTGACCCCATCGGTTTATTAGGATTCATAGAGGTTCTGAAAATCAAACGAAGAATATTACTTACTTTTTCATCTAACTCTTTAATTCCCACTTTACCTTCATTTATAAGTTTTAAGTAAGGATGAGCTAAGAAATAATTATCATAAGCTTTTTTAGATCCTCCGGATAATCCATCAGTCCAAGTACCAAACTCCAAATCCAACCCGTTAAAAATAGCTTGCTCTGTATGATGAGTACCTCCCCAATCGGATACCACTACCCCATCAAAGCCCCACTCATCACGCAAGATATCTTTCAATAAACGTTTATTGTGACAAGCATGTATACCTTCAAATAAATTATAGGCTCCCATAATAGACCATGTTCTCCCCTCTTGTACAGCAGCTTTGAAAGCAGGCAAGTAAATTTCATATAAAGCTCGATCGCTCAAATGAATATTCACAGTATGTCTTCTAAATTCTTGGTTGTTCAAGGCATAATGTTTCACACAAGTCGCCACACCGTTCTCTTGCACTCCTTTGATGTATGGAACCACCATTTTAGAAGCCAAAAAGGGGTCTTCACCCATATATTCAAAGTTCCGACCATTTAAAGGAGTACGATAAATATTCACACCTGGCCCTAACAAAATATCTTTGTTACGATAGCGTGCTTCCTCACCAATACTCTTTCCATAAAGGTAAGCCATATCTAAGTTCCATGTTGCTGCTAGACAGGTCAATGCAGGAAAGGCAATACAAGAATCGTTTGTCCAACCTGCTTGATTCCATTCATCCCATAAAACCTCAGGTCGTATACCGTGGGGACCATCTGTTGCCCACACTTCAGGAATACCCAGACGAGGCACACCCGGAGAACTAAATTTAGATTGAGCATGAGTCATTGCTATTTTTTCTTTTAATGTCATCCTACTCAAAGCGTCTTTCACTCTTTCTTCTATGGGACTATTTTCATCCAGATATACAGGTTTCTGAGCACTTATCGGTAAAAGTATCATTAAGAACAAACACAAGCCTAGTAATTTTACTTTCATATTATTCCATTTTATAGATTTTATAATCATTGATTTTAATATACTTAAAGATAAAGCTACCTTTCCACTATAACTATTTCGGAACAAAAGAAATAAGTCCTCTGTCATTCCCTGCCGTTAAATCTATTGTAAGAACATAAACTTCTCCTTCTTTTAACTTCACTCCATCTGCAAACTCTATATTGCCTTTATCAGCAATAAAAACTTTAGACTTTTCATCAATGGTTAAAGCATTATCTCCAGAAAACTCAGCGCCCCATCCATTTTGATGGAAAAACTTACAACTTAAATAATCAAATCGAATACGTTGTCCTATTTCTGAATCTTTTTCAGGTCCGGCTATACCCGTAAATTGATATTTTTTAGGAGATATTTCAGCCATACAATAAGCTTGTCCGGGTTCCCAACCAAATTGATTATCTAATGATGGCGAACCGATACCCCACCCCATGATCCAAATGGCTCCATGACCGTCAGCACCTAATGTGGCGTCTTTATTTCCATCCATACGTATTACAGATACGGCTTTCCTTCCAATATTAACTCTGATGCGATACGCACCTGTAACAGGTAAAAATTTCATTTGATTATTCCCTGCTAGGGTAACAAAATCAGGATCTAAATACCAAGAATCAAAATCGTCAACTCCGGAAATTTGTAAAATTTGCTCTTGGGATAGGTCTAAAGTGGCCTCATAGGTATCCATACCTGTTTCTTCCAACTTAACACCATTAATAAGAATATCTTCCATTGGTAATTCTATCTGATCAATCTTCTCTACAGATAATTTAGCCTGATTAATTCCACCACTAACATCAACAATAAACTTATACACTCCACCTCTATCAAATTTTTTACCCTCTGCTAGTTTAAGATTACCGGATTCTGTAATTTCAATTAAGTTACTTGTTGTAGATAATGCTTCTCCGGTAAATTCTCCTTTATCCCAATCGTTTATATGAAAGAATTTAAAATCAATATTATCTATTTTCATTGTTACCCCGGCAGTCAATGTCAGCTGATATTTTCGTGATGTCAGTTGTGCCATACATAATCCTTCTGATGCATTCCAACCTACTTCAGATGTACTTACAGAAGGTTTTCCTATTCCATTACCAATAGCCCAAATAGCACCTGAACCATCTTCTTGTAAACTTGCAGGTTGCCCATCTTTCAAAGCCATGACAGAGAAAAATTTCTTTTTCCCATTCGCTGTCAGTTGATAACTTCCTGTTAGAGGTAAGAATTTTAATGTACCATCCCCTTGTTTTTCAAAATAATCCAGATCAATCCACCAATTATCATAATCAGGAACCCCCTCAAAGGTTAAAGTTTCATTTCTTCTTATGGTGAGTTGAATACTGTAAATATCATTTTCAATCAATTCTAACTCCTGCCCATTTACTTTTAATTTAGAGAACGGACTAACTTCATAATTCAACGTATTAAAACTGATAGTGTAATTACCGGGAGTCGTATTTGAAAAAGGAATAGGAGTAACAGATCCTATTTCTATTGCATTGTTTTCCCAACCAAAAGTTAATTCATTTCCATTCTCGCCCACCTTAGGCGTTTTTATATAGGCATTCATCTTTTGGGAAAAATCGCCCGAAACATTATACTTATATAAAGACTCTCGTTCCATTTTATAACTTTTTCCTTCTTCGTCAATTAAAGTAAGATATGGAAAATCTGGACGAGCTAAACTTATCTCTCGTTCATGTTCAGAGATAACAAAATTAATGTTTTGTAAAATATATTTCAATGTACCTTTACCATCGGGTATATTAGCATAATATGGAATATAAATTTTACCACTATAATCGTTACCACTTAACTTTGTACGAATTGTTGTTTCTGAAACTTGCTCTTCCCCATAAAATAGCTGAACTTTTAACGTAGATAAAGGCACATCATGATCAGAAGCATTAATGGTAAAAGTTAAACTATCACCAAAAAAGGCATCTGTATTTTCTGTTTTCAATTCCATTATAGGATTACCGGGAACATCGTCATCACTACAAGCGTTTAACCCTAAAAACCCTATGAATGAAAGAATGATATATATACTTTTTTTCATTTTATTATACATTTAAGGTTTCTATTTTGACTCTCCCCACCGATAGGATGTTACAGATTTACCAGGAACATCATAAGCAAAATGCTCTTTACCATCGCTGAAAGTTATTCTTTTTGCTTTGTCGTTCTTATTCATCAAAACCAAAGCATAAGTACCATCTGTGTTCTCAAAAGCGGTATATAATAAATCAGTATCAGTATATCCACTAGTTCCAATACGAGTAGCACCCGGTTTAACCACAGATGACAGATGTGCTATTATGTAATAATGTGAATTACGATAAATGGTTTTATAATCGCTATTATTGATATCTACCGCACCATAGCAGGTTTGACAACCCCCTTCACGATTAGGGCCTCTATCGTTATCAAGCATCAAATTCCATACAAGAACTCCTTTACACCAATTGTTAATAGTACCCAACGCAACTTCTTGCATATCCTCCATTAAACGTTTGGAAAGGTCTCGTCCACTATTCCACGTACCTATAGAGGTTTCAGTAAATATAAGCTCTTTATTGGGATAAGCCTCGTGCATAGTCAATAGCTCTTCCTTATTTCCACCATAGTTGTGATAAGCTGCTCCTGCAACATACTGTGCCGCATTCTCATCTTTATAAATATTAGCCGGATAGTCTTGTTGTAAAGGTAAATTGTCATAATTATAATTATGATCAAACACATAAATTTTAGTTGATAAACCAGCTTCTTTTAATTTAGGACCTAATGCATTCTTAATAAAATCCCGTTGCTCAGACCAGCCCATATAGAGAGAAGCAGAGTTTGCTCTGTTAAGAGGTTCATTTTGAGGTGTTATGCTATAAATGGGAAC
Organism: uncultured Bacteroides sp.; assembly: GCA_964528875.1. Classification (GTDB taxonomy): domain Bacteria; phylum Bacteroidota; class Bacteroidia; order Bacteroidales; family Bacteroidaceae; genus Bacteroides_E. The sequence goes on along the minus strand of CAZGUI010000001.1, from coordinate 89,821 downwards.
TCCTTGTTCTTCAAATGCTTTTATCCATTTCACAAAATAAGTAGCATAATCTTGATAATAATCCGGATTTAATTGTCCATCAGTCCACGAATCAAAAGGAATACGATTAAACAAACTCTTTACTTTCATCCATTTGGGACAAGTCCAAGGTGATCCCATAATTTTAATGGATGGATTAATGGTTAAAATATCTTTCAGTATTGGAATTATGTATTCTTTTTCTTCACTTTGAAGAGCAAAGTTTTCAATTCCCTTTTCATCACAACAGGTATATTCGCTTAATGAAAAATCGGAACAACCAATAGAGATTCTAATGTAACTAAATCCAAACCCATCTTGATCCGAGAAAGTTTCTGTTAGGAATTTATGACGATCTTCGGGTTTCATTAAAAGTAAATTATAACAAGTAGAACCAGTTATTGCAGCTCCAAATCCATCCATTTCTTGGTAACGTATAGTTGGATCTAACGTAATTTTAGTTGGTGCCAAGTTATCTTTTAAACTAAAATCTATTGCACTACGAGTTAAATCATGAGTTAAGATAGTAGTTGTTGTATAAACGGTTACATCACCTTCTGTAACAGGATTTATAGGATTTATAACTTCATCATTATTACTACATGCAGCCAATAATGTAAAACCTCCTATTAGGGTTAATACTATTTTTTTTATTTTTATCATCATAATAATTTCTATTGCTTTAGTGTTGATTAATAACCCAAGTTTTGATTTAAATTAACATTTTCATCGATTACCGACTGTGGAATTGGTAATCGATAAGAATATTGGTCAAAAGGATAAACCTGTTGCTTACGTCCACTATCTTTTCTATAGACCTCATTCATAACCTCTTCTACTTTATCCAAGCGAACAAGATCAAACCAACGCTGTCCTTCAAAAGCCAATTCTAATCGCCTTTCTTTTATCAATGCATTGAGTAGATCTTCTTTATTTTGGCGAATAGAAGAAGGCAGTTTATTTAATTCAACTCGTTCTCTAATTTCATCAATAAGGTCTGCTGCTGCATTTAGATTTGGATTTTCTTGCAAAATCAAAGCTTCAGCTTTCAACAGTAAAATATCAGCGTAACGATACTTTATAATACTACTATAAGCAGATCTACATTTATACATAAACGGATAATGATCTGAGGGATAATAGTTACTCCAATTACAATCGTAATAAACAATAGATTCAGCATATCTAATTTTATCTCCTTCTTTTTCAAAGGCATTGATCAAATCACGAGAAGGTGTAACCCATTTAGCCCAAGTGAAATTAAGGTTCCAGTTCACTAAATCACGACCAAACATCCACGTACACCAGTTACCGGCTCCAGCTATAAATTGAGCCTCTAAAATGGATTCTTTTGTGTTACGCATTTTAACATCTGTACCTGTTGCATTCATTCCAAACAGATCACTAAAATTATCTACTAACTCAAAACCATCTGCTTTTAGTTCATCACAATATTGAATAACTTTAGGGTAATTGCGTAAAGGTTTTTCAGCATAAATCTTAGCTAATAACGCACGAGCTACAGATTTAGAAAATTTTGTTTTATTTCCTTTGGCATTATCCGGAGCATATTCAATAGCCTCCAATAAATCTTTTTCTATTTGTTGATAAACCTCTAATTCGGTATTTTGCTCAGGGAAATATTGTGGATAAACCTCTGCAATGTTTTCTGAAGTAATATCATCTGCTACTGTTGTAATTACAGGAAAATCACCCCATAAACGTACCATATCGAACATTATCATGGCACGAAAAATTTGTGCTTCTGCTTTATATTCTTCACGCTCACCGGAAGTTAATGTATTATCTTTAACATCATCAATATTACAAATCAAAACATTAGCTCTGGCTATATCTTCCATGTAACGGTTCCAATCTCTCTCTAATACAGAATTAGAAGCATCAATTGAATTATCTTCGTAAGGAACCACTTCAGCACCCGTTGTTCCGGCATATGCATTATCTGAATGAGACTCAGAAATCAAAAGTAAATCCACATACCAATGTTCTTGACGATCGCGCATTTGGTCATATAGCGTTGTTAAGTGTCCCTCAACAGCTGCTTTATTCTTAAACACAACCTTTTCTCCGGTCTCTGTAACACCTTCTGTCACGTCTGAATAAGCATCTATAGGATCACGATCTAGTGAACAAGAATAGAAACCTAATAGCAAACCAGAAACCATTCCCAATAAAATATATTTTATTTTCATATTCTTTCCTTTCATTAGAATTCAATATTAATACCAAAGACAAAAGATTTAGAATGAGGATAAGTACCCCAATCTATTCCTTGTACTGTACCACTGTTACCCCATTGATTTACCTCCGGATCCATACCGGAATAACTTGTCCAAGTCAACAAGTTCGTTGCTGTAAAATAAGGTTGTAATCTATTAATACCCCATTTTTTTAGAATTTTCCCTTTCACATTATAAGATAATGTAACATCTTTCAATCGCAAATAGCTACCATTTTCAACAAAATGGGTTGAATTTAATAATCTAAAATTTGCTTTAGGAACATCTGTTATTTGTCCCGGAATTCTCCAACGATCTAATACACGAACCGATTGATTTTTACCATCATACATACCTTCTGTTTCAATACGAGAGGCATTGTATACATCGTTTCCATAAGAGCCTTGAATAAACACACTGAGATTAAACCCTTTCCATGAAAAATTATTGGTCATTCCAAAAGTAAATTTAGGATTTGGATCACCGATGTATGTTCTATCTGATGAAGTTATTTTTCCATCCCCGTTTAAGTCACGATACATCAACTCTCCAGTTTCAATATCTACTCCATCACTAATATACCCCCAAAATCCACCTAACGCACGTCCAGGTTCATTTCGGACAACATAATCATTGATAAAATTGGAGGTCTGTGCTGCATAATTAATTCTTGTTAACTCTAACTTGGTTAATTTATTTTTATTGAAAGAAATATTGAAGTCTGTATCCCAATTAAAGTCTGATAAACGAATATTTTTAGAGCTTACAGAAAACTCAAATCCTTTATTCGTCATTTCGCCCTCATTACGAGCAATATCTCTTGACCCTCCCCCTCCGGCAGGTACTTTTACATTGGTTAGCATATTCTTTGTCTTCTTATAATAATAATCCATGGTAAAGGATAACCTATTATTAAACAAAGTCAAATCCAATCCAATATTGGCTTGACTCGTTTTTTCCCAAGTTAAATCTAATGTGCGTAAATTGGCTTGAGTAATTACAGGAACCGAATTGGCATAGTCTGTGGTATCACCCCCCTCGGCAATTTTAAACCATTGGATACGACTAATATTATAGCGTTGTAAATAAGCATAATCATGAAGTCCGGATTGATTTCCGGTTTGTCCCCATCCTCCACGTATTTTTAAATCATCAATCCAAGTTAGATTTTCCATAAATTTCTCTGATGACATACGCCAAGCGGCAGAAAAAGAGGGAAAAGCATCCATACGATGATCCGGATGTAATTTTGAAGAACCATCCACACGTATATTAGCTGTTAATAAATATTTTCCTTCATAATTATAAGAAGCACGTCCAAAATAAGACATAATTCTCCATTGTGATCCTCCCGATCCTGTATTATCCCATGCTATTTTATTAGCTGCATTTAATGTTTGAATCATACCATTACGATAATGAGATCCATTAATCCAGCTATTCGTATAATCGGAATCTGTCCAGGATGTTCCAGCCATAACTTCTAAACCATGTTTATTAAACGTTTTATTATAAGTCAATACATTATCAAAAGTGAGTACTGTATTCATATTACGGTTATCAGCAGCTTCACCATGTTGTTCGCGTCCCCAAGCCGTTGAAACAGGGTCCAAAAATGTTGTATTTATAGCATTACGTCGGTCTATAGAAAAAGTTGTTTTAAATGTTAGTTCGGGTAAAATTTTGAATAATAAACTCCCTGTGGCTAACAAACGGTTTTCTTTGTCTTTATTATTTTCATTTCTTGCCATATTCTCTAATGGGTTTGTAATATTACCAACTCCATAAAAGTTATTATAATATTGATTAGGATTTAAAGGATCCCATATAGGAGCATAGGTTGGAGTATTAATTACCGACAAGACAACTCCCCCACGATTTGCTCCTTGTCCCATTGTTCCCCCTCCATTTCCAGAGTAATCTGAATAAGCAATATTTGCATTGACAATCAACCAATCTCGAATTTTATTTTCAAAATTTAAGCGGAAATTATAACGTTTATAATAGGAAATATCTAAAATTCCTTTTTCATTTAGATATCCTGCTGAAAGGTAATAGTTCATCTTATCATTACCATTTGATACCGAAACCTGATAGTTTTGAGTATTCCCTGTAGTATAGGTTTCATCAAACCAATTCGTTTGATCAGGTAACCCATCGGGTAAAGAAACTAAACCTATTTCATCTTGCAGTTCTTTGTATTGTGCAGAGTTTAATGATTTTATTTTATCTACGACTTGATTTAATCCAAACTGAACAGTCAAAGCTATTTTAGCTTTTCCTTCTGATCCGGATTTTGTGGTAATTTGAATGACTCCATTGGCTGCACGAGAACCATAAATAGCAGCAGAAGATGCATCTTTTAATATATGCATACTCTCAATATCTGTTGGAGCTAAGAATCTCAGATTATCTACAGGTACCCCATCCACAACATATAGTGGTTCATTGCTGCCATTCATAGAAGTTGTACCACGTACCCGAATACTAACATCCTCACCAGGCTTTCCGGAAGGTTGAACAACAGAGATACCTGCTGCCTTACCTTGAATGGCCTGACCTGTTGAAACAATGGGACGAATATCAATATCTTTTGTTGATACTGAAGATACAGCTGTAGTAACATCTTTCCTTTTTACTGATCCATATCCTATTACTACTACTTCATCTAGTAATTCACTCTCTTCTTGAAGCATAACATGCATATCAACAGTTGCATTTATTTCTTCAGTTCTATAGCCAACATAAGAAAAGACTAAAACACTATTTAAATTTACATTTAATTTAAATTGACCATCCAAGTCTGTTATGACGCCGTTGGATGATCCTTTTTCTAAAACACTTACTCCAATAAGTGGCTCACTTTGGGAATCAAGAACTTGTCCAGATGCAGTAAATTGCTGTGAAAAAACACTTATAGATACAAACAGTGCCCAAAAGACACAGAAAATCCTTCGATTTTCCAAAAGAAATTTTCGTAAAATCTTTTTCATGCGTACTAGTTTATTTGGTTAACAATAGCATTATAAAGTAACTTTTGTTACTCTATGTGCTTATATCAAATATACTAATAACTTAAATGTAAAATTTAATGATGAAAAAATAAGTGGATACAATAATATCTAATAGTCTATGAATAAAATAGTTAACTCTATTTTAACAATACAAAAAGTGGATGACATACAAATTATAACTACCTTAAATTCTTAATTATATCCTCAAAATCGTCTCTGGGTATTCTAGCTTTATTTTTTACTTTAGCACGATAGTTATAAATAGTATTTACAGAATAGCGAAGAAACTCTGCTATTTGAGAACTATCTTCAATACCTAAACGAATTAATGCAAATATCCGTAATTCTGTATTTAGCAATTCTTCCTTTTTTAATACTATTTGCTCGTCTTCTTTTAATAACAAATTAAACTTCTTCACAAAATCCGGGAAAATATGCAAAAATGCAGTATCGAAATTAGTATAGAGTTCATTCAGTTCTTCGTCTAATACTTCAGGAGAACGTGTAATATCCAACAATTCTTGAATTTTCTTCGTTGTGATTTTTTGACTTACCATCCGTCTGTATGCATCTAACCTATTAATATATCTAGAACTTAATTTAATAAAGCGTGCAATATACTCTTCCTTAATTAAATTTGACTCAACCAGATCGGCATTGGCAACTTTCAATTGCCCGTTAATTTGAAGTAACTCTTCATTTAATGAATTGAGTTTTACATTAGCAATCTGTAAATGATTTCGGGCAACAGCAAGTTTCTTCATTTGAGTATAAATTCTGATTACAGCAAAAACTAATAGTAGAAGTAAAGCCGATATAATCCACAAATTTTGCTGCAGCCGGTTATTTTGTTTTTCAATCATTGCTTGATACGTTTTGTCAATGAGAGAAAGTACATCAGCACTTTGCCAACTGCGTAAACGGGCATTATAAAATTTAGTAGCATTCCATGAAAAACGAATGTATTTATATGCTCTTTCAATATCACCATCTTCATAAAGAAGTTGTGCCAAAGTCCATAAAGAAGCATGATCTTTTATAGCTAAACGGATATCTGTTATAGCAGATAAACAAAGGTTGATTTTTTCATTTTCTACATCATTCATATATCTATAGTTTAGTGAACGATGATACGTAACTAATGCATATTCAGGAGAGTTAAGACCAACCTTATTTAATCTTAGCTCATTAGTTTTTAATGCTTCTTGGTAAAGATGTTCATTGCGTAATTTGGCTTCATAAAGCTCTAAATATGCTTTAGAATCTCGTGGTAACAAGTTGTATAACGAATCTCTGTATACTTGTGATATTTCTTCATATTTATCAGCAAATTCTTTATGTTGTGTATATACACTTAACTCCCCATATAAATGTGAAAAACAGTCATAATAATTAAGTAGTAAATGAGAAGGAATATTCTTACGAATCATAGTACTTAAAATATCTGATGATTCAATATACATCCCGGCTGAAGATAACAAATAGGAAAGAGTTAATCTGCTTTCTATTCTCAAATTTAGATCTTCCAATTTATCTGCTAGTTCTATATTTTTATTCAAATACAAAATTGCTGAATCACAATTAAAAGCTCTATATGCTTCGTATATGTTCTTATTTAATTTATAAAGATCAAAGGAAATTGATTCAGTTTTATTAATTTCTTTTTTTAAGCTCTCAATATAATTCTGATGTTCTGCTACGTATTTCTCATCAAATAAAATCGATTCATCAAGAATATATAATAAAGAATCAAGCGTCTTATTTGCTTTAATAAAGGCAGAAAATGAAGCAAATAACAAAAATAACATATATATTTTTTTCATTTCTTGTGTTTTGGTAAGTATTGATAATCAATAATCTATATTACTCTAAATTAATAAAAACAAGCTATTTTCTAATATAATTAAGTTAATAATTATATTAGAAAAATAGATTTTTTACAGTCATATTCATTTATCATACACTTAATTGATTCAGTTTTAAAATGTATCTATTTTTATGATAACACATTAATTCCTTTATTTATCTCTTTTCTTTACATTAAAAGATTATCTTTATATTTATCTAACTATTAAATAACCTTATAAATAGTATTTATGGATATTAATGATAAAAAATTTATACGCATTAAACGTGTAGTTAATTGGATAATAACGATTGTATTGGCCGGATTTCTTATAGCACTATCTTCTATTGTTATTGACGATTTAGATGGGACTGTGGCTTATCCTAGAAGAGCTGACTTTGAAGATACAATCTTACAAAAAGAATTTGAAAGTCAACGTGATGATATTAACCGTCAACTAGGTGTATTAAATGAATCTATGGCTAATATCAAACAAATGATTGATGTGGCTGTACGCAATAAGGATGCGGAACAAGAATCGTTTGACAATTGGATTAAAACACGTAGTACCTTGGGTAAAGCAGACCAAGACCCCGAAGTGATGCAACGTATAGCTAAAATAGATCATTATAAAGAGGTGGTTTTAAGTTGGCAAACACAACAAGATAGTATACAAACCTTAAAAAATCCTCTTTTTACTAAGCTAGATCAGGTATGGGAAAAAGATAATGAAGAATCAAAAAGAGTAGATAAAATCTATTATAAAGCCTACGAAAATTACAACTTAAAAGTTTTTCTTATCCGTCTACTTTTTGCCGGTCCTATCTTAGCTTTAGGTATTTTCTTCTTTTTACGTAGAAGAAATCATAAGTTCAGCCCCTTATATATGGGATTCTCTCTATTTTCCGTTTATGTGTTTTTTGTAGGATTAGTACCCTATTTACCTAGTTACGGAGGATATGTTCGTTACACAGTGGGACTTATCGTTACTTTAGGATTGGGATATTACGCCATTAAACATTTCCGTGCCTACCAAGAACGAAAAGCGATAGAATTGAAAGCATCAACTGAAGAACGTGCCAATCGCTTAGAGGGAGAACGTGCTGAGAAAGCTTTCAACAATCATATTTGTCCTTCGTGTGGAAAAGACTTTTTACTACAGCCATGGGAAACCTATAATACAGATAATAAAATTGTAAAAGCCGTTGTTGCAAGTAACTTTTGTCGTCATTGTGGAATGCAACTCATAAAGAAATGTAGCCACTGCAATCAAAATAACTATGCACACTTGCCTTTTTGTATTAATTGTGGTGAAAGTATTAAATAAGCATTCAAAATGTATAGAATCGCCTGTAAACGATTTTATACATTTCAATGGATTAGAATCAGATTATAACTAGGGGGTATCTAATCGAATAAAAGTCACCCGATATCAAAAGATTTATCTCATTTTCCTCTAATAAAAAAAGCCCTTGAATAATCAAGGGCTTTTACTTTACGTTGTCCTACCAGGATTCGAACCTAGACAAACAGAACCAAAACCTGTTGTGCTGCCATTACACCATAGGACAATCATTATATGCTTTCAATTAAAAAGCGATGCAAAGTTAAAGAGTTACTTTATAAGTTCCAAATAAATCTATATTTATTTCACTAAAACTATATAATAGTTCTTTTTACCTCTTTGAACCAATAAATATTTACCATTTAGTAAATCTTTTTCAGTTACTTCATACTCAAATGAGTCAAGTTTTTCTTTATTCAAAGAAACTCCACCACCTTGTACTAATTTTCTCATTTCACCTTTGGAAGGAAACACTTTAGCCATCTCAACAAAAAGATCTACAGCTTTATTTCCTAAGTCCGATTTTTCAATTTCAAATTGTGGTACACCTTCGAAAACAGCCAAGAAAGTATCTTCATCTAAAGATTTCAAATCCTCAGAAGTGGAATTTCCAAATAAAATATTTGAAGCTTTTACAGCTGCATTATAATCTTCTTCAGAATGAACCATAACGGTTATTTCTTTTGCTAATCGTTTTTGTAATAAACGCAAATGAGGTGCTTTACTATGTTCTTCAATCAATGCATTTACCTCTTCTTGATTGATAGAAGTAAATATTTTTATATATCTATCTGCATCAGCATCACTTACATTAAGCCAAAATTGATAGAATTTGTAAGGAGATGTATAACGGGCATCTAACCAAATATTTCCCGATTCTGTTTTTCCAAACTTACCTCCATCAGCTTTAGTTATCAAAGGACAAGTCAATCCAAAAACCTCTTCTCCTTTTGCACGACGCACCAATTCAGCCCCTGTAGTAATGTTACCCCATTGATCTGAACCACCCATTTGAAGTTTACACCCTTTTGTTTGATTCAAATATAGATAATCGTATGCTTGTAATAATTGATAAGTAAATTCAGTAAAAGATAAACCATCGCGAGCTTCACCTGTTAATCTCTTTTTTACAGAATCTTTTGCCATCATGTAGTTCACAGTAATATATTTACCTACATCACGAGCAAAATCTAAAAAAGAAATTTTTTGTAACCAATCGTAGTTATTAACTAATTCAGCACGATTTGGAACGTCAGATTCAAAATCTAAAAATTTAGCTAATTGCTTTTTAATACAAGCTTGGTTATGTCTTAGTGTTTCATCGTCCAATAGATTTCTTTCTAATGATTTACCTGAAGGATCACCAATCATACCTGTTGCTCCACCAATTAAAGCTAAAGGTTTATGTCCACATTGTTGTAAATGTCTTAACATCATAACTCCAACTAAGTGTCCAATGTGTAATGAATCGGCAGTAGGATCGATACCCAAATAAGCTGTAACGTGTTCTTTTTCTAATAATTCTTCCGTTCCAGGCATAATATCGTGTACCATACCTCGCCATTTTAATTCCTCTACAAAATTCATCGATTTAATTTTTATATTATTTATATGTTATATATTCTGAACTTGGGAAACAAAAATACGACTCTTTATTCTAACACACAACTCTTTAGCTAAAAACCAAATAGATGTTACTTTTTATCTTATTCATCAATGAAAATTCATCTGCAAAATAAAAGGGAGCTATTTCTTTATATAAGTTGGTAATGTTAGCAATAACATCATCTGTTTCAAGAAACAAACGTTCTAAGGGTATTGCTTCAAAACACGTTTCATTATATTTCAGACCAATAGAAATATAAAAACCATGTTGAATATATCTTTCAGCTTGTTGTTTTCCTCCTCTAAATCCATGCAGTATCCAGGGTTGTTTAGGTTTTAAGTCTTTCTTAATTTTCAACAACTGTTGTTCAACTTTAACACCATGAATAATCAATGGTTTTTCCAACTCTTCACTTAACACAATCTGACGTTTAAACCACTCTTCTTGTATATCAAGCGAAACCCGAGAATACTTATCTAAACCTGTTTCTCCAATGGCTAATACCTGATTGTGTTTACTTAGGTTATATAATTTATCAATATCAATCGTTTCATTTATATACCATGGATGTATACCCAATGAATAATATTCCCCATCTCTCGGGTGAAAGTTATTATGAAAACAGTTTTGAATTACCTCGTATCCGTAAGCTGAATCAGGCTGTGTATGAGTATGTATATCTAAAATATTCATTCTACAGGATCGTATCCGGAGCCTCCCCAAGGATGACACCTTAAAATTCTACGTATAGCTAAATAAAGTCCTTTTAAGGGTCCTTTTTTCTTTATCGCATCAATGGCATATTGAGAGCATGTGGGTGTAAACCGACAAGATGGAGGAAAAAGAGGGGAAATTACGGCTCGATAAAAATAAATAGGTAGTAATAATATGGATGAAATAATTTTTTTCATTGCCTTTGTTTTTCTACCAAATAAGTCAATAAAGAATGAATATGTTCATGAATTACTGAAGAAGAATATACGTGCGATCCAACATAAATAAAACCTATAATTAATTTATGATTATTATTAGTAAGAATTTCCAGTAACTCATTTTTCTGTGTTCTATAAGCCTCCCGTATCTGACGCTTTATTTTATTTCTATCAACTGCTTTTTTTATTTTCCTTTTAGGTACAGTTACTAATATAGAAATAGGAGAGGAATCTTCTGAATCAGCATAAACCATACGTATGGGATAAATGCAAATAGATTTAGCTCCTCCTTCAAAAAGTGTTTCTATCGTCTTCTTTTTTGATATTCTATCGCATTTACTCAATCGAAAATCACTCATAGGCTGAAATAAAAATTGATGCTTAATGAAGTATAAATATACTACTTCCTAAGCATCAATTTACTATATTAAGATATTATTTTATTTGGAATGATTATTCCCTGCTGTCTTTAAAAAGTTTTCCAGCGCTCCCGTAATCGATGGACACTCAGGTGTAGGTGCTCTGAAGTCTAATCGTAATCCGGCATCTTCAACAGCTTTAGCTGTACTATTACCTAAAGTTCCAATTTTAATATTTTCTTGTTCAAAATCAGGAAAATTCATTTTTAATGAATCTACTCCTGAAGGACTGAATAAGATTATCATATCATAATCGAACTTATCTGATAGCTTATTACTTACAGTACGATACATTACCGCTTCTGTAAGATTAATGTTATTTTCACCCAATAAATTCTTTAAATCGTGTGTATGAACATCAGATAAAGGAACCATAAATTGCTCTTTTTTATGCTTTAATATATGAGGAATTAATCCGTCAATTTTACCCGTATTACCAAAGAATATTTTTCTTTTTCTATACTGTACATATTTTTGAATATACAAAGCAACGATCTCCGATACACAAAAATACTTCATTGTATCGGGTACTTCTAAACGCAATTCATTACATAAATTAAAGAAATGATCAATTGCGTGTCGAGAAGTAAAAATAACTGCTGTATGATCTAAAATAGATATTTTTTGTTGTCTAAACTCCTTAGCTGATAAACTTTCAACTTTAATAAGTGGTTTAAAATCTATTACTATACCGTACTTTTCAGCAATTGTATAGTACGGCGACTTCGAAGAAGAGGGTTTAGGCTGCGATACTAATACTTTTTTTATACTCAAGGCCCTAAAGTTTTACAATATGATTATTAACTTGAATTAAAATTTGATAGATTACTAAACAAGGTAAAATTTCAAGTGCACAAAAATACAAAAATAAACGTACTAAATCATATTTATTAATTAAAAAAAGATTAATCCATTTATAAAACAGTAGTATTTTAAAGAATGATAACAATACTATCCCTAATATAAAAACAGATTTGAAATCTAAATCGAAATAAACAATAAAGAGCAAAAAGGGAAAAAGTACAATACTAGAGAATAAAATAATAGTATTATAGGATTGAATCCACATACTATAAGGTTTGTATTCCGAAAATACAACACCAATGAAACGATAAACCAACTGTTTTATACAAAAGTATAAACCGACAATCAAGGTATAAATACCCAGTATCAAAAATGAATTTTTATGCGTAATATATTGAATATGTAAGTCACAAAAAAAATTAACAAAGAATAATCCTAACAACAACGAAGTCTGTACATAAAAATAAACTAGAACACCAAATTTTGAAGTATATCCTTCTGAAAAAAGACTACCTCTCTCTTTATTATAAAAAAAGTCTTTTATTCTTTGTACAAGATATTTTCTGTTTGAACGAATAATTAATGAAGAAAAAAGAAAGCATAACAACATGATAAATGCAAATCCATCATCGGTTCTTGGATTGTATTTTATCCTTTCGACAAAAGAATTTTCCACCGTTTCTATCGCTGATTTTAAGCTATCTTCAACTATTACCTGTTCATTGTTGATGACATTAAAACTCAAACCATCTGATTCAATTCCTATAGAGTCGTTTATTATCATTCTTTACCAAACTTATCGGTTGAAGAATTCCACAATGGAGTAGTGGATAATAAGTCAATCACTTCAGCTGCCTCATTGGCTACCTGCCAAAGGTTTTTATGATTGGAACGCATAAATTTCTCATCTATTGCCTTATGCAACATTTCAATTAATGGATTATAAAAACCATTGGTATTCACAATAACAATAGGATTTACATACAGCCCCAACTGCTTCCAAGTTATCATCTCCAATAACTCCTCCAACGTACCACATCCTCCGGGTAAAGCCACTATTCCATCACTTAAAGAAGCCATTTTTTGTTTTCTTTCGTGCATACTCTCTACTTCCAGTAAAGTAGTTAAACGATTATGATGCCAATTTCTATCCACCATAAAAGTAGGAATAACACCGGTTACTTTACCTCCTTGTTCTAAAACAGCATCTGCCATTGTTCCCATTAAACCCACCTTACCGGCACCATAAATAAGTTCAATTTGATGCTTAACAAAGAGTTTACCCAACTCTTTTGCTGTCATTATATAATCCTCGCTAATTCGTGGACTGGAAGAGCTGTAAACACAGATAGATCGGATGTCGTTCATTATTCCTTTTTTAACTCTCCAAATTTAATTAAACTTTAAATACTTACCTCTAAAAATGAAACTGAAGCTTGAAAACTTAACCTTTATTCCCTTTTTTAGAAAGTATACAAGTTAAACTAATAAAATAAGAAGCATTTTAAAAATTAACTGACTATATGAATAGCTGTTACGTAATGTATTATTAAACTCAATAAAAAAGGTGAATGCTAACCCATCCACCTTTTTACTTTATATTGTACGATTGATTATATTAAATATTAAATTCTTTTTTAATGGCGTCAACATAATCCAATTTTTCCCAAGTAAATAACTCTACCTCTATCTCTTTATTACCTTCGTAACGGGAATGGAATAATTTTTTTACTGTACGTGGATCTCTTCCCATATGTCCATAAGCAGCTGTTTCACTGTAAATAGGATTCCGTAATTTTAATCGATCTTCTATAGCTTTAGGGCGAAGATCAAATAACTTATTCAATTTCTCTGCTATCGCCCCATCACTTAAATTTACTTTCGATTTTCCGTATGTATCTACATACACACTGATAGGTTCTGCTACACCAATAGCATACGATATTTGAACTAATAGTTCATCAGCCACACCGGCAGCTACAGCGTTTTTAGCTATGTGACGTGCGGCATAAGCTGCACTACGATCTACTTTACTAGGATCTTTTCCTGAAAAAGCGCCTCCTCCGTGTGCTCCTTTACCCCCGTAAGTATCCACAATTATTTTTCTACCGGTCAATCCACTATCTCCGTGAGGACCTCCAATAACAAATTTACCGGTTGGATTTACGTGAAAGATAATTTGATCATTAAATAATTCAGCAACTTTTTTATCTCCTTCTAAAGAAGCCACAACACGAGGAATTAAAATTTTAACTACATCCTTATGTATAACCTTTAACATCTCCCTATCAGCCTCTAATTGAGCCTCAGTAGTATTATTAAGTGGTTTAATGAATTCATCGTGTTGAGTAGATACCACAACGGTATGAATTCGCTCCGGCTTACCTTCATCAGAATACTCAATAGTAACCTGACTTTTAGCATCGGGACGTAAATAAGTCATTACTTTACCTTCCCTTCTTATCTCTGCTAACACATATAATATACGATGCGATAAATCCAGAGGTAAAGGCATATAATTAGCACTTTCATTGGTGGCATAACCAAAAACCATCCCCTGATCACCAGCACCTTGCTCCATTGGATTTTCACGATCTACTCCACGATTAATATCCGCACTCTGTTCGTGAATAGCTGATAATATTCCACACGAATTACTTTCAAACATATATTCACCTTTGGTGTAACCAATGCGTTGAATAACTGAACGAGTAACTTCTTGTAAATCAATATACGCTTTAGAGGTTACTTCACCAGCCAAAACCACTTGTCCAGTGGTAACTAATGTTTCACAAGCCACCTTAGAATTGGCATCATAAGCTAAAAACTCATCAAGAATAGCATCTGAAATTTGATCGGAAACCTTATCCGGATGACCTTCAGATACCGATTCAGAAGTAAATAAATATCCCATTTGTATTATTTTTTATTTAGGGAAACAAAAGAGTAGTCTATTGGATAAACAGAAAAAGTGTAGATAGATATTCTTTAGCATTTTTTTCTGTGGTTGCAAGCTACTCAAATCTTTCCACATCCTATTTGAAAATTCGAGGCAAATATAAGAATAATATTTAAGATAAAACAGTTACCAAATAAAAAAGGCTTAACCGTTCATTCCCGTTAAGCCTTTTCTGTTTTGATTTATTATTTTTTTATAAACCCAATTGTTCGGATAATTCCAACATTTTTTGAATGGGTTTCACAGCCTTTTCAATGATATCACTTTCAATCTTTATTTCCGGTGTTTCATTTTTCAAACACAAATAAAGTTTCTCCAATGTATTCAATCGCATGAACTCACATTCATTGCAAGCACAAGTACTGTCGTTAGGAGGGGCAGGAATAAAGGTTTTATGAGGTGCCTTTTGTTTCATTTGATGTAAAATACCCGATTCTGTTGCTACAATAAATTCTGTTTTATCACTTTTTATGGAGTGATTCAACAGAGCAGAAGTAGAACCTACAAAATCAGCCAATTTAATAATGGTATTTTTACATTCAGGATGAGCAATCAATTCAGCCTTAGGATATTTATTTTTAATTTCTAGTATTTTTTCCACAGAAAATTGCTCGTGCACGTGACAACCTCCATCCCATAGAATCATATTCCGTCCGGTAACCGAATTAATATAATTTCCTAAGTTCTTATCCGGTCCAAAGATTATTTTTTCATCTTCAGGTAACGAATCAACAATTTGTTTGGCATTGGTAGAAGTAACTACAATATCTGTTAATGTTTTAACGGCAGCAGTTGTATTGACATAGGAAATAACTGTATGGTTGGGGTGCTGATTGACAAATTTTTCAAAAGCATCTGCCGGACAGCTATCTGCCAATGAACATCCGGCTGCTAAATCGGGAATCAATACTTTTTTATGAGGTGAAAGAATTTTTGCTGTTTCTCCCATAAAATGAACTCCACAAACCACAATGATATCTGCTTCAGTTTTAGTAGCCCATTGAGCCAAAGCTAAACTATCTCCTACAAAATCGGCTATATCTTGTATTTCTCCTTCCTGATAGAAGTGAGCTAGTATAACCGCATTCTTTTTTTCTTTTAGCTCTTTGATTTGTTTTACAAGATTAATCATAATATTTATATGTTCTTTTTAATTTAAAAAAAATATATTGATAGTAATAGCCTGTTGATAGTGTTAGTAAAAAAAAGACTATTTAGTTGCATAATAAGTTATTAAATACAAAGATCAGTTTATAAAGAGGTTATTAGTCTAATTATTTTTACTTAACCCTTGATTATTAGTTCTATATGTGTTTCTATTAACATACTGTTGATAAGTACAAAGTTAAAAACTTTATTCGCTTTTTATGAATAATAATGGATAATAATGTGTGTATACTTTATAAATAAAATGCTAATAATTAATTTGTGTTTCTAGTAATATCTTTCTATACCATTTTAATAATTGATTTTGCAAGTACTATTTATTGTTTTCTATTGACAGGCAATTTACAATTTATACACACTTATCAACGAGTTGTTAATAATAACAATTAACTTTGCTATAGGTTAAAAATAGATTGAAACTATGCGTAAACTAAGTCTCACAGAGCTTAATCGATTAGATATTGATAGCTATGCTAATATAGAAAAAATTCCTCTGGTAATCATCTTGGATAATATAAGAAGTTTGCACAATGTAGGTTCTGTATTTAGAACGGCTGATGCTTTTCGGATAGAGTCTATTTTTTTATGTGGAATAACAGCCACTCCTCCTCAACCGGAGATACATAAAACAGCTTTGGGTGCTGAATTTTCTGTTCCATGGAATTACAGAGAAGATGCCCTACAAGCAGTCGATGAACTAAAAAAACAGAATTATGTAATTTATTCTGTTGAACAGGCGGAAGGAAGTACCTTATTAAATGAATTGGAATTAGATAAAACTAAAAAATATGCCATTGTACTGGGTAATGAGGTAGATGGTGTTCAGCAAAGTGTTATAGATCAGTCGGATGGGTGCATTGAAATCCCTCAATATGGTACTAAACATTCTTTAAATGTATCTGTAGCCTCCGGAATTGTAATATGGGATTTATTTAGTAAGCTCACGTAGCTTGTAACGGCTATTTTGTCGGTCTAGGACTGAGCCCCCTTCGGTCCTAGACCGATGACTGTTCAGTCCTAGACCGACCATCGAGGGGTCTTAGAGCTATTTTTTTATCCTATAAATTCCCTGTTTATATGTTTATTCATAAAATCACTCTTTTAGTGATTGATACTTTTATATGTTGCTCATTATTAGAGGCTCAACGAAATTTATCCGTTGATAAGATCTCTTTGTTGGAAACTTTTAATTTAGAAGAAGAAATAACCTCTGAAAATGAGAGAGAAGATATTGAGGAATTAAAAAGAGATAATTTTCAATGTTTTGATATTAATAAAGCAAGTCGTGAACAACTGGAAAGGCTATCTTTTTTAACTGCTAAGCAGGTGGAAAGTATTTTAGCTTATGTTTATCAACATCCTTTACAATCGGTATATGAATTGCAACTCATTGATAATCTGGATTATTACACTATAAATAAGTTAGTTCAAGTTATCGTTGTTAATAAAATAAATAAGATTCAACAGAAAGAAAGCATTCGCTCTTTATTAAAACAAACCCGTCAAGAAATAGCATCTCGTTTGAGTTATCCTCTGTATACACGAGTAGGATATAAAAATAAATTTTTAGGATTACCCTGGTATTCTAATATTCGGTATGCTTTACGGGCTGGTCATAAAATAGAGTGGGGGTTTATTGTCGAAAAAGAGGAAGGAGAGCCCTTTTTTGCTCTAAAGAATAGAAAAGGGTACGATTATGTCTCTTTTTATGTGATGTTTCATAATTGGAAGTGGATTAAAGACTTAGTAGTTGGTAATTATAAATTAAATTTGGGCGAGGGATTAATTATAGGTTCCAACGGATTTCTCCATCATTATCTTCCTGCTTTTATTTATCCTTCCTTATCGGGTGAAATAAAAAAACATCAATCTAACGATGAATATCATTATTTAAGTGGTTTTGCTGCTACTTTTCAATGGAAGAAAATAGTAGATATTACTCCTTTTTATTCTTTACGTAAGTTGGATGCTAAGATTGTTAATAACCACATTAAGACTATTTATAAAGGAGGCAAACATTGCACTACCACCGATTTTCAAAATAGACATAAAGCACATCAGCAGCTTGTAGGGATGAATTTAAATTTTTTACTCCCTCATTTGAAGTTGGGATTGACAGCTCTATCTATTGTTTATAACTATCCTTTACTTCGTAAAAAGGAGTTATATAATCGGTATAATCCACAAGGAAATGCATTTTATAATTTAGGGGTTCATTATCAATATTTTTGGAGAAATTTGAGGTTAAGAGGGGAGATAGCCAAGGGAAAAAAGGGAATAGCTTCCCTCAATTACTTGCTTTATCATGCAAAACCCAATTTAGATTTTTTACTTCTTCACCGTTATTATTCCTTTGATTACTGGGGATTACTATCTCAATCGTATGGAGTTTCTCAGCGTACACAAAATGAGAATGGTTGGGCTTTTCTTTGTTTGTATATGCCCTCATACCATTACACTTTTAATTTATCTTTCGATTTATATTCATTACCCGGATGTAGTTATAGAATAAGTAAACCTTCTAAAGGGTGTATTGCTAAGTTGAGCTTAAGTAAAAGAACTCCTTTGATGAATTATTCTTTTAAATATAGTTTTAAACGAAAAGAAAGAGATGTAGCACATACTAAAGGAAAACAAACTATTCCTTTTCAGCAACATCATTGGGGTTTAACAGCTGTATATAAGTTTCATTGCGGTGAGTTGAAAAGTCAAGTAAGTGGTGTTTCTTTTAAACAATCGACATTAAAAAAGAGTAGGGGATATCAACTGACTGAATGTTGTAAGCTAACTTTTAATCCGTTATCTATTACTTGTCAGGGTACTTATTTTCATTCTCTCGATTCTGATTCTCGATTATCTATTTATGAACCCAATGTGTTGTATAGTTATGGGTTTCAATCGTTTATAGGTAGAGGATACCGCATGGGATTGTTGGTTCGTTATGAAGCATCGGAACATCTGTTATTAATGACTAAATGGAGCTGTACACACTATTTTGATAGGGAAAAAATAGGAGTTGGAATTTATGAAATTCCTCAGCGTGAAAAAATGGACTTGCATTTTTTTATACGTTTGAAGTTTTAATTTCTGTAGTTAGCATACTAATATCTCACAAGATGTTCACTTTGTATTTTCTCTAAATGTTTAAAAAAGAGGTATCTTTGTACTGTTTTTGTAATTTGTAGACCATTTATAAATAAATAGTATGACTATACGTTTTGATTCCCCTATTTTTGGTCCGGTACATTCTAGAAGATTAGGTACTTCATTAGGTATTAATCTATTACCGGCTGATGGGAAAGTGTGTAATTTTGATTGCATCTATTGTGAATGTGGATATAATAAAGATTATAAAACAGGTAATCCATTACCTACACGTTCAATGGTGAAAAATGCACTGGAAAAGCAATTGCTTAAAATGAAAGAAGAAAATATGCCTCCCGATGTACTTACTTTTGCCGGTAATGGAGAACCCACTTTGCATCCCGAGTTTAAAGGCATTATTGAAGATACCGTAGGATTGCGTAATAATTATTTTCCTAAAGCTAAAATTTGTGTATTAAGTAATGCAACGCGTATTCATAATAAGGATGTTTTTGAAGCATTAAAACTAATTGATCAAAACATTCTGAAGTTAGATACAGTAAATGAAGATTACATTCGTTTGGTGAATCGGCCGTTGAAAAATTTCTCTCTCCTTGATACTATAGCTCAATTAAAGGCATATGGAAATCAATGCATTATTCAAACGATGTTTTTAAAAGGATATTATCAAGGTCAATCGGTAGATAATACCACTGACGACTATGTATTACCCTGGATTGAAGTAGTTAAAACTATTCAACCGGAAAGTGTTATGGTATATACCATAGAACGCGATACTCCGGATAAGGATTTAATTAAAGCTACTCCACAGGAGTTAGACAGAATTGTTGATTTATTACAAAAGGAAGGTATTCAAGCTGAAGCTTCCTATTAAAAATAACAGAAATGAACTCATTAAATAAAATAGAAGTAGGAGAGTTAGAAGAAAACTTTATTGATATCATCAGTAAGGAGTATATGTTAATAACTGCAGGTACAAAGGATTCGTTCAATACGATGACTGCTAATTGGGGTGGCGTGGGATATCTTTGGAATAAACCTGTTGTGTTTGTTTTTGTTCGCCCTGAGCGCTATACATATGAATTTTTGGAAGATAATGAATGTTTCACTCTTTCTTTTTTAGGTGAAGAGAATAAAGATATACATAAAGTATGTGGATCTAAATCGGGTAGGGATGTCAATAAAATTAAAGAAACGGGATTAATACCCGATACAACATCTGATGGGAATATTATTTTTAAGCAATCACGTCTTACGCTAGAGTGTAAAAAAATGTATTGTGAGAAATTAAATAAAGACCGTTTTCTAGATCATAAGATTTTGGAAAAATGGTACGGTGCTAAAGGGAATTTACATTGTATTTATATAGCTGAAATATTGAATGTTTGGGGTAAATAAGTGCTTTTTAAAAATAGAAAATGGGCGTGTTTTTAGTATCACGCCCATTTATTTTTTATCTTGATCGTTCTGATTATTCTTTCTTTTTATCTGCTTCTTCCCATTCAGACAATAGATGTTTTGCCCGATCTAATGCTCTAAAAATGTTAGGACAGATATTGTCTCTACCTACCACATCATAGAAATTAGCTTTCTCCAAAGTATGATTTACATCTTTATTTACACCAGAAAGAATGATGTTTATCTTATCTCTTTGAGAGTTTTTACAAAAGTTAGTAAGGTTATGAATACCTGTAGAATCAATAAAAGGAACTTTCCTCATTCTTATTATTCTTATTTTTGGAGGGGTACCCAGTTGAATGGTTTGCTCTTCAAACTTATTGGCTACCCCAAAGAAATAAGGCCCTTCAATTTCATAAACTTCTACTCCTTCAGGAATTTTTAATTTTTCATCTTCCATTCCGGTATCATCTTCACTTATGTTCAGTTTATCCCTGATTACAGACACTTCTGTTGTTTCGGTAATGCGTTTCATGAAGAGTAAGAAAGCTAAAATTAAACCCACTTGGATGGCAATAACCAAATCGAAAATAACGGTTAATAAAAAGGTAACTAACAATACCGCAACATCCGATTTAGGGTTATTCATAAATGCTTTGAAGGTTCTCCATTCACTCATATTATATGCCACAATTACAAGTACACCAGCCAAGCAAGCCATTGGAATATATTTTGCTAAAGGCATTAAAAATAGCATAATTAAAAGTAAAACCACTGCATGTATGATACCGGCTACCGGTGTTTTACCTCCATTATTAATGTTTGTCATGGTACGAGCAATAGCTCCTGTAGCGGGGATGCCACCAAACAGAGGGACAATCATGTTTGCAGCGCCTTGTGCTATGAGTTCTGTATTTGAATTGTGTCTTTTCCCTATTACACCATCGGCTACAGTGGCAGACAGAAGCGACTCTACTGCACCTAATACTGCTATGGTAATGGAAACCGGAATTAAATTTTTTACACTTTCAAACGTTAAGTTTGGAATTTCAGCTGTAGGTAAACTGGAACTTATGATGAAACGATCACCAATGGTGCTTATTTGATCGATACCTAAATACGTTTTTAAAAGGTAAGCAATTATTGTTAAAGTAATGATAGCAACTAGTGATCCGGGTATTTTTTTAGAAAAACGAGGAGTAAATATTATGAGTGCTATACTTGCAAAACATACAGCTGTTTCCCACCAATTGATGGTGTATATGTATTTAAAATACATAATCCATTTGCCAATAAAATCCCCTGGAAGTTTATTATCACCAAAGCTTAATCCAAAGACATCTGCAATTTGTGTTGTAAAAATGGTGACCGCTATTCCACTAGTAAATCCAACAATAATTGGGTAGGGTATGAATTTAATTATGGTTCCCAGTTTAAATAATCCCATTATAAGTAATATCACCCCTGCAATTAAAGTAGCGACTAGTAACCCCGCTTCTCCATATTGTTGAATAATTCCATAAACTATTACAATAAAAGCACCTGTAGGTCCTCCTATTTGTACGGAGCTTCCACCTAATAATGAAATAATAAAACCTGCTATGATGGCAGTGATGATTCCTTTTTCAGGAGTTACTCCAGAGGCTATACCAAAAGCTATAGCTAAGGGTAAAGCAACAATACCTACAATCAACCCCGCCATTAAATCGGCTGAAAAAGTTTTTTTATTGTAGCTTTTTAAAGCTGAAATTATTTTCGGCTTAAAATCTATCATGTTCTTACAAAAATTACAAAAGTTGAATACTGAATTGTGATTAATATAGCTAAATATTAAGAGAATGTAAAATTAGTCAAAATAAATATATTTATTAAACTAAATGATTAATATAAACTTTAGATAAGAATATGGATATTTTTATATTCTTATATTCTTATTAAGACTATTTTTCACTTATATTTTTTATATTTGTGTGAATACATTTTATATTCATAAACTTAATGTGATACATTTTTATATAACTAATAAACTTATAAATTATGGCTAAAAAATCAGTTAAAGGAACTCAAACCGAAAAAAATCTTATGCAATCTTTTGCAGGTGAATCACAAGCAAGAATGCGTTACACTTATTTTGCTAAACAAGCAAAAAATGATGGTTTTGAGCAAATGGCAGCTATTTTCTTAGAAACTGCTGAACAAGAAAAAGAACACGCAAAAAGAATGTTTAAATATTTAGAAGGAGGTATGGTTCAAGTTAATGCTTCTTTCCCTGCAGGAGTAATTGGTTCTACTTTAGAAAACTTATTAGCTGCTGCTCAAGGTGAACACGAGGAGTGGGCTATTGATTATCCTCATTTTGCTGATGTAGCTCAAGAAGAAGGTTTCCCTGAAATTGCAGCTATGTATCGTAACATCGCTAATGCAGAAAAAGGACACGAAGAAAGATATCGTTCTTTTGTAAGCAACATTGAAGATGCTAAAGTTTTTGCTAGAGAAGATGAAGTTGTGTGGCAATGTCGTAATTGTGGATTTATTCACGTTGGAAAAGAAGCTCCTAAAGTTTGTCCGGCTTGTTTACATCCTCAAGCTCATTTTGAAATCATGAAGAATAATTATTAAGAACTATTCTTAAGCATAAAAAAAGGAGGATCAATAGTCCTCCTTTTTTTGTTTTTAATAATTTAGTTATAATCGGTTGTTACGGTAAGGTTCGGTTGAAGTATATATTCATTTTTTTTACTATTCCATTTATAATAAGTTGTAGTAACTGTTTTTCCTTCGTAATTGTGTTTAATGCACATATCTGAGATCCATGCATTCTTGTCCCATTTGTACGATGTGTTTACTATTACTCTAAAATTATCATCATATTCATAGGTATACTTTTGGAAATTAGCTAAAATCCCATTCTCTTGTTTATATACTGTTTGAGCTACCATAATACCATTTACCTCTTCTGTATCATAAATAAGGTTGTTTTGTGTTTTAGCAAAACTACAAAGTCCGAAAAGTCCAAAAAAGATAACAAAAAGCGTTTGTTTAATTAATTGTTTTGTTTTCATAGCACCTTCCTTTTTTTATTTATTAATTATCAAATTGTCAGATTATTTAGATTTACTGATGTAAATATAGACATATTATTCATATATTAGTATATATACCCTATAAAAATGACATTATGGTATTTGTTTCTTTGGTCATTTATTTTGTCTAAATGTGATTTCCATCTGTTTTTTTAATAAGAAAAAGCATCAATTTATGTTGTTTAAATACATAAATTGATGCTTTGAATATTTATTGTATCAATATGCGATAAAGTTAAAGAATGTTATCATGCAAAACTAATGAGCTTCGAGCCAATTTTTGCCCCATCCACAATCAACTTTTAAGGGTACTTTCATTTGATAAGCGTTTTCCATTTCTTCAATAACAATGTTCTCCAAAATCTTTTTTTCTTTTACAGGAACACTAAAATTAAGTTCATCATGAACTTGTAGTATCATTTTTGATTTAAGTCCCTCCTTTTGGATGCGCTTAAAGATATTAATCATTGCTACCTTAATGATATCTGCAGCACTTCCTTGAATGGGTGCATTAATAGCATTTCGTTCTGCAAAACCTCTTACTATGGCATTTCGTGAATTAATGTCAGGGAGGAATCTTTTTCTTTTAAATACGGTTTCTACATATCCCAGGTCTTTGGCTTTTTCTTTGCTCTCTTCCATATATCTAGAGACATCGGGATAGCTTTCAAAATAGCCATCAATTAGCTGTTTGGCTTCTTTTCGTTCAATATTTAATCTTTCGGATAGACCAAAAACAGATATTCCATATATAATACCAAAATTGGCTGTCTTCGCTTTATTTCTCATTTGCGAGGTAACCTCACTGACTTCTTCTTTATATATTTTAGCAGCAGTAGCAGTATGAATATCTAGTCCTTTATTAAATGCTTCAATCATATGTTCATCATTACTTAGATGAGCCATAATTCTCAATTCAATTTGAGAGTAGTCGGCTGAAAAGAACTCATCACCTTCGTTTGGAATGAATGCTTTTCTAATCTCTCTTCCTTCATCATCGCGTATAGGGATATTTTGGAGGTTTGGATTACTGGAGCTTAACCTTCCTGTAGCTGTAACTGTTTGATTAAAGGAAGTGTGAATTTTATGAGTTTTGGGGTTAATCATTAAAGGCAACGAATCAATGTAGGTGCTCAGTAACTTTTTTATGGTTCTGTATTCTAGTATTTTTTCTACAATTTCGTGTTTGTTTTTATATTTTAACAGCACCTCCTCCGAAGTCGTGTATTGTCCCGATTTAGTCTTTTTAGCTTTTTCATCTAGTTTCATGTGGTCGAATAATGTTTCCCCCACTTGTTTGGGTGATGACACATTAAAATCTATTCCTGCTAAAGAATGAATTTCATCTTCCAGTTGAATGAGTTTTGCTGTTAATTTTTCAGAAGTATTCTTGAGTGCTACAGTATCCAATCGAACCCCATTTCTCTCCATTTCTACTAAAACAGGTACCAGTGGCATTTCAATGTCGTAAAACAGTTCTTCAGAATTGTTTTTCTTTAAATCTTCTTCCAGTTTGTATTTCAGTTGTAAAGTGATATCGGCATCTTCACAAGCATATTTATAAACATCTTCCGGAGAAAGATCTCTCATACTTTTTTGATTCTTCCCTTTGGGGCCAATTAAATGTTCTATTGGTATAGTTTGATGATTTAAATATATCTCGGCTAAATAATCCATTCCGTGACGTAATTCCGGCTGAATGACATAGTGAGCAATCATGGTATCAAAAAGTTTACCTTCTACCTGAATATCGTAATTACTTAGAACAATTAAATCGTATTTAATATTTTGTCCGATTTTAGCTATTTCAGGATTTTCTAAAATCGATTGAAAATTTTTAAGAATTTTTTGTGCTTCTTCTTTTCCATTGGGTACCGGAATATAAAAAGCTTCATTGGATTGATAAGAAAAACTAAAACCCACCAATTCTGCATTCATAGGATCAGTATTCGTGGTTTCTGTATCTAGAGCAAATTCTTTTTGTTTACTTAAAATTTGAACTAATTCTTCTATAGATTCTTGATTATCAATTAGTTTATATTCTTTTTTTATGTTTTCTAATGGCAAATCCTTGCGATTTTTATCATCATCTGTATAATTCCCTTCAAAATCGCCAAACAAATTGCCTTGCGTTGGCTCGTTTTTATTGAAATTATTAAAGAGGGTAGGAGAGGATAGTTGTTCCTCCGGATATTTTCTGTTGAGTAGAGTTTTGAATTCCAATTCTTGAAAGATTTCTTTTATCTTCTCTTCGTCTTCACTTTCTCGAATCAACTCATTTAAATTTAATTCTATGGGGACATCTTTTTTTATGGTAGCTAAGAATTTTGAAAACTTAATGGTCTCCACATTCTCTTCTACTTTCTTTCTCATTGCACCCTTTAATTCATGAGCGTGTTCAATTAAATTTTCTACTGATCCAAATTGCTTAATTAGTCGTTGGGAAAAAACTTCACCTACTCCGGGACATCCCGGGATATTATCCGATGCATCTCCCATTAAAGCCAATATGTCAATAACTTGTATGGGTTCATTAATTTTGAATTTATTTTTAATTTCCTCTACACCCAATACTTCATATCCACCTTTATGTTTTGGCCGATACATAAAAACAGAATCGGTAACTAGCTGACCATAGTCTTTATCCGAAGTCAACATATAGGTAGGAATACTTTTATTCCCTGCTTGTGTAGCAAGTGTTCCTATCACATCATCTGCTTCATATCCCTGTACTTCAAGTATGGGGATGTTGTAGGCATTAATTATTTCTTTAATGATAGGTACTGACTTGCGTATGTCTTCAGGAGTTTCCTCTCTTTGAGCTTTATATTCTTCATAAGCTTCGTGTCTAAAAGTTGGCCCTGGAGGGTCAAATGCAATTCCAATATGTGTAGGTTTTTCGTTTTTAAGTATCTCTTCTAGCGTGTTTACAAATCCCAGTATGGCAGAGGTGTTAAATCCTTTGCTATTAATACGAGGATTTCGTATTAATGCGTAATATGATCTGTAGATTAATGCGTAGGCATCGATGAAAAAAAGTTTCTTGTGCTCCATTTCTATGTATATTTAATGTAAAAATACAAAAAAATGGTGGAATGATTCTTTTATGTATTATTTTTGTGTTTTATTTAGAATGCTAGAATGAATCCATTACTGCAAATACAAAACCCGATTTTAAAAGAATTAGAAGAATTCAAATCTTATTTTAACGACTCATTATTCAGCTCTAATGAATTAATGGGAAGCGTTATTGAGCACGTTAAGCAGAAGAATGGAAAAATGATGCGTCCCATTCTAGTTCTTTTAATCTCCAAGGCTTTAGGTGAAGTTAATAACACCTCTCTTTATTCGGCTGTAGCTTTAGAGCTGCTTCACACAGCTAGTCTTATTCACGATGATGTAGTAGATGAAAGTCAGTTGCGCAGAGGTCAACCCTCTACCAATGCTATTTACGGAAACAAAGTTTCTGTTTTAGCTGGAGATTTTTTCTTAGCTACCTGTTTAATGGAGGTTGGTAAAACCAAAAATTCACAGATAGTAGATTTAGTAGCTAGTTTAGGCAAAAAATTAGCAGAAGGCGAGTTGCTTCAACTAGAAAATATAGATGATCTAAATCTTTCTGAGGAATTATATTTCCGTGTAATCAATAAGAAAACTGCAGCTCTTTTTGAAACTTGTGCAGAGATAGCTGCCATTTCTGTTAATGCTTCCGAATATCAAGTTCAACAAGCTCGAAAGTTAGGGAACCTAATAGGTCTATGTTTTCAGATTAAAGATGATATTTTTGATTATTATGAAAATCTCCAAATAGGTAAACCCACCGGGAAAGATATGGAGGAGGGTAAACTCACTTTACCCATTTTATATGCTCTTAATAGTACTCGTAATACTGAATATATGAAGAAAGCTTTCCTAGTTAAGAATGGACAAGCAACACCTCAAGATATTAATGATTTAATTCAGTTTGCTATTGATCATAAGGGTATCGACTATGCCAATGAAGTAATTGATAATTTGCGTATTGAAGGAGAAACTATAATTAATTCTAATTATCAAGGTGAAGTTAAAGAGTCTCTTATTCTGTATCTCAATTATGTGATTGATCGTCGCTTATAAGTAACATACATGCTTAGTGTATTATTAAAATCTATAGGTATTATAAGTAATACATAATACTTTACAGCATCTATTTGTTTAATGGCTGTACTTGTAATTGTGAGTTGTGCAAATAGAACTTCCCATACAAAATTATAAGAAATAATTAGGCAAGAGCCAATCTGTGACCTTGAATAAATAAGCTTCTTTACCCATTAAGTGCACTATAGTAATCTTTGGATTACTATTTGGAACCCAAGGATTATATGTTACCCCTATACTGGTGAGTTAAGTAAAAGAGAATGGAGAATTATATCCATGCTAAAAGAGAAAGTTAATTCAGATAAATACATAGTGAGGGTAATAGAGCTAATTGAACCGAAATTTGTGTTGTTGCTTAATAAAAAAATAATCGATGAAGAGTTCATCTCTTGTACGTATATGAAGGATTAGGGTGAAAAAGAGTTTTTTTGTATAGAATAAGCCCAACTGATTTATTAAATAATGATTAAGCCGGAATGGAGTAGAATATAAAATGTGGTCTTTAATGCCAAGGTTGTATATATAAAAAAGAGCGAAAACATTGTGGTTCTCGCCCTTTTTAAAAGTTAACTCCTTTAGAAGAAGTTGATTTCTTTACCTTTGACTTCCGATAATAACAAGTTAGCTAATCGGCTGGTTCCTAGTCTGAAAAGTTTGTTGGTTAACCATTCTTTACCCAAAATCTCTTTCACTATAGTGTAATAGGCTATTGCATCTTCAGGTGTACTAAGTCCTCCTGCAGGTTTGAACCCTACTTTGTTTCCTGTTTCATTGTAGTACTCTTTAATAGCTTGACACATTACGTATGCTGCTTCAGGTGTAGCTGAAACTTTCTCTTTACCGGTTGAAGTTTTAATGAAGTCAGCACCCGAATACATTGCAAGGATTGATGCCTTTTTTATGTTTTCAGCTGTAGCCAAAGCCCCTGTTTCAAGGATTACTTTTAGGTGTTTATTCTCTCTTTCCACGACTTCTTTTAGCTCTTGTATTTCGTCACATACTGTTTCAAAATCCCCACTTAAGAATTTTCCTACTGACAGTACCATATCTATTTCGTCGGCACCATCATCGATAGCTAATGCAGTTTCTGCAACTTTTACTTCGATAAATGTTTGTGAGGAGGGGAATCCACCCGATACACAAGCTATATTTACACCTTCCACCTCTAGTGAATTTTTAAGTAATGAAGCAAAATTGGGGTAAACACACATAGCAGCAACACTTGGCATCTCAGGATATTTATCAGCAAACTGATTTACTTTTTCTACTAAAGCAAGGACGTTTTCATCATTATCAGTAGGTGTTAGTGTAGTTAAATCTATGCAGTTGAACAGGAATGTTTTTACCTCATTGGTGTTGTTTTCCGGAGCTTTTTCGCTAATTAATTTCTGTACTGCCTCTTTTATCTCAGTATCCTTTAGGTCAGTTTTATATTTTGCTAATGCAGTTTTATATTTATCGATGTTCTCTTTTTTTTCAGTCATTGCTTTTAAGTTTAGGATTATTAATGTGTCTTTGGCTATCTCTCTTTGTTTTTTTCTCTAAATTCTTTTGAAAAGAAGAGGTTAAATCTACTCCTGTTTGATTTGCAATGCATAGAAGAACCCAAAACACATCGGTTAGTTCTTCTGATAAGTTTGCTTTTTCTCCTTCTTTAAACGATTGTTCGCCGTATAATCTGGACATTACTCTAGCTAGTTCGCCAACCTCTTCGGTTAGAATGGCCATGTTGGTTAATTCATTGAAATACTTTACTCCGTATTTTTTGATCCATTCATCTACTGTAGTTTGTGCTTCATTTATCGTCATTATTCTCTATTTAATGAGTCTATAACAATGGTAACCGGTCCTTTGTTTATTAAATGTACATCCATATCAGCTCCAAATATCCCTGTTTGAATAGGTCTCCCCAGTTTTTCCGCAAGTTTTTCAGCAAATAGGTTATATATACCTTCTGAAATATCCGGTTTAGCTGCGTGTATGTATGAGGGTCTGTTTCCTTTTTTAGTCGAAGCATGGAGAGTAAACTGGCTGATTAGTAAAATATCTCCTCGATCATCCAATATTGACTTGTTCATTACTCCATTTTCATCGTCGAAGATGCGTAAATTTACAATTTTATTGCAGAGCCATTCAGTCTCTTCTCCCGCTTTTTCTTCATCTCTGTTTTCAATACCTAAAAGTATCATTAAGCCCTTGTTAATCTTTCCTTCAATGATATTATCTACTTTTACGGAGGCCTCAGACACCCTTTGTATAACTACTCGCATGGTTTTTGATTATTTAAATCCTAAGATACTAATTATAATTGTATATGTCTTTTTTATTTGTTTTTTAAGCCTTGGATCAACGCTTTTGCTTTAGCTGACCCCACTATTTCTACTAGTTCTTCTTCAGAAGCTTCACGTATTCGCTTTACACTCTTGAATTTTTTAAGCAAGTTGTTTTTTGTAACTGGCCCTATACCCGGAATAGAATCTAATTCAGAAAGTACCTGTTTCTTACTTCTTAGATCTCGGTGAAACTTGATGGCAAAACGATGCACTTCACTCTGAATATTTTCCAGTAGGTTGAATAATGCACTGTTTTGTTTTAACCCAATAACTTGGGGAGGATTTCCAAAAAGAAGCTCAGAAGTTCTGTGTTTATCATCCTTTGCTAATCCCGCTATAGGAATGCTTATGTTTAAATTGTCTAAAGCCTCTTTAACGGCCGACATTTGCCCTTTGCCTCCGTCTGTAAGGATTAGGTCGGGTAGGGGCTGTTCTTCTTCTCTAAGCGCTTTGTATCTCCTTGTGATAATCTCTCGCATAGAGGCATAATCATCAGGACCAACTACCGTTTTTATATGGTATTTTCTATACTCTTTTTTACTGGGTTTCCCTTTTTTGAAAACTACACAAGCCGCTACCGGATCACTTCCTTGTATGTTAGAGTTGTCAAAACATTCAATGTGTAGGGGGATTTTCTCTAGTTGAAGTTGATCTTTAATTTCTTTAAGTAATCGTATATTACGTTGTTCAGGGTTTAGTTTTTCTGCTTGTTTGAGTCGGTCTGCTTTGTATTGTTGGACATTTAGTAGCGATAAATCTAATAATTTCTTTTTGTCTCCTCGTTGAGGTATTACAAATTCAACTCCTTCCAGTTCTAATTCAATAGAGAAAGGAACAATTACTTCTTTTGTTTTACTCTTGTATCTTTCTCGTACTTCTATGATACCAAGTCGTAGTAGCTCTTGGGGTGTTTCATCTAATTTTTTCTTGTATTCAAAGGTGAAAGCACGTGTAATAGAACCATTTACTACATGTAAATAGTTTATGAATGAGGACTTATTCCCATCTTCTTCTATAGTAAATACATCTAAATTATGTAATTTGTTGCTTACAACTTCTGATTTTGCTCGGAAGTTTTCTATTAGTATATACTTTTGTTTAATTTTATCTGCCTCTTCAAAGCGCATTTCTTGTGCTAGTTTTTGCATTTTTATCTCTAGTAACCTACTGATACTCTTGGTGTTACCATTTAGTATCTCTTTTATCTCCTGTATATTTTCAAGATATTCGGCGTGCTCTTGATTGCCAACGCATGGACCTAAACAGTTTTTGATGTGGTATTCCAAACAGACTTTATATTTGGCTTTAGAAATGCTTTCCGGAGATAAATTTAGGTGGCAGGTTCGTATGGGATATAATTGCTTAATGAGCTTTAGGATGGCTTTCATTGTGCCTAGGTGGCTGTATGGTCCATAATAGGTTGAACCATCTCGTACAATGTTTCGTGTGCTATGAACTCTTGGGAAATATTCGTTGCGTATACGTATGGAGGGGTATGTTTTGTCATCCTTAAGCAGAACATTGTATCGAGGTTGATGTTTTTTTATTAAATTGTTTTCCAGTAGTAAGGCATCTTCCTCGCTATTAACTACAATGTATTTTATGTTTCTAATTCTACGAACCAGTACTCTTGTTTTTCCCGGTTCGTGTTTTTTATTAAAATAGGAGCTAACTCTTTTCTTTAAGTTTTTTGCTTTACCTACATAGATTATGGTATCCTTTTCATCAAAATATTGATAGATTCCCGGTAGATCGGGTAGAGAGGATACAATTTCTTTAAGTTTGTTTGCTATGGTTATTTTATCCTTTTCTTTCACTCTTATAGTTTAAGAATTGACTCTACTTCCACATCATCACCAAAGACAGATCTTCCATTTAAGTCTTTTAATTCTATGATGAAGTTTACATAAATCTTTTTCGGATTTAATCTTTTAACAAGTTTGCAGGCCGCTTCAATAGTTCCTCCGGTAGCTAATAGATCGTCATGTAATAAAACGACATCGTTCTCATCAATAGAATCTTTATGAATTTGTATGGTGTCTGTACCATACTCTTTGTCATAGCTTTCTTCTATTGTGTCTGCTGGTAGTTTCCCGGGTTTTCTAATCGTGATAAATCCGGCGTCAATGCGAGTGGCTAATACAGGCCCCATAATGAATCCTCTGGATTCAATGCCAATAACCTTTGTTATCCCTTTGTTTTTATATAATTCATATAAATCATCGGATAAGGTTTTTAATCCTTTAGGATCTTTAAATAAAGTCGTTATATCGTAAAAGGTGATACCTTCTTTAGGAAAATTTTCAACGGTTCTTATTCGTTTAATTAGTTCTTTTTCGCTCATTTTTTAGATTGTTTGTTTCACGTGGAACATTATTTATTTACTAGCTAAAACCAGAAGGACATTGATGTCGCTGGGAGATACTCCCGGAATTCTACTTGCTTGCGCAATGGTTTCAGGATTTATTTGTTTTAGTTTTTGCCGCCCTTCAAAAGATATAGATTCTAACTTTTCATAATCGAATTTATCTTTTATGCGTATTCCCTCTAAACGGGCAGCTTTATCAGCTATTGTTTTTTCTCGTTCAATATAGCCTTTATATTTCACTAGAATCTCTGCTGCTTCAATAATTTCTTCTTTTCTGTCTATAATAGCATCTAGTTCCCGTTGAAGTGCAGGTATATAAGTGGCTATATTTTTAAGCGTTACTTGAGGACGTGTAATTAAGTTGATTAATTTGACTCCTTGTTGTAATGGGGTAGTGCCTAGTTCTGCTAAACCACTATTTATCTTATCGGGTTTAATGGAATAGTTTTCCGTGAAATGAATCAGTTGATTGATTACCTCTTCTTTTGTTTTTAGTAAATTATACCTCTCTTTGGTAGCAAGTCCAAGATCCCATGCTTTTTCTGTAAGGCGAATATCTGCATCATCCATACGTAGTAAAATGCGATATTCGGCTCTTGATGTAAACATACGATAAGGTTCATTTATTCCTTTAGTAACCAAATCATCAATTAATACCCCAATATATGCTTCATCTCGTTTGAGGGTAAACGGTTCACCTCCGTGACAATTAATATGTGCATTTATCCCGGCAATTAATCCTTGACCTGCAGCTTCTTCATAACCGGTTGTGCCATTTACTTGCCCGGCCATAAAAAAGTTTTTTATTTTCTTGGATTCCAAGGTATGGGTTAATTGAGTAGGGTGGAAGAAATCATATTCAATAGCATATCCGGGTCTGTAAATAACTACATCTTTAAAGGCAGGCATTTGTTTTAACCCCTCCAGTTGTATATGCATAGGTAGGGAAGAAGAAAAGCCATTAATATAAAATTCGTTGGTGTTTACTCCTTCCGGTTCTAGGAATATTTGATGTTTCTCTTTATCCGGAAAAGTTACAATTTTAGTTTCTACACTGGGACAGTTTCTTGGGCCAATACTTTGTATTTGTCCATTGTAGAGAGGGGAATCATTGAGTCCTTTTTTCAATACATTATGTACCTCTTTATTCGTGTAACAAGTCCAGCAGTTCATCTGTTTTAGATGTCGGATATTAGTATCCATAAAAGAGAATTTATGAAAGTCAACCTCTCCTTCTTGGGGTTCCATATACTCAAAATGAACACTTCGTCCATCAATACGTGCAGGAGTACCGGTCTTTAACCGATCGTAGGTAATTCCATGCCGTGCTATTGATTCTGTTAAGTGGTAGGACGCCGCATCGGCCATTCTACCTCCCGGAAACTGAACTTTACCTACGTGCATCCATCCATTTAAAAAGGTTCCTGCCGTTAAGATAACCGATTTGCATTCAAATGGGGCTTGTAAGAGTGTATCTACTCCTGTAACCTCTCCATTTTTTACTTTTATACCTGTAACCGTATCTTCCCAGATATGTAAATTCTCTGTATTTTCCACTCGTTGTCTCCAAGCCCAGATAAATTTACTTCGATCGCATTGTGCTCTAGGGCTCCACATAGCAGGTCCCTTCGATTGGTTTAAAAGTCGAAACTGAATGGTTGTTTCATCAGTCACCAGTCCCATTTGACCTCCCAATGCATCTATTTCACGAACAATTTGTCCTTTGGCGATTCCACCAATGGCAGGGTTGCAGCTCAGTTGAGCTATTTTATTCATATCCATTGTTATGAGGCAGGTCTTTGAGCCCATGTTGGCTGCAGCCACTGCCGCTTCGCAACCTGCGTGACCCGCTCCAATAACTATTACATCGTATTTAAAATTCATTTGTTGTATTTCTCTTACTTTATAGTGCAAAGATATAAAAAAGTTCAGACTTTTTCTTCTGTTTAGTATAGCCTAAGAATATTGTTGTTAAGTAGTTAAGTAGTCTTTGATTAGTGCCAAGGCCTTGTTTTCTTCTTGCTCCATTACCTCTCTTTGCTCGGGTGTCTGATCATCGATATTACAAAGGTGAAGAATTCCGTGTATTAATACTCGGTGTAATTCATTTTTAAAAGAAACTCGGTATTTTTCAGCATTGCTGGCTACGGTTTCCAAACCAATAAATAAATCGCCACTGATTGTTTCTTCTTGTGTATAATCAAAGGTGATTATATCAGTATAATAATCGTGTTGTAAATACTGTCTATTGGTATCCAAAATAACCTCATCGGAGCAAAAGATGTATGCTATTTCCCCAACTTTTCTATTATGTGATGCAGCTACTTTTTCAATCCATTGAGAGAGAAGCTTTTCATCAATAGTTGGCATCTCAATTTCTTGTGTGTGAAAAGAAATTTCCATTTAATTTATTATTACTTAAAATATACCCATTTATACATAGGTAATGTTTCTATGATTAATATAACGCAAATTTAGAAATAAGTTTCTTTATTCTTTCTCTTTTTTTATTTTTGTAATAATCCCTAATGAATAGATGATGCGTTTACAATCTACAAATAATACACATAAGGAGGTTCTTGAAGAACTTAAAAATCAACAAAGTACACACTATAAAGATAGCTATTCTTCTTTCTTTAAGTCAGAAAAAGGTAGTTATGGTGCGCACGATGAATTTTTGGGTGTTCAGACTTCTATTGTGCGAAAAATAGCAAAGAAATATGCTTCTCTTCCATTTTGTGAAGTAGATTATCTAATGAAATCCCAATGGCATGAAATGCGTTTCTGTGGCTTGTGTATTTTAATAGAAAAATATCGTAAAGCCAGTACGAAAAAGGATGAAGAGGAAATGAGGATTATTTTTCTTTATTATGTAGATAATCTGGAGTGTGTGAATAATT
This sequence comes from uncultured Bacteroides sp., assembly GCA_964528875.1. GTDB lineage: Bacteria > Bacteroidota > Bacteroidia > Bacteroidales > Bacteroidaceae > Bacteroides_E. Next base: position 54,147 of record CAZGUI010000001.1, on the reverse strand, counting down.
GGGATTTGGTTGATATTTCTGCTCCATATATAAGTGGAGAATATTTATTAAATAAAGATCGCTCCATACTCTATGAGTGGGCTCATAGTGAATCTTTATGGAAGCAACGTATCGCAATGCTTTCTACCGCTGCTTTTATAAAAGATAATGACTTTGGAGATACCCTACGTTTGGCTGAGGTTTATCTGAATCATCCACACGATTTAATTCATAAAGCCACAGGGTGGATGTTGAGAGAAGTGGGTAAAAGAGATGAATTTGTGTTAACCGAATTCTTAAATCGGTTTGCACTTGTTATGCCACGAACTATGTTGCGTTATAGTTTAGAAAAATATCCTCCTGAAATTAGAAACTATTTTATGAAGTTAAAATAGTTCTTTTTGATTCATTATCTATTTGATTATCAGGTTGTTGTGGTGATTTTCCTTGTTGTGTGATCTATTAGTGGCATTCTTATATTTCAGGTTGATTTGGATAAGCAGTAAAATAGGAATTTAGTCGGTCCTAGACCGAAGGTCCCTCGGTCTAGGACTGAAGGGTGCTCGGTCTAGGACCGAGGAGGGGTCGGTCTAAGACCCCCCTGTGTTCAATGTAGAGGGGGTGTTTTGTACTCTCAAATGAGCAATAAATAAAAGCAAGAAAAGGTGCGGAAAAGACTATAAAACGAGTTCTTGGAATAAGCGGTTTAGTGTTTCATCTAGGTTTGTGGAAAATCCCGGATGAGGTCTAGAGGTCTGTATACATGAGCTTTTCACAGCTGTTATCCACCGAAAACGTTCCGCAATATCCAAAGATGCAATATGTCCTCCCGAACTACTGTTTCGGCATATTTTCTCAAACGTTTTTAAGCTGGTTTCAATAAATTCGAAATCAATTTCGTCAGAAAAGAGTAAAAGTTTCTCCTTATCGATGAAATATTTAATGCCTATGAACTGCTCTCGTTTAGAAAAGAGAATCACTCCCACATTGATGAATTCTTCCCGTTCCACTTTGGGAAGAACACGAATCACAGCATATTCATATAAGTGCTTCTCTTGCATTTTGAGCTTCTTTGATGAATAAATGCGAGTTATCTCTTCTTGTTTTCATAAATTGCTTGTAAACATTGCGGATGTCATCAATAGAAAGATCTTCGCTTGTCCAATTTAACCAATCATCGGGTAGAGTATCTACCATATCATCAATAACAGAATCTGTCAGTAACTTTTTACAGTTGTCATCCACAAAATCCAATTCATACGCATAAGGTAATAACACGTGATCTTTCACATAAGGAAATGGGCTTAATGCCGCTTTTTCCCAGTTATCCCAAGAGTGATGAAAGTAGAAAGAAGCGCCGTGGTCTATCAACCAGAGTTCCCGCTTAAAAATAAGCATATTCGTGTTTTTTACCGTACGGTCAATGTTGGTAATGAAAGCATCTAGCCATAAAATTTTGGATGCAGTTAAGTTATCTACATCCGCTGAGACCGGATCGAAAGTGTAGGCAGGAGAAAGAAAGTGCAACCCCATATTCAATCCCTGACTAGCTTGTAGCAAGTCTTGAATCTCTTCATCGCCTTCTGTTCGTCCAAACGCTTCATCCAGATATATAAACACAATCTCAGGAATTTTTAATCCCAATCTTTGAGCCACTAAACCACCCAATAGCTCCGATACCAACGCTTTGGTTCCGTGTCCAGAGCCTCTGAACTTAACTACATATTTGTACCCATCATCAGCTTCAGCCAATGCAGGCAATGAGCCACCCTCTCGCAGGGGAGTGATGTATCTATAAACGTTGATTGTACGTAACTCCATAGACAAATGATTCTGTTTAAGGTAAAGTTAATATAAATATCAAGAGTTAAAACGCTAAGCCTTGAAATAAATAAAAAAACAGATGATGTTTAGGTGAAGAAAAAAAGCTAGATTTAGATGGAATCTTTATACCTTTGTCTCTATGAGTATGGAATATTTGGAAGAAGAGTTCGATATAAGAGAGCATCAAATCACTCCACAAGAGAGGGAATTTGAAAATGTTCTCCGACCCCTAAGTTTTGATGATTTTCAAGGACAAGACAAAGTGGTGGATAACTTGCGGGTGTTTGTTCAGGCTGCTCGTATGCGAGGTGAGGCACTAGATCACGTGTTATTACACGGACCTCCCGGGTTGGGAAAAACCACCTTGTCAAACATTATAGCGAATGAGTTGGGGGTAGGCATGAAAATAACTTCCGGTCCGGTGTTGGATAAACCCGGAGATTTAGCGGGTGTTTTGACCAGTTTAGAACCCAATGATGTGCTCTTTATTGATGAAATACATCGTCTTTCGCCTATAGTTGAGGAGTATCTTTATTCAGCTATGGAAGATTATCGAATTGATATTATGATAGACAAAGGACCTTCGGCTCGTAGTATTCAAATCGATTTAAGTCCTTTTACTTTAGTAGGAGCAACTACTCGTAGTGGGTTATTAACCTCTCCTTTACGTGCTCGTTTTGGAATCAATCTGCATTTAGAATATTATAATAATGAGGTATTGAATGGAATTATCTTACGTTCCAGTAAGATATTGGATATCCATTGCTCTAATGATGCAGCGGCAGAGATTGGCTCTAGAAGTCGAGGTACTCCACGTGTAGCCAACTCTTTATTGAGGCGAGTACGTGACTTTGCTCAGGTAAAAGGTACAGGGAGTATTGATGTAGATATTGCACGATATGCGTTGGAATCATTGAATATCGACCGTTACGGTTTAGATGATATTGATAATAAAATATTATGCACTGTTATCGATAAGTTTGGTGGAGGTCCTGTGGGACTAACTACCATAGCAACTGCTTTAGGTGAAGATTCCGGAACCATTGAAGAGGTGTATGAACCCTTTTTGATTAAAGAAGGTTTTTTGAAAAGAACACCTAGAGGCAGGCAAGTAACCGATTTAGCTTATCGTCACCTGGGGAGACAAAGAGGGGGATTTGCCGATCAGGCTTCATTATTCGATTAACTCAAATTGAATGTCAAAATTAGCTAGTTTAGCCAAAGAGACCGTAATTTATGGTGTAAGTAGTATTGTAGGGCGTTTTCTGAACTATCTGCTTGTACCGATGTATGTTTTGGTTATGGCTGTGGAGTCTGGTGGCTATGGAGTCGTTACGAATATCTACGCTTTTGTAGCTCTTTTCCTAGTTTTATTGACCTATGGAATGGAAACAGGGTTTTTCCGTTTTATGAATAAAGAGAAGGAGAACCAACAAGTTTATTCTTCCATTTTAATTTCCGTAGGAATTACTTCTTTGCTTTTTATCTTACTTTGTTTAACCTTTCTTCAACCCATATCCTCTTTTTTAGGTTATACTGATTATCCTAGCTTTATTGGAATGATGGCCATTGTGGTTGCATTAGATGCCTTCCAAAGCATCCCTTTTGCTTATTTAAGGTATAAACGCAGACCCATAAAATTTGCAGGAATTAAGTTGTTCATCATTGCTTTAAATATCTTTCTGAATTTCTTCTTCTTAATTTGGTGTCCTAAATTAGTATTGCTATTTCCCGACTTATTTGTTTGGTACGACCCTTCTTTTCAGGCAGGATATGTTTTCTTTGCTAATTTAATCACTAGTTCTCTACAACTGCTCTTCTTTATTCCTGAACTGAAAGAGATACGTCATGGATTTAATAAACCTCTGATGAAACGTATCTTACGTTACTCTTTTCCCATTCTAATATTGGGGATTGCAGGAATATTGAATCAAACGATAGATAAGATCATATTTCCTTTCCTTTTTAGTGATGGCAATGAAGCACGGGTTCAATTAGGTATTTATGGAGCGGCCAGCAAAATAGCGATGATTATGGCGATGTTTACACAGGCCTTTCGTTATGCTTATGAGCCTTTTGTTTTTGGGGAAGACAAGAAATCGGACAGTGGTAAGATGTATGCCTCGGCAATGAAATACTTCATTATTTTTGCTTTGTTAGCTTTCTTAATTGTAATGTTCTATTTGGATTTGTTGAAGTATATCATTACTCCGGGCTATTGGGAAGGACTAAAAGTGGTACCTATTGTGATGGGAGCAGAATTACTGATGGGCATTTATTTTAATTTATCTTTTTGGTATAAACTGATTGACGAAACAAAGTGGGGAGCCTATTTCTCTTTGGTGGGGTGTGTCGTTATTGTTTTACTCAATATTATTTTTGTTCCTCAATATGGTTACATAGCCTCTGCTTGGTCGGGGCTCATTGGTTACTTGGTAGTAACTATTCTTTCCTATGTTGTGGGTCAAAAGAAATATCCCATACCTTATGACCTAAAAGGTATCTTTTTCTATTTTTTGTTGGCCTGTAGCTTATCCGTTGCCGGGAAATATGTGATTATAGATAATTTGTGGTTACGATTGGGCTATCGTACGCTACTATTAACCGTTTTTTTAGTCTACCTTGTGAAAAAAGATTTACCTTTAAGAAATATACCTATAATTAATCGCTTTATAAAGTAATGAAAACAGATAGTCGAAATGTTTTTGCCATCAAGTCTTTTTTAAAAGAGTACTTGGATATTCGAAAAGAAAACGAAAAAGGAACGGAGGAAAGTATGCGCCAGGGAGTGGAATTCAAAGGAGCTAAACTCTGGGTGCTAATCTTTGCTATTTTTATTGCTTCGTTGGGGTTGCACATTAATTCAACGGCTGTAATTATTGGTGCGATGTTAATTTCTCCTTTAATGGGACCTATTATGGGTATTGGTTTATCTGTAGGTATAAACGACATTGATTTGCTGCGCAAATCCATCAAGAGTTATTTAGTTACTACTGCATTCTGTGTTGCTACCTCTTCACTCTTTTTCTTACTCACTCCTTCAACCGAGGCACAATCTGAACTTTTGGCACGTACCTCACCTACCATTTTCGATGTGTTTATTGCTCTATTTGGAGGGTTCTCGGGTGTAGTAGCTGCATCTACCAAAGAGAAAGGAACTGTTATTCCGGGTGTGGCAATTGCTACTGCTTTAATGCCTCCATTGTGTACAGCAGGTTATGGATTGGCTACAGGTAACTTAATCTATTTCTTAGGTGCATTTTATTTGTACTTCATCAATACGGTTTTTATCAGTGTAGCTACATTTATTGGGGTACGTTGGTTACAATTTGAACCTAAGACATTTGTGGATAAAGATCGAGAAAAAAATGTAAAGAAATACATTGTTATCATAGTCATTCTCACGATGATACCCTCTATCTATTTGACTTTTGGTATTATTAAAGAAACCGTATTCAACACCTCTGCTTCTCGTTTTATATCGGAACAACTGGATTTTCCTAACTCTCAGATTATTGATAAAAAAGTAATCTATGAGAAAGGGAATAAAGAGATTCGGGTAATACTGATGGGCGAGGAGGTGCCTCAAACCACATTGGCTATAGTAGAAAAGCGATTGAAAGATTATAAGTTGGACGAAGTCAAGTTAACGGTGTTGCAAGGGATGCAAAACGAGGAGGTAGATATCTCATCCATTCGTGCTATGGTGATGGAGGACTTCTATAAATCCAGTGAGAAAAAACTACAAATGAGTTTGGAGGAGATTGAACAGTTGGAGTTAGAACTGGAGAAATATAAGATGTATAACTCCTTAAGTGAGAAGTTGGTGGATGAAGTGAAAGTGCTTTATCCCGGCATTCAATCCATCTCTATTTCTGAACGCTTAGAGCGCTATGTTGATTCAGCACGTGTAGATACTATTACCTGGGCTATTTTTAACTTTAAGGAAAAGCCCAAAGGCAAAGAAGAAAAAAACATAAACGATTGGCTTAAAGCACGATTAAAGACAGATAATATTCGTTTAACGATTGAATAAATAGAATGAAGTTTGATAAGATATTGTTGATTTTTGCCTTTTTAGGGATTACTACTTCTGTTTTAGCAGATGAGGGAATGTGGTTTGTTGGAAATTTAAGCAAACAAACGCAGCAAAAGATGAAGCAAAGAGGGGCCTCACTCAAAAATAAAAAGCTTTATAACGAAAAACGACCCTCTTTGAAAGATGCTATAGTTAGTTTTGGTGGGTTTTGTTCGGGAGTGATGGTGTCTGATGAGGGATTATTGTTTACCAATCATCATTGTGGTTTCAATGCAATTCACGAGCTTAGTTCTTTAGAGGACAATTATATTAAAGAGGGATTTGTGGCAGAACGCTTAGTGGATGAACTTCCTTGTCCCGATTTGTATGTTAGTTTTTTAGTCTCTACCCAAGAGGTAACTGCCCGTGTTCTATCTACAGTTACTCAAGAGATGACCGAGAGCGAACGCAATCAAGTAGTGGATTCAATCCTGTTAGTCATAGAATCAGAGTATTCAGCTAACGAACCCGATTTAACCTATAAAGTAGATGCTTTTTACGATGGCAATGAATATTGGCTGTCTGCATATCAAAACTATTACGATATTCGCTTAGTTTTTGCACCTCCTTCCTCCATTGGAAAGTTTGGTTGGGATACGGATAACTGGGTTTGGCCCAGACATACAGGTGACTTCAGTGTTTTTCGTGTTTATGCAGATGCAGCCAATCAACCGGCCGATTTTTCTGAAACAAATCAGCCTTTTCGTCCCAAATATGTGGCTCCCATTTCTTTGGATGGATATGAAGAGGGTAATTTTTGTATGACTTTGGGTTATCCGGGGAGTACACATCGTTATCTTTCCTCTTTTGGAATAGAGGAGCTGTTGTATGGCCCTAATCAGGCCCTAATTGATGTACGTGGAGTGAAACAAAAGCTCTGGAAGGATGCTATGAATGCAGACGAGGAAATTCAGGCTCAATACGCTTCCAAGTATGCCAAAAGTTCTAATTATTGGAAGAACGCAATTGGACAAAAGCGATCCATAAAAGAACGTCGTATCATTGAACAACGTCAAGAACAAGAGGTTGAATTACAAAACCTAATAACCTCTGATGAAAGGGAGCGTGAGTTGAATTTACGTTTACTTACCGAGTTAAATTTGCATTATATGCAGCGCCGTGAGGTAAGTAAAGCAATGGCTTATTTTGGAGAGTGTTTTCTTAATGGTCCGGAGTTAACCCAGCTGTCGTTAGATATCTTGAACTTTGATTATGAAGGAGAAGAAGAGACAGTAAAGAAAGGTGTAGCTGATTTTTTGACTCGTTATGATGAGTTGAATCTTACATTGGATAGAGAGGTCTTTGCTGCGATGTTAAAACTCTATCAGGAAAAAATAGATCCTATTTATCACCCTCAGGTGTATCAAACCATTGCTTCGGATTATAATAATTCCATTTCGCTTTATGTGGACGATTTATATACAAAATCAATTTTAACCACTTCGGAAGGACTTTATACGCTTTTAGGCGATTCTTCGGACGTTTTTTATGATGATGTTGCTATTGACTTGGTGATGGATTTACTTGTGAAGTATTATGAATTAAACTTTGGAGTTACACAGGCTACAAACGAAATCAACCGATTGGAGAGAGAGTATAACCGGTTGATTCGTAAGTTCAACCCCAAGGGGAACTATTATTCCGATGCTAATTTTACGATGCGCTTAAGTTATGGAACAGTAGCTAGTTATTCGCCTGCAGATGGGGTGGACTATAGTTATTACACTACATCCAAAGGTATTTTCGAGAAAATAAAAGCCTACCCGGATGATCCGGATTTTCACGTATCTTCTTTAATACAAAACCTGTTGCAACAAAAGGATTTTGGCCGCTACGCTAATGCAAAAGGAGAATTGCCTGTTTGTTTTATCTCCGATAATGACATTACAGGAGGAAATTCCGGTAGTGCCATGTTTAATGGTAAGGGGGAATTATTAGGATTAGCTTTCGATGGTAACTGGGAGGCAATGAGTAGTGATTATTTGTATGAGCCTAAATTGCAGCGTTGTATTGGTGTGGATGTTCGTTATATTCTTTTCTTAATTGAACAATCACATAAAGCCACCCGTCTGCTAAATGAGTTGAAAATTAAATAACAGAAGAGTGTTCTTTACTGAATATAGTTCAACCTTGAAAAGAATAAAGCAAAGAAAACTTGTTTAGAAAATGAACAGATAGGTCATCTTTTTTCTATTTATAATCACCGTTATTTTTTCCCTCCTAGACCGAGCACCCCTCATTCTAGACCGAGTAAAAAAGGAAAACACCCCTGTTCTATTCATTCTACGGGATGTTTTTCCAACACAGATAAAGGACTTCAATTAGCCGTTTATTGCATCTGTTTTTCTGGTTTTTATTTTGGAGATAAAAAAGATGAGCGAATTCTAAAGTAGAAAAACCTGCGCTATAATTACACAATTAACTTGTATCCAATTCCTCTTACATTAATTATTTTGATGCTTTCATCCTTCTCGAGTTTATGTCTTAATTTGGTGATAAAAACGTGTAAACTCTTTGTATTGAAAAAGCTGTCGTCTCCCCATAAATCAAGGAGTATGCTTTGTGTTTCAACCACGTTGTTCTTATTCATGCAAAAGCGTTTAAGCAGTTCAGATTCTCTGTGCGATAGTTCTTCTTTTGTATCCAAGTAAGATAAAATCTGTGTTACTGAGTTAAACCGATAAATCCCTATACTAAATTCGGTTGTTTCCTCTTTAGGATTTGTTAGTTGTGCTCTGCCTACCAAGGCTTTAATTCTGACAATTAGCTCCTGCATATTGAAAGGCTTTTTTAGGTAGTCGTTAGCTCCTAGCTCAAACCCCTCAACTACATCTTTAATAGCAGAACGGGCCGTAAGGAAAAGAATAGGGGTTGTTTTATCTGTCTGGCGTATTTTACTAACCATTTCGAAACCATCAAGTTCGGGCATCATTACATCGGCCACTATTATATCCGGGCGTATTTCAAAAAAGAGCTTTAGCCCTTCGGCTCCATTACTCGCTAACGTTAAATTAAACCCTTGTTCTGTTAGCGTATCTCGGATAATCATAGCTAAAGTCTGTTCGTCTTCGACAAGTAGTACGTTTGTCTGCTCCATTATTCCATCGGTATTTTGATTGTAAATTCTGTTCCCTTATTCACCACACTATGAACCTCTATGGTTCCCTTATGTTTTTCCAAAATCATTTTTACATAGAAAAGACCAATGCCATAGCCTTTAATATTGTGCTGATTCCCCTGTGAAACGCGGTAGAACTTATCAAAGAGATATTTCTGTTTGTCTGTAGGAATACCTATTCCGTTATCTTTTAATTTAAAGATAAAGAAATTCTCCTTTCTATAAGCTTGAATTTCTATGGAGACCTTTTCTTTGGAATATTTAATGGCATTATCAATCAGGTTACTAAAGACATTGTTGAGGTGTGTCTTGTCACCATTCACTGTTAGATCTTCGGGTTGAATATCTAAATGGAAATGAACCTCTTTATCCGATTTCATCTGATGTTCGTTTATTAAAGAATCCAACAGCTCTTTGATTTTTATCTCTTCCTTTTTTAAGATAAGCTTAAGTCGTCGTTCAACACTCATGGATAAAATCTGCTCTACCAGTCCGGTCAGTTTCTCCAATTGTTCTTTACATATTGTGAGGTATTGTTCTCTTTTCTCTTTCTGTTCTCCTACCCCAAAATGAAGTAACGCATCCGTAGCAGAGTAGGCCACAGCAATGGGTGTTTTAAGCTCGTGTGTCATATTATTGGTGAAATCTTCCTTCATTTCCTCTAGCGTTTTTTGTCGGAAAATGGTTCGGATGAGATACCAAAAGGCAAAAGCCAAAATAAAAATAATAATTGCTGTCGTTACCAAAACACCAATCATCTGTGATAAAATGGTTCTAGTCAAAGGCTCAAAATGAACTCTGTAGCCCAACTGATTTTCTGAATCATAGGTATAGTTAAAAATGAATGAAGGTTGGTTAATGGTTGCAACCTCAAGGTATTGCATCACGCTATCTTTGGGAAAATGAACGACTTCAATCTTATAGATCTCCGATTTTATACCTTTCGTTCTCAGTGCTTCAAACAGGGCCGAATGAAGAGTATCTAATCGGATGGGGATAATTGAATCGAAAGTCTGATGCATCGTTTCTCTAATCATTATTCCCAATTTCTCAAATTTAGCTAAGCTAAACTCTTCATCTCCTAACTCCTCCTTACTTTTTATTGTATCTCCACTTTGAACGACCTGTTTGCTCTTTATCATCTTTTTTGAATCGGATTCATCCTCCGTATTGTCATCATTATTTCCTAAAGATTGAGTAATGGATATTTCCCCCTTAGGTTTATCTTCTCCCGATAAGTTATCCAAACTATCCATTCTAAATTCCAGTTCGTGTGAATTAGCAATGCTCAGACACTCAAAGATGTTCTTCTCGGTTTCAATTTCAATGCTATTGTACAAGCCTTTTAGCCAAAAAAGCTGGACAAGGAATACGATGCAGAGCGCTCCTATAATGAAAATAACGATATACTTAAAATTAGACTTCATAGATGTATAATAAGCGGGTGATGAAGCAAATGTAATAAGAAATATTGAACGATTTGTAATCTGTTAAGACTAGATAAGACTTCATAAGTAAGTGATAACCCATTTTGTCTGAACTTTCAACAACCTTTGTGTCAGAAACAAACAAATACAGTATAAACCATGAATAAAAAAGTCTATATCCTTCTATTTTTATGCTCTCTTTACTTTCTAAAAAGTAATGCACAGGGTATTAAAGGCACTCTTGTTGATAAAGATCAGCAACCCATAGAGTTTGCAACCATTGTGCTGCAAACAACAGACTCCACATTGGTTAACACAACCTATAGTGATTCTTTAGGGTATTTCTCTTTCAATGAATCGCTAATAGAGTTTCGTTTGATCGTGCAACATTTAATCTATACTACCTATTGCAAGGAGTTTTCTACACCTGAAGTAGGAATTATTCAATTAGACTTGAAAGACCATTTGCTGACTGAGGTGGTTGTCAAAGGAGAACGCCCTTTGGTTAAAGTGGTCAATGGTAAAATGACTTATGATATGCCACAACTTTTACAAAACAAAATGGCAAGTAATGCTTATGATGCACTTCTTGAATTACCCGGAGTCTATGAACAAAATGAAGTTCTAAACCTTGCCGGGACTAATGGGGTAGCAGTAATTCTAAATGGCAAGCCAAGTACAATGACTCCTGAACAGTTGGTTTTATTGTTGAAAAATATGCCCAAAGAACGAGTCGAGTCGGCAGAGGTGATGTACACAGCTCCTCCCCAATATCACGTACGGGGTGCAGCTATTAATCTGGTGTTAGTAAGTAACCTTTCGGAAGCGCCCAAGCTACAAGGACAAATCAATGGAGAGTATAAGCAATCTCATTACGATAACTATACGAGTGGGACTTCTTTGCTCTTTAGTACTCCCAAAACAGTTACAGACCTTATGTACTCCTTTAATTATGTACAAGGACGTTCAGGAGAAGATATCTTATCGCATCATCGTTATAAAGGAGAGATCTATAACATCGAACAAAGAGATAGGGGGACCACAAGAGGACCTATACATAATATTCGTTTAGGAAATGACTTTCATTTGAATGAGAAGAACAAATTGAGCTTAGTTTATACTGGGCAGATCAAGCCACATTCAGAGTCAAAAACAAAATCTGCAGGTACCTATTCAGAATCAGAAAACAGGAAAAAGAGCGATAGCCCCATTCAAATGCATAATGTAGCTTTGGATTATACCTCCGGTTTTGGACTGTCAACCGGTATAGATTACACTTTTTTCAAAAGCCATACCACACAGCATTACAATGAATTTATGGAACCTAAAAAAGATGAGTTTACTGCACAATCCAAACAAGACATTCATCGTCTCTCTTTTTATGCTGATCAAAGTCATGATTTAGGTCGCAATTGGGCACTCTATTATGGAACGGAGTTCAATTATGCTTCCGATAAGAGTTCGCAGATCTATTCTTCATTAACCAATAAAGATCTTTCCGATGCAAATACAAATAGTAAACTGGATGAGTACTCTTATGAACTGTATGGAGGTTTTTCTAAAGAATTTTCAGATAGATTTTCTTTAAAAGCGTATGTTACGGGAGAGCATTACAAACACAAAAACACCGATTATTGGAGTGTGTACCCGGAAATGGAACTGACTTATATAATTAATCCTAACCATATTTTACAATATGCACTTGGATCGGATAAGGAGTATCCCAGTTACTGGGAGATGATTAACTCTATATCGCATCTAAATGGATATATAGAAATACATGGAAACCCTAATTTGAAGCCTTATAGGACATATAATATGCAGATGTCGTATATCTTAAAAAACAAGTATATCTTCACACTCTATGGCATTTATGAAGATGATTATTTTGTTCAGTTACCCTATCAATCTTCAAATCAGTTAAAGCTGATCTATCAAACCACCAATTTTGATTCTAAAAGAAAAGTAGGGTTGAACGTTGTGCTTCCATTTCGTGTAGGTAGTTGGTTGGATTCCAGATTAACTCTTAATGGATTTTATGATCATGTTAAAAGCAATCCGTTTCACGATATTTCATTTAGCAACGATAATTTCGTCGGTTTTGTGATGCTCAACAATACCTTTAATCTATCTACTAAACCTAATATTAAAGCGGAACTGTCGGGGCATTATATAAGTAAAAATATTCAAGGCCCGGCAACGTTATCTAAAGTATATGGAGTCGCTGCCGGAGTGAAATGGACTTCAAATAATAATAAAGCTGAAGTACGATTGAAGGTCAACGACCTATTTAATTCTACGATACCGAAGAACTTGACTATGAATTATGCCAATCAAAACCTTAATATGCGTATTCTTCCTAGCAATAGATACGTGAGTTTATCTTTCAGTTATAAGTTTGGTGACTACAAAGAAAGTAAGCGGAAAGAGGTGGATACCTCACGGTTTGGTTCAAAATAATGCATTATACCCTAACATAGAACCTTTTTCTTTTCTGTGTTAGAAAGAGGTTTTGTGTGAAAGAGTACCTAAAATTGGGTACTCTTTTGTTTTATATCCAGAAGGTGGAAGTGTTGTAAGTGATTCTAGGTAAGTCAGTAAGGTGTAGTTAATAATTGATTAGAATATATTGGCTTTGTAAAATATACCCACATATTGGTATTGTGAAGTCTTGGAGATGTCTCTACTTTTGCAACCGAATAGACAGAACGCCCTTTTTCTGTCAAAAAAAACAAGAAATGAAAAGACAGTTATATGTTTGGAAGACCATTGCTTCCTTTTTAATGGTACTCTTTACGATGCCATTAGGTCATGCCTTAATGATTATAATGGAGAAGACGCTGGACAAACCGATGTTACACTATTGTGCTTTTGCTATGGGTGGAATCGGGTTAATTATGGTTGTTATTGGTGTGTTTGCCAAAGGAGATACCAAACAAACACTTTGGGGACTTTTTGGAGGATTGCTGTTCTGGACAGGTTGGGTGGAGTTTATTTTTGTCTATTATGCTGCACGTTATGGGGTACAACCGGAGATAGTGAATGGCGAAATTGTGACAAAATCCGAATATTTAATTATGCCTGTTTCTTTTGGCTTTTGGGTGATGTTTATGCTCATCTATTTATTCAGTATAAAGAGTGGATGCAAGTTCTTTACCTGGTGTCAGAAGGTGATGTTTCGGGATAAGAGGAAAGTCATTGTTGCTCGACCTATGACACGTCACGTCTCTATTGTTACCTTTATGGAACTCAATATGCTTTTGTGGACTTGCTATTTATTGCTGATGTTTTGTTACGATAGTCACTTCCTAGGTGATCATCATCCGGTAACCCTTCTTGTGGGAGTAGGGTGTTTTATTGGCTCTGTGTTTATGTTCATCAAGCAGCTTCGAATTGGTTCGTGGGGAGCCAATATCCGCTACGCAATTGCTACAGTCATCATATTTTGGACACCTGTTGAGATTTTGGGGCGTATGGACTTTTTAAGTGAAATATGGGTTGCTCCATTGGAACATAAAACAGAAATGATTACCCTTTTATTGGCTTTCACAGCATTACTTATCTATCTGTTGTATGTTGCTGTGAAAAGAAAAAAGGATAACGAACAAAAAACTTGCTGAAGAATCAGCATAAGCTATTAAAGTTCTTTCGTTTTCTAATCATACTATTATTAACTGCTCCTGTGTTCCTTTTACTACCTCTTTTCTCCTTTTTAAAAGTCATTAAATCAGCACGAAAATTTCACTGAATTAGTTTAAATCGTATCTTTACCCTATAATTTTTTGGTGTCATTTTATTCGTTTCCACGGAAAATGAAAAAGGGAATCAGGTGTAAGTCCTGAACAGTACCCGCTGCTGTAAACTCCATAGCATATCTTTGACCGTACTTTATCCACTGTTCACTAGGAATGGGAAGGAAGTGTCAAAGAGGAGATAAGTCAGAAAACCTGCCAAAAGACTTTGTTTTAATGCTTTCGGGAAGTAAAGCTGAAGACACAGATCCTATTTAGGAGGGAGAATCGTATTATTCTATTGCTCTTCTTGATTTCTAAAAGAATCTATCTTCATTTGTTTTCTGTAAGCTGTTTGATTAATAATTGATGACAATTATGTGCTACAAGCAGTTTTTGAAATTTGTTCTAATCTGTATGCTACTATTTAGTAGTCCATATCTTATGGCTCAGAGTAAATTAGATAGTATACAGGTTTTAGAGGAAGTTACAGTTACCCAAAACTATATACCCAAGGAGATTATACCCGTTCAATCACTTTCCGGAGAACTCTTAGGACAATTGAGTGCTCATTCTGTTGCCGATGCTCTGCGTTATTTTTCTGGAGTACAGATTAAAGACTATGGAGGTGTTGGGGGATTCAAAACAGTAAATGTTAGGGGGTTAGGTTCCGAACATGTGGGGGTATTCTATGATGGAATTGAGATAGGGAATGCTCAAAATGGTGTAGTCGATTTGGGGCGGTTTTCCTTAGATAATATGGAGGTTATTTCTTTGTATAACGGACAGAAGAGTGCCATCTTTCAATCGGCTAAAGACTTTGCCTCGGCCAGTAGTATCTATATGATGGCTAAAAAACCTCGATTTGAAGAGGATAAAAGTTATCATGTCAAAGCCTCCGTTAAGACCGGTTCTTTTGGTTTGGTGAATCCTTCTGTGGTGTGGGAGCAAAAGATTTCTGATAATTTGAGTAGTTCTTTTCATACGGACTATACCTATTCTAATGGGAAATATAAGTTCAGGAATAGAGTGAAAGACTCCTATGACACAACTATGGTGCGTGAAAATGGAGAGATAGAAGCCTTTAGGATGGAACACTCTTTATTTGGAAAAATAAGAGAAGGGGAGTGGAAAACCAAAGCCTATTTTTATGCTTCAGAAAGAGGGCTACCCGGGGCAGTAGTAAAAAAGGAACCGGGAAGGTTTCAGAATAAAGGGCGTCAATGGGATAGAAACTTCTTTTTTCAGAGTTCAGTAAAAAAACAGCTAACCCCTAAATATACCACCGAGATAAAAGCGAAGTATGCTTACGATTATATGCGCTATTTAGCCGATCCCAAAAAAGACGAACAGGAGATTATTTATGTGGATAATAAATATATGCAGCAAGAGGTTTATGTGTCTTCTGCCAACTTGTTTAATCTGTTGCCTTTTTGGAATCTTTCTTTTTCTACCGATTATCAATGGAATATATTAAACTCCAATGTACAGAGTTTCATTCACCCCAAGCGCCATACCGGTTGGGTATCTTTAGCCAGCTCTTTTTCTTTTGAAAAAGTAAAAATACAAGCTAGTTTCTTAACCACGTTAGCCTACGAAACCTTCCTACAAGGAACAAGCTATAATGAGGTTACTCAGATTTATGAAAAGTTTGCAAAAGTCAATAACAAATGGGATGAATATATGCCCACTGTGATTGTTTCTTATCAACCTTGGTTGAAGCACGATCTTCATATACGTGCCTTTTATAAAAAGATATTTAGACTACCTACTTTTAATGAGATATTCTATGCAGTGATTGGGAGTGGTATATCGCGCTTACGTCCTGAATATCCTACACAATATAACATCGGTGTAACTTATTCCAAAGCGTTCAAGAACGCTTTTATTACACACATTAATGGACAAGTAGATGTGTATTATAACGAGATTAAAGATAAAATTGTAGCCATACCCACTGCTTCTTCTTATCGCTGGACTATGATGAATATTGGAATGGTTAAAATAAAAGGATTAGAGACCTCGATTTCGGCAGATTTGAACTGGACAAAAGAACTAAAATCGGAGGTGCGACTGAGTTATACGTATCAGCAAGCTAGAGATTATACGTATCCTGAACTAGGTTCTAATGGACAGCACGATGTGTCGTATAAAGGTCAGATTCCCTATATTCCTTGGCATAGTGGTTCGGCCATTCTTAGTACCAATTATAAAAGTTGGGGGTTAAATTATAGCTTTATTTATTCCGGTGAGCGGTATACCAGTAGTGATAATGATCGAGATTATTATGTGTTGCCCTGGTATACACACGATCTTTCACTTAGGAAGTCTTTTCGTTGGAAGCGTAAAGAGTTGCAGTTAACTGCTGAGGTAAATAACCTATTCAATCAGCAGTATGACATTGTTCTGAATCATCCCATGCCGGGGACGAATTTTAAGTTTATTGTTAGTGTGAATTTTTAATATAAACCCAATGAAACCGTTTTATTCTCTTTGTAAACATACCCTTCTCCTGTTTTTTCTTATCCTAATATGTAGCTGTAGAGGCGATATTGATGAAATTGTTCCTCCTTCGATTACTCCGGTAGCTCCTCCGGAAGTACCTAAAGGATCTGTTAAAGGTTTCTTTCTTCTCAATGAAGCAAATATGGGAGGCAATAAATCTTCAATTGATTATTTTGATTTTTCATTAGGCACTTATTTTCGTAATATTTACCCCACACTAAACCCAGGATCAACACTGTATTTGGGAGATGTAGGCAACGATATTCAGATCTATGGAAATAAGCTATATGCAGTGATTAATTGTTCTCATTATGTAGAAGTAATGAATCTGGAAACTGGTCAGCACGAAGGTTCAATTACGATTCCTAACTGTCGCTATGTAGTGTTCAATCAAGGCTATGCGTATGTCAGCTCTTATAACGGACCGGTTCAAATTACACCCAATGCTCCTCTAGGGTGTGTTACAAAGATAGACACAACCAACTTATCTATTGTGGGACGATGTATGGTAGGTTATCAACCCGAAGAAATGGTGATACGTAATAATAAACTTTATGTGGCTAATTCAGGGGGGTATCGTGTTCCCAATTATGATAATACTGTTTCTGTAATTGATTTAGATACTTTTAAAGAAGAGAAAAAAATAGAAGTGGGTATTAATTTGCACCGTTTGGAACTTGATAATTTGGGGAATATCTATGCTAGTTCCCGAGGCGATTATTTTCATGTCAGCTCTAAGCTGTTTATTATTGATAAAGAGGACAAAGTAAGTAAAACCTTGAATATTGCCTGTAGCAATATGACAGCTAGTGGCGATTCCATTTATTTGTATAGTACAGAATGGAGCCACATAACGGGGAAGAATACCATTACCTATGGAATTATTGATACACAGAAACAGACTTTGGTGAACAAGAAATTTATTACCGATGGTACAGAGAAATACATTACGATTCCTTATGGTCTAGCCATACATCCTGAAACAAAAGATATTTATGTTACTGATGCAAAGAACTATGTGAGTTCCGGTACGCTATATTGTTTTTCTCCGGAGGGAAAGAAAAAATGGGAGGTAATTACCGGCGAGATTCCGGCACATATTGTATTCACCCATAAAAAACTAAAAACTGTTGAATTCTTGCTGGAAAAAGACACGAATAAGGAGAAGTAAAGAGATACTCAATTAATGGGTCTAAGACCCAAGCCCCTTCGGTCCTAGACCGAGGACCCTTCAGTCCTAGACCGACAGGTCTTCGGTCCTAGACCGACTAACAACCCACTCACAATCCTTAAAAGGCAGGTGTTAAGAGGTGGTGAAAAATCAAGCTGAATGGATAGTGGGAAATGGAAAAATAGCTTAAAAGGAGATAAAAAAATGGCTGGATGTTTCATTACATCCAGCCATTTTTCATTCTTTACAAAATAAGTCCGACTATTTCTTTACCCAAGCTGCTGTGTCGTCTTTTGTGTAACATTTTACTGAACCTGTAAACCCAGTGGTATGATTAGATACGTATGCTGAGCAATCCTTATTAAAGGTACTCCAAACGTATATGTTTTTTAACCCCGCATTACCATCTAAATAAAGTGTTCCCAAGTTATTTAGATGAGATACATCCAGATCTCCACTTAAGCGATTATCTCTAGCTTGAAGATCCCAAATGCGGGAAATATGAGCCACATTTAGCTTTGAAACCTTATTGTTATTCAATAAAGCTCCGCCTAAGTAGGAACAATTAGAAATATCTAATTGAGTTAGTTCGTTGTTGTTTATCTCTAACCAAGCTAAATTTACCTGTTTACTAACGTCAAGAGAAGAGATTTTATTGTCATTGAGGTTCAAATATAAATAAGGTTTCTTATCATTGCCCCAAACAGAGTCAAATACTTTATCTCCTAAACTGAACACTTCAATTTGATTGTTCTGTCCTAAAAGATAGCTCATGCTAGTTTGACTAATATCTAGCTTTTGAATCTTATTATTTGCACAGTTCAAATAATTCAAGGAGGTATTCTTTTCTAAATCTAAAACTGTAAGTTCGTTGCGCTCACAAATCAATCGCTCCAATAGCGTGTTATTAGTAATATCCAGCTCTTTTAAATAATTACGAGAACAAGTCAATTGCTCTAGTTTTGTGTTTTTTGAAAGATCGATGTTTTTAATGCTGTTTCCTTCAAAGTTTAAGTATTTCAATTGAGGTAACATGGTTACATCAAGAACACTCAGACCCACTTTGTCTTTAACAATGCTTCCATCTAATCCCGCTGTTCTTACCATTGCATCGCATTTTATGTGCTCTAGCTTTAAGTTGTTGGAAAAGTCTATTTGTGTAATAGGATCAGTATCAGGGCTAGTATACGATGTTAATCCAAAATCAATCCATTTTAATTCCGGATTGTTACTCAAATCCAACTCCGAAACATTGGTATAGTTCAAGTCCAATTTTTTCAGTTTTTTATTCTGAGAAACATCCAACCGGGTTATGCCTTGTCCATTATTACCTCGTCCTTCGTGATTTAAGGAAATATTTAAAACTTTTAGATTGGGGTTTGTTGTAACATCGATAGCTTTAAGTCGGTTAGCACCACAATTTAGCTCTGTTAAAGACTCTAAATTAGAAACAGTAACCGACTCTAGAATATTACCATATAAATAAAGGTAGCCCAAGTGTTTGTTTGCAGATAAATCAGCCTCAGACAGCATATTTCCTTGTGCCGACAGAGTAACTAAATTCTCTAAATACTCTATACCTTTCAATGATTTTATTCCACTACTACCAATCAATAATTGTCTGATTTCAAGGGCTTCAGAATATTGTAGTTGTCCATCGTTGTTGGTATCGTACTGTAATATCATTGCGGCTAACATAGGGTCTTCAAACGTTATAACCGCATCGGGTGCTAATTGGCCCTCTTTTTCAGTTACTGTAATTAAGCACTCAGAGAAGATAGCAGGATTTCTCACCAGTTCCACCTTAATGGTAGCTTCTCCACTTCTTAAAGCGGTGATGCCACCTTCTTCATCAACTGCTACTATGCTATTATCAGTAGAACTCCATTGAAGTTCAGCTTTTTCTGTTGCATTTTGAGGTAATACTTCGACCTTTAGTGTATTAGTATCTTCCACTTTCACCTGAAGAGCGGTTGTTATTTGTATCGAATTGATGGTTGCTGTTTCATCTTTATCAGAACAACTCATTAACACAAATACTGCCAATAATGTGATTAAAATTATATTCTTTTTCATGTCTTTTTTTTAATAAGTTAATAGATTCATTTATCTAGACAGCCAAGTGGGATAAGCACTTCCTTCGCCTTGTTTTAGTCTTTTGTGATTCGCTATTTTATCTCCGGTTTTAATGTCATAGGCTACTATATCTTCATTTTGATAAGAGTAGGCGCCACTCAAAGGAACCAAAAGGATTCCTTGGGAGTCAACTCCCATATATCCATTAATAGCCGATGCTCTGGAGTCTTTCTTTGCATCTGCAAATAAATCCATCTTTTTGGAAGTGTAATTGTATTTGTATATTTCGGAGCTAGGTGACCAGGCACTTGCTCCTGCCACAGAGAAGAAGATTTCATCAGTAACCGGAGATACGGCTACTCTAGAGTTGGTCATTCCCATACCTCCTCCGTTAAAAGAGATGTTTGTCTCATTGTAGATCATTTTCTCCTCCGATTCAATAGCGAATGTTTCGGTGTTTAAAGTAGCAACAAAACCGGGATCGGAATTTTTCTCTGCATTTACCAATGCATAAACCTTTTTGTCTTTTCCCTTTATTACATCTATAACCTGTCCCGATTTAAAGTCAATGGTTTTTTCAACTTTATCCGTTTCGTGGTTAATTACTTGTATTTTCCCTCCGCAAGCCACTAAGGTCTGTTTGTCAAGAGTTAACATGCGTGCCCATCCCGGGCCATCGGTTCCCATTTTGCCGGAAGTCCCTTCGATTACCCCATCAGCCATTACACGTTCCTTCAAATCTAACACTTTTACACTGGATGTATTTCCGGCCGAGATGAGGTTACTGCCTATATACGCTTTATCATTATTGATGATGGCTAAGTTATAAATGGTTCCCAAATCGGAAGAACTAAATCCGGTGGCTGTAATAACATCTATCTTTTTCAAGGTTTGAGCATCTGCCACAACAATTTGAGCACGTTTATCTGAATAAGAGAGCGAAGGAATTAAAAAATAAACTTTGTTTTTGTAGATTTGCAAGTCGTTTACTCCGTTGTCTCCCAGTTTCTCTCCTTTATTTATGGTTTCATACACATTGTCATTTTCCTGTACCCCATCTTCACCGATGAAGCAAAGTCCGGTATACGATGTCCCGAAAACAAAAGTTCCATTTTTATAAGGACCAACCAACTCTGCTTCTTGCGTAGTCGAAATATCATCTGGGTTGACTATTGCTACAGAAAGGGTTCCGGATAGCCCTAGCTTAAAATCCAAAGTGGCTTCTTTGGCATTCGGTATAGTGTCTCCATTCATAATCCAGTAGAATGTTGCTTTGTCTGTTTTTTCTGCATCGACTTTAAAAACCAACTCAGAAGTAGCTGTTACTTTAATCGCTCCTGAAACAACCTCTCCATCACAAAGCAGATTATTGATGACAGGAATGGCATGCACCACTGTGATGACACCTATTTCTTTAACAGAAGAAATGCCATCTGCATTAGTCATTTTAACTGCTAACTTATACTCTCCGGTTTCTTCCGGAGTAAACGTAAACTTTTCAGCCGTACTTACTTCTTGGTCTTTCAAAATCCAACTGTAGGCTACATCCATCTGTTCTTTTAAGTCTAAAGAAAAAGAGAGAGATTCTCCTAGCTCTATCTGAAGAGGATTTTCTTCTGAAGAAGAGCCTTCAATTACAACATCTGTTACTTCCGGTGCCGGTAACTGCGTTTTGTCATCGTCAGAACAAGCATAAAAAGCAAAGAATGCCACTAAAACAAATACTAATTTTTTAATCATGTCTTTTAAATCTTATTATTGAAAACGTTTAATTAATTCAGTAATTATAAGATTAAAACAACACGAAGTTGATACAAAGGAGAGGTAGGAGTAGTTACTCAAAAAGAAATAAAATGCATCTAAGAATTAGATTCTATTCATAGCTATAGAAAGCATTTGATTTACCCTCTGTAAAACCGCAGGTTGTAAAATCCAAATGCAAAAGCAGGTCTTCTGACTTGTTCTCAACGCATTCTCCTTCCCGGAAATAATCCAGTGGATTTGTGAATGGTTGTTCCATTTTTCATGGTAGAACTTACAGCAGCGGTAACTGTTGTCGATTCTCACGACATTCCCTTTATGCCATTAGTTAGCATAACTCTTGCTCTGCAAAGATAGGGTTTTTATTCATAAAACACTTTCTTTTTTTGAAAAATGAACCGATATAAACACTTGTCGTTAAGTACAATAGTTGCATTTAACTCAGTTTCTTTTTTTAGAATATTAAATATACGGTCTGTGGTAGGGTCTTTGTGTTGTAGTTCTCGGTTTGGGGTGATATAACCTCTATTTACTCCTTATGATAATAAAAGAATCCTTATCTTTGCACTCACAAAAAAAGATTTTGCTCTGTACGATCAATAGATTCGTAATTTTTTGAAGCAGGGAAAATCCATTTAGTATAGATAATAAATAAAAGAAATAAGATAAATGGCATTACAATGTGGTATTGTAGGTTTACCTAATGTGGGGAAATCTACACTTTTCAATTGCTTATCAAATGCTAAGGCACAAGCAGCAAACTTTCCTTTCTGTACAATAGAACCTAATGTAGGTGTAATTACCGTTCCCGATGAACGATTGAATAAACTGGCTGAATTCGTTAAGCCGGAACGTATTCTTCCCACTACTGTAGAGATTGTTGATATTGCAGGGTTGGTAAAAGGAGCAAGCAAAGGAGAAGGATTGGGAAATCAGTTTTTGGCTAATATTAGAGAAACAGATGCTATTATTCACGTGTTACGTTGCTTTGATGACGAAAATGTGACTCACGTTGATGCTACCATCAACCCTGTTCGTGATAAAGAGATTATAGATTACGAATTGCAATTGAAGGATTTGGAAACGGTTGAGGGACGTATTGAGCGTGTAAAAAAACAAGCCAAAAGTGGTGATAAGGAAGCCGCATTAACTTATGATGTTTTAGAGGCTGTAAAAGAGGCATTAGATCAAGGCAAAGCTGCACGTACAGTAACGTTTGAATCGAAGGATAAACAAGACATATTCAAAGGCCTTTATCTGTTGACATCAAAACCTGTGATGTATGTTTGCAATGTGGACGAAGGTAGTGCTGTTTCTGGGAATAAATATGTAGACCAGGTAAGAGATGCGGTGAAAGATGAGCAGGCAGAAATCCTAGTAGTAGCCGCTCGTACGGAAGCAGATATTGCAGAGCTGGAGACCTATGAAGACAGAGAGTTATTTTTAGCTGAGGTGGGATTAGAAGAGTCGGGTGTTGCTCGCTTAATTAAATCGGCTTACAAGTTATTGAATTTAGAGACCTACTTTACTGCCGGAGTGAAAGAAGTGCGTGCCTGGACTTATGAAAAAGGATGGAAAGCACCTCAATGTGCCGGAGTAATTCATACTGATTTTGAAAAAGGTTTTATTCGTGCTGAAGTTATTAAGTACGAGGATTTTGTAGCATACGGCTCGGAAGCGGCTGTTCGTGAGGCAGGAAAGCTTAGAGTGGAAGGCAAGGAATACGTAGTACAAGATGGAGATGTAATGCATTTCCGATTTAATGTATAACCTCACATCATACTTTAATGAGCAAGGAGAGAAAATATTTAGTAATTGGTGCCGGTGGAGTAGGTGCTAATGTGGCAGGCTTTCTGGCTCAAGCTGGAAAATCGGTTTCTCTCATAGCTCGTGGACAGAACTTAGCTGTTCTACAAAGTCAAGGTTTGCTTTTGAAGTCAGATCTGGTAGGTGAAACTCGTATTCACCCTATTGCTGCTGTTGCAGAAACTGATTACAGGGATACGCCGGATGTGATTTTTATTTGTGTTAAAAGCTACGGACTAACCAGTATTGTTCCTTTGTTGAATCGCGTTACTACATCCCAAACGCTTATCATACCTCTGTTGAACGGTTTTCGTGTGGGACAAGCTTTGCAAAAGAGGCTAAATAAAGGAATCGTTTTAGAAGGGTGTATCTACATTTTAGGAACTTTATTGCAACCCGGTGTGGTACGCCAGCAAAACTCTATTTTTCGCATTGTGTTTGGCTTTTCTAAAAAAAGTTCTCATCATCACTTTACCTCAGAGCTGGAAGCTATTCAACAAGATTTAGAGGGTAGTAAAATAAAAGCTACTCTTTCGGATGATATTGAGCGAGATACGTTTATGAAATGGGCTTTCATTTCTGCCACAGCTTTGGTCGGTGCTTACTTTGATGTTCCAATGGGAGAGCTTCAAAAAGAAGGAGAGCCTCGTACTTGTTTTATCTCTTTACTACAAGAGAGTGAAGCATTGGCTCGGGCAATGAATATCAAGTTAAATAAAGGACTGGTTGAGGCTAATCTACAAGTGTTAGATAAGACAGCTCCTGATGCCACTTCTTCGCTTCAAAAAGATTTAAAGAAAGGAAAAAACTCGGAGATAGAAGAGCTCCTACTAAAAATGATTATATTAGGCAATCAATACAATGTTTCAATGGCTACCTATAAGCACTTAAGCCAAAAAATTAAGTAAAAAAATATGAATACTTTACTTGTTATTAACTGGAATCCTGATCCTGAATTATTTAAAATACTGGGGTTTCCCATTCGTTATTACGGTTTGCTGTGGGTAGCTGGTCTACTTTTGGCTTATTTTGTTGTTCGTTATCAGTACCGGGATAAAAAAATTCCGGAGGCTCTTTTCGATCCTCTCTTTCTCTACTGTTTCTTGGGTGTTTTAATTGGGGCACGATTGGGGCATTGTATTTTTTATGAGCCGGAATATTATTTACAGAGTTGGACCGGATTTGTGGAGATGCTCCTTCCTATTCGTAAAATGGCCACCGGGGGCTGGAAGTTAGTAGGTTATTCCGGTTTAGCTAGTCACGGAGGAGTGTTGGGTATGTTGATTGGTTTTTGGCTCTATTGTCGTAAAACCAAGTTGAAGTATATTGCTGTTCTGGATATGATAGCTGTTGCTGCACCCCTGACTTCATTCTTTATTCGTATGGCCAATCTGATGAACTCAGAAATCATAGGTAAAGCAACCGACGTTCCTTGGGCTTTTGTTTTCCATCGCATCGATGAGGTTCCACGCCATCCCGCGCAACTCTATGAGGCTTTGGCCTATTTGTTACTTTTCTTTGTAATGGTTGTATTATATAAGAAATATAGTCAGAAATTAAAGCAGGGTTTTTTCTTTGGACTTTGTTTGGCTTATATTTTCACTTTCCGCTTCTTTATTGAGTTCTTGAAGGAGAATCAGGTAGATTTTGAATCAGGAATGACGTTGAATATGGGACAGTGGCTAAGTGTACCTCTAATTATTATCGGGTTCTATTTTATGCTTCGGCCGGCTAAAAAAATTAAATAAAAAAATACCGATACATATAGTTGTATCGGTATTTTTTTTAAGTTATCTAGTCCTCTTAATAAGTCATTG
The DNA here is from genome assembly GCA_964528875.1 of uncultured Bacteroides sp. Taxonomy (GTDB): domain Bacteria; phylum Bacteroidota; class Bacteroidia; order Bacteroidales; family Bacteroidaceae; genus Bacteroides_E. Next base: position 28,854 of record CAZGUI010000001.1, on the reverse strand, counting down.
TAGGAGGCAATTCTTTAGCTTGATCAATCATTTTCTGAAGTTCTTTAACAGCAGGAACTCTTCCGGCTATTCTTTTTCCTCCAGCTTCGTTAACCTCAACCAGTTTGGCGTATAAGTTTTCAGCATTTCTTAATTTGAATTCTTTCACTGTGTCCACTCCACCTGCTTCAAGAAGTTCTGCAAACTGTCCGGCTATACCTTTAATTCTGAATAAATCAGCGTGATTCGTCCAAGTAAGAATCAATGATTCTGCTATACCTGTTTCTTTTGCTACTTCTTCTCTGCCTTTCTTTGAAGCACATCTTTCTAATAATTTCTCTGTTGTAGTTATTCCTACTGCTTTTAGCTTTTCTCCATACGAAGGACCAATACCTTCAATTTGTTCAATTCCGTATGCCATAAATTTAAGATTAAATGGATTTATAAATTAATAAATGATTAAGAATAAATATATAAACACACAAGCTGAAAAAAGGTTTACAATAAATGTAAAATAAATGGCAAAATCTGTAAAATATTATTTACCTGTGACGATACTTTTGATTTCGTTGAGTTTATTGAGTGCCTCCATAGGCGTTAAATTATTAATGTCTAGTGTGAGAATCTCATCTCGAATCTGGCTTAAGACAGGATCATCTAATTGGAAGAAACTCAGTTGCATTCCTTCCCGATTCTCACTTACTTTCGCTAATGGTTTCTCTCCCAACCCTTGTCGCTGGCTACTTCCCTCCAATTCTCGTAGAATGTTATTCGCTCGCTTTACAATGCTAGGAGGCATACCTGCCATTTTAGCCACGTGTATACCAAAAGAGTGTTCACTACCACCTCGTTCCAGTTTGCGAATGAAAATTACCTTATTGTTTAACTCTTTTACTGCCACATTGTAGTTTTTTATACGACTAAATGATTTTTCCATTTCGTTTAGTTCGTGATAATGCGTAGCAAATAGTGTTCTGGCTTTGGCTTCAGGATGTTCGTGGATATATTCCACTATAGCCCAGGCAATGGAGATACCATCATACGTTGAGGTGCCTCTGCCCAGTTCGTCAAAGAGAACCAAGCTTCGGGGAGAGAGGTTGTTTAAGATGTTTGAGGCCTCATTCATCTCTACCATAAAAGTGGATTCTCCTAGCGAGATGTTGTCGCTAGCCCCTACACGCGTAAAAATTTTATCAACCAATCCGATATGTGCACTTTCAGCAGGGACAAAACATCCTATTTGTGCCATTAAGGTAATTAGTGCTGTTTGACGTAATAAGGCCGACTTTCCCGACATATTGGGACCTGTAACAATGATAATCTGTTGGTTTGCATCATCTAGTTTTACGTCATTGGCTATGTATTGTTCTCCCGGAGGAAGTTGCCTCTCGATTACTGGATGCCTTCCTTGACGAATATCTAATGAGATGTCATCACTGATAATGGGGCGAATGTAGTTATATTGCTCTGCTACATTGGCAAAGGAGAGTAAACAGTCTAAACGGGCAATTTGATTGGCATTGGTTTGTATGGCAGGGATAAACTCATTGATGGATAACACCAATTGCTCAAACAATCGGCTTTCTAACGCTAAAATCTTATCTTCAGCCCCCAAAATTTTCTCTTCATACTCTTTCAGCTCCTGCGTAATGTACCTTTCTGCATTCACTAACGTCTGCTTGCGAATCCAATCTTGTGGAACTTTGTCTTTATGAAGATTGCGCACTTCAATGTAGTAGCCAAAGACATTATTAAAACCAATTTTCAGACTGGGGATTTTTGTTTGTTCACTTTCCCGTTCCTGGATTTGAATCAAATAATCTTTTCCGGAGTAAGCTATATTACGGAGGTTGTCTAGTTCTTCATTTACTCCACTTTGTATTACCCCTCCTTTATTTATAAGTAGTGGAGGATCTTCTGTAACCTCTTTGGCTATTCGTTCTCGGATAGCCAGGCAAAGGTCTATTTTTTTACCAATGTTTTGAATGTTTGGATCTTGAGCAGACAGGCAAGCTTCCTTTATGGGTTCAATGGCCTCTAAAGCTCTGCGTAATTGTACTATTTCTCGAGGGGAAACACGACCTGTAGCAACTTTGGATATGATTCGCTCCAAATCACCTATGGGTTTTATTTCTTGCTCAAGTATTTCTTTGAAGTCGGGATGCTTAAAGAAATACTCTACGATATCCAAACGGTGGTTGATAGGTGCTTGATCTTTAAGAGGGAAAACAACCCATCGTTTTAAAAGGCGAGCCCCCATAGGACAACTGGTTTTGTCTATGACTTGTAGCAGGCTACTTCCTCCCTCATTCATGCTATTTAAGAGCTCCAAACTACGAATGGTGAATTTATCCAACCGGACGTAGCGCTCTTCCTCAATACGTGAGAGGGATGTAATATGTCCGATTTGTTTGTGTTGAGTGATGCTTAAATATTCAAGAATAGCACCCGAAGCAATAATACCACTCTCCAGTTGCTCCACGCCAAAACCTTTTAGTGTTTTAGTTTCAAAATGGTTTAATAATTTCTCTTTGGCAGTAGTCAGTGTAAAAATCCAGTCATCCAGCTCAAAGATGAAAAAGGAGTCTCCAAATTGCTCTTTGAATAAGCCTTTCTTTCCCCGTTCAATTAATACCTCCTTAGGAGAAAAGTTAGTGAGAAGTTTATCAATATAATCAAAAGGTCCTTCTGCGGTTAAAAACTCTCCTGTTGAGATATCTAAAAAAGAGATGCCACAACGATTACGCTCCATATGAACAGCCGCCAGAAAGTTATTTTCTTTATTGTTTAGTATGTTATCGTTGATGGAAACGCCGGGAGTTACCAGTTCAGTAATCCCTCTTTTTACCAGTTTGGTTGTAGCTTTAGGGTCTTCCAACTGATCACAGATAGCGACCCGTTTGCCGGAACGAATGAGTTTGGGTAAGTAAGTATCTAATGCATGATGAGGAAACCCGGCCATTTCAACAAATTGATTTTTACCGTTGGCTCTACGAGTTAAAGTAATGCCTAATATTTCAGCAGCTAAAACAGCATCATTAGAGAAGGTTTCATAAAAATCACCACACCTAAAGAGCATTAAGGCATCAGGATGGTTAGACTTCAACTTCACAAACTGTTTCATCATGGGGGTGCGTGCAATACTTTTATCTATATTTCCAATTTTTTTCATGCTAATTATTTGCTCTTTAGTTTCATACAAAGATAATCAACCGAATGGTAATCTTAAATTCCTGATTAAAAAATATCGAGGACATTATAACTTCTTAATATATTACTCTTTACACTACTATTCTTTTGATTATCTTTGTGAAACTTGTAATTTTAATGGCTGAATCCCTCTATAAGGGGTTTTTGTGCTTTATTTTATATTGAGTGAAACACAAATTGTAAAGTGAACGACTCGCTGCTGAACATTAATAACAGTGTAGCTATCACTTGAAAAAGTATGCAAAGTAAAAAAACAATCGCAAAGATTATGGAGTATAATTTTAAAAAAATTGAAGCCAAGTGGCAAAAAGAATGGGATGAGCATAAAGTTTATCATGTAGTAGAAGATATTTCAAAAGAGAAATACTATGTACTGAATATGTTTCCTTATCCTTCAGGTGCCGGTCTGCATGTGGGACATCCACTAGGATATATTGCATCTGATATTTATGCGCGTTATAAACGGCTAAGTGGCTACAATGTACTAAATCCTATGGGATATGATGCTTACGGCTTACCTGCTGAACAATATGCAATTCAAACCGGACAGCATCCATCTATTACAACGAAAGAGAATATTAATCGATACCGTGAGCAGTTAGATCGTATAGGTTTCTCTTTCGATTGGGATCGGGAAATACGTACTTCAGAACCTTCATATTACCATTGGACACAATGGGCTTTCATGAAAATGTTTGAAAGCTTTTATGACTTAGATAAAAAAACGGCACGTCCTATCACTAAGCTAACCGCTCATTTTAGTGATTATGGAAGCAAGGGAATTCGTCCCGCTTGCTCTGAAGAGCTTGAATTTACCTCTCTAGAATGGAATAGAAAAACCGATAAAGAGAAGCAAGAGTTACTAATGAATTACAGAATGGCCTATTTAGGAGAGAGTATGGTGAATTGGTGTGCTGAGCTAGGAACTGTACTTGCAAACGATGAGGTGGTGGATGGACTTTCTGAGCGAGGAGGTTTTCCTGTGGTTCAAAAGAAAATGAAACAATGGTCTCTTCGGGTTTCTGCATATGCTGATCGATTGTTGAGTGGCTTAAGTTTTGTAGATTGGAGTGACTCTTTGAAAGAGACACAACGTAACTGGATTGGCAAATCTACCGGAGCAGAAATGTCTTTTCAAGTGAAGGATAGTTTGGAATCATTCACAATCTTTACAACTCGACCTGATACTATATTTGGTGTTACATTTATGGTATTAGCACCTGAAAGTGATTTAGTAGACTCTTTGACGCAACCTGCCTCTAAGGAAGCAGTTGATGACTATGTGAAAGCAACCAAAAAACGCACCGAAAGAGAGCGTATGATGGACAAGAAGGTTTCCGGTGTTTTTACAGGAAGTTATGCCATCAACCCCATTACTCATGAAGAGATTCCTATTTGGGTGAGCGACTATGTGTTAGCTGGCTATGGAACAGGAGCTATTATGGCGGTACCTGCTCATGACAGTAGAGATCATGCTTTTGCAAAACACTTTGGTTTAGAAATTCGTCCATTGATAGAAGGAGTAGATGTTTCTGAAGAGAGCTTTGATGCTATTGAAGGAGTCATGATTAACTCTCCTAAAGAAGGACTTGAGGGTGCCGGATTAGTTTTGAATGGATTGTCTGTAGATAAAGCCATTTCTAAAGCTAAAAAGTTTATTGCTGATGAACAATTGGGAAAGATAAAGGTGAATTATCGTTTACGTGATGCCATATTCTCCAGACAGCGTTATTGGGGAGAACCATTTCCTGTGTACTACAAGGATGACTTGCCTTATATGATTGGAGAGAATAACCTGCCTTTGGAACTTCCGGAAGTAGAGAAGTTTCTCCCCACAGAAACAGGACAACCTCCTTTGGGACATGCTAAGCAATGGGCGTGGGATACAATTAATGAGCGTGTAGTTTCTAATGATTTAATTGATAATGAAACCGTTTTTCCCCTGGAATTAAATACTATGCCCGGGTTTGCGGGATCGTCAGCCTATTACTTACACTATATGGACCCTAATAATCCGGATGTATTAGCTGATCCAGCTAAAGTGAATTATTGGAAAAATGTAGATCTTTATGTAGGTGGAACAGAGCATGCTACCGGACATCTGGTTTATTCTAGGTTTTGGAATAAGTTTTTGTACGATTTAGGAGTTTCTGTTACAGAAGAACCTTTCCAAAAATTAATTAATCAAGGGATGATTCAAGGTAGAAGTAACTTTGTCTATCGCATAAAAGAGACCAACACCTTTGTTTCGCACGGATTAAAAGATGATTATGATGTAACCCCCTTGCACGTAGATGTGAATATTGTTTCTAACGACGTACTCGACATTGAAGCCTTTAAAGCTTGGCGTCCTGAGTTTAAAACCGCAGAATTTGTTTTAGAAGGAGATAAATACCATTGTGGATGGGCGGTTGAGAAGATGAGTAAATCCATGTTTAATGTAGTAAACCCGGATGATATCATTGAAAATTATGGTGCCGATACACTTCGTATGTATGAAATGTTCTTAGGACCTATCGAGCAATCTAAACCATGGGATACCAATGGAATTGATGGAGTCTATCGTTTCTTGCATCGTTTGTGGGGACTTTTCTATAATCGTCAGGGGGAATACATAGTCATCGAAGAAAAAGCGACACCCAAAGAGTTGAAGACGCTTCATAAAACTATTAAAAAGGTTTCTTATGACATTGAACATTTTTCATTTAACACATCCATTAGTGCTTTTATGATTTGTGTTAATGAATTGATGGGATTGAAGTGTTACAAAAAAGAAATTTTAAGAGATTTACTTGTTTTGATTGCTCCTTTTGCTCCACATATTTGTGAAGAGTTGTGGCATGTTATTGGTGAACAGGAAACTATTTGTGATGCAAAGTGGCCTAAATATGTTGAAGAGTATTTAGTGGAGTCTACCATAAGTTATTCTATTTCGTTTAATGGAAAGACTCGCTTCACAATGGATTTTGCTGCTGATGCTGATTCAAAAGAGATAGAAGCAACCGTTTTAGCAGATGAACGTGCTCAGAAGTGGATAGAAGGCAAGGCTGTGCGCAAAGTGATTGTAGTGCCGAAGAAAATTGTGAATATTGTTTTATAGCATTAGAAAATATGGAGGGTAATAACTATGAATGAAGTATCAAAGGTGGATTATAAAAGGGAAATAAAGGATTATTTAACCATTACTCTTGGAGTGATGTGTTATGCCTTCGCTTGGTCTGCCTTTTTACTTCCCTATCAAATAACAACAGGAGGAGTGGTGGGTATTTCTTCTATTGTGTATTATGCGGTGGGAATACCTCTTCAATACACCAATCTAGTTATTAATGCAGGATTGATGTTTTTTGCTTTCCGAATGCTAGGATCTAATTTTACCATACGCACGTCGTATGGTATATTGAGTCTTACCTTTTTTCTGTGGTTATTCCAAAGAATAATAATGAACGCTGATGGCACATTCCCTCAAATTCTGGGTGAAGGACAAGAGTTTATGGCCTGTATCATTGGAGCGGCTATCTGTGGAATGGGGCTAGGTCTAGTGTTCAGTAGCAATGGAAGTACGGGAGGTACTGATATTATTGCAGCCGTTATAAATAAGTATAGAGATATTACCTTGGGCAGAACCATAATGTATTGTGATATCATTATTGTTTCTTCCTCATACATTATCTTTGAAGACTGGAGACGTGTCATTTTTGGTTTTGTTACGCTGTTTATAGCAAACTTTGTGTTGGATTGGGTGGTAAATAGTACTCGGCAGTCTGTTCAGTTCTTTATCTTCTCTAAACATTATGAAACAATAGCCGAGGAAATTCAAAATGTAATGCGTAGGGGAGTAACCGTACTTTCAGGCAAAGGATGGTACAGTAAGGAAGAGGTGAAAATTCTTTTCCTTCTAGCCAAAAAAAGTCAGTCGGTAGAAATTTTTCGGTTGATAAAAGATATTGATCCCGATGCTTTTATTTCGCAAAGTGAAGTAATAGGTGTTTATGGAAAAGGATTTGACCAAATAAAAGTTCGTCCAAAACGAAAGAGTATACAACAATGATATGAAATTAGTCTTTGCAACTCATAACAAACATAAACTAGAAGAGGTTAAGCACATTTTAAGTAATAAGCTTGATATATTGAGTTTGACCGATCTCTCTTGTTTTGAAGATATACCTGAAAATGAAGAAAATTTAGAGGGTAATGCAGCATATAAAGCGCAGTATATAAATGAAAAGTATCAACGTGATTGCTTTTCTGACGATACTGGATTAGAGGTGTATGCTTTAAATGGTGCTCCTGGTGTATATTCAGCTCGCTATGGAGGAGAAGCTCATAATGATGGCCTTAACCGAGCCAAATTATTAAAAGAGTTAAAAGGAGTGGAAGATCGCTCAGCACGATTTAGAACGGTTATAGCTCTGATTTGGAAAGGAAAGAAGTATCTTTTCGAGGGAGTTGTTGAAGGGGAAATTATAACAGAAGAGAGAGGAGCAAGTGGTTTTGGCTACGACTCTTTATTTGTACCTAAAGGATATAATAAAACTTTTGCTCAAATGACTGAAGAGGAGAAGAATAAGATCAGTCATAGAGGCAGGGCTGTAGAGAAGCTCTCTCAATTTATTGATTTGGAAATAAGAGCATTTTGATTAGAACAATGAAATGGGCGTCTTGCTTTTTGTTCCCTCTTTTGTTTTCTGCTTGTTTTCAGAAACAGAATAAAGAGGAGGAGATAGAATGGTCTATAAATACGGATACTGTTTTTATTCTAGAAAAGCAGTTGACTCCAACTAAAGTACTTACAAAAACCGCTCAATATTTAGATTCTCTTGGCTTAGTAAATCTTTTGGAGAAAGACAGCACACTTATTGTTGATTTAATGTATGCTAAAGCGAATAATTTTACCGGAGAGATATTGTACAAGGATCTGACAGAGGCTTATCTAATACCGGAAGTAGCTGAAGCGGTAGTAAAAGCACATTCCTTACTAAAGGAAAAACATCCAAGTTACTCTTTTATTATTTACGATGCTGCCCGGCCTATGTCTGTACAACAAAAAATGTGGAATGTTGTAAAGGGAACTTCTAAATATAAATACGTTTCTAACCCTGCTAATGGAGGAGGGTTACATAATTATGGTTTAGCTGTAGATATAAGCATTCTAGATGAAAATCAGCAACCTTTACCTATGGGAGTTCCTGTAGATCATTTAGGCTTTGAGTCTCATATAACAGAGGAAGCTCAGTTGGTTTCAAAAGGAATAATTACAGAACAAGAAAAAACAAATCGTGAATTATTACGCGAAATTATGGTTCGTGTTGGATTCAAACCTTTGGCAAGTGAGTGGTGGCATTTTAATTGGTGTAGTCGAAAAGAGGCACGTGAACAATATGCTTGTATTGAGTAAGTTAGGATTTGATTTGTTCTTGATGAGTTTTCCATTTAGTTACACCGTATTTGTGTTTTTTACTTTGCTGACAAAGCATTTTGACATTAAAAAAATTATCTTTGTACTTCTTAAATAGAATGTTGTAAAAATGGCAATAGAAATACAAAAAGTTTCCTCAAAAAAAGAATTAAAGAAATTTATACGTTTTAATTACGAACTATACAAAGATAATCCTTATTCGGTTCCTGACTTATATGATGGAATGGTAGATACATTTGATCCTAAGAAAAATTCAGCCTTTCAAGTTTGTGAAGCGGAGTATTTCTTGGCGTATAAAGAGGATCAGGTTGTGGGGCGAATTGCAGCAATCATACATCATGAAGCAAATAGAGTATGGAATAGAAAAGCTGTTCGTTTTGGATGGATTGACTTTATAGATGACATAGAAGTATCAAAAGCTTTGTTAAAAACGGCAGAAGAGTGGGGGAAGAGTAAAGGGATGACTGAAATTCACGGTCCTCTTGGCTTTACCGATTTAGATGCTTTGGGACTTTTGGTCGATGGATTTGACCAGTTAAGTACAATGGCTACCATTTATAATTATCCCTATTATTCAAAGCATTTAGAAAAACTGGGTTATAATAAGGATGTCGATTGGGTGGAGTTTAAAATTACTATACCCGATGCAATTCCTGAAAAACACCTGCGTATAACGAATATAGTTAAAGAAAAATATAAATTAAAGATAAAAAAATATAGTTCAGGAAAGAAAATCGCTGCAGACTATGGAGATGCTATATTCCAACTCATGAATGAGGCTTATGCCTCGCTATACGGATTTGCTCCCTTGAAGCAAGGACAAATAGATCAGTATGTAAAGATGTATCTTCCTTTACTGGACTTAAGAATGGTGACTCTTGTTGTTGATGAAAAGGATCAGCTAGTTGCTTTTGGTGTATCTATGCCTTCATTATCAGAGGCTTTGCAAAAAGCAAAAGGGAAACTATTACCTTTTGGTTGGATACCTTTGTTAAAAGCCTTATTTATGAAACGCAGATCAAAAATATTAGACCTATTAATTGTGGCTGTAAAACCGGAGTATCAGAATAAAGGGGTCAATGCGTTGCTTTTCTCAGATTTAATTCCTATTTATCATAAGTTGGGATTTAAGTATGCTGAGACAAATCCGGAACTAGAACTCAACAACAAAGTCCAGGCTCAGTGGGGGTATTTTGAAACCGTACAACACAAACGTCGTAGAGCCTATATAAAAGAGATTGATTGATTATGGAAAAACTCAACGAAGCTTTATTGCAAGAAGAAGTGATTTATAACGATGATAATATACGTCATCTGAGTGACATGGAGCATATTCGTACGCGTCCCGGGATGTATATTGGGAAGTTAGGCGATGGTTCACACGCTGAAGATGGTATCTATGTTCTTCTCAAGGAGGTTCTCGATAACAGTATCGATGAATTTAAAATGAAATCCGGGAAGAAAATAGAGGTTACGATTGATGAAGAGTTGCGTGTATCTGTTAGAGATTATGGACGGGGTATTCCTCAAGGTAAGATGATTGAGGCTGTTAGTGTTTTGAATACCGGGGGTAAATACGATAGTAAAGCTTTTAAGAAGAGTGTTGGACTGAATGGTGTGGGAGCAAAAGCGGTAAATGCATTGAGTTCATTCTTTGAGGTGCGTAGTTATCGGGAAGATAAAGTTAGAGTCGCCAGTTTTTCAAAAGGAAACCTAGAGAAGGATATAATTGAAGAGTCAAGAAAAGCTTCAGGAACTTATATCTCTTTTGAGCCGGATGAGGCTTTATTCAAAGGCTATCGGTTTAGAGATGACATTGTAGAGCAGATGTTGCGTAACTATACGTATCTAAATGCCGGATTAACCATTGTTTTTAACGGGAAAGAGATTAAGTCGAAAGATGGTTTAGTTGACTTGCTGAATGATAATATGACTGCAAATGCTCTTTATCCTATCATTCACTTGAAAGGAGAAGATATTGAAATTGCATTTACACACTCTAACCAATATGGTGAAGAGTATTACTCTTTTGTAAACGGGCAGCATACTACTCAGGGAGGAACTCATCAAAGTGCTTTTAGAGAACATGTGTCTAGAACAATACGTGATTTTTTTGATAAGAACCATGAGTTTGCTGATATACGAAATGGTATTGTTGCTGCTGTAGCTATCAATGTGGAAGAACCGATGTTTGAGAGCCAAACCAAGATTAAATTAGGTTCCACCCATATGTCTCCCAATGGAGGTGTTACGGTTTATAAGTTTATTGGAGATTTTCTAAAGAAAGACTTAGATAACTTTTTACATAAGCACCCAGCCATCACAGAGGTAATGATGAAAAAGATACAGGAGTCTGAGAAAGAACGTAAAGCTATGGCGGGTGTAACTAAAATAGCCCGTGAAAGAGCTAAACGAGTAAACTTGCACAATAAGAAACTCAGAGATTGCAGAGTACATTTTAATGATGACTCCGGAGAGTTGAAAGAAGAATCATCCATCTTCATTACTGAGGGTGATTCAGCTAGTGGTTCCATAACTAAGAGTAGAGATGTGAATACACAAGCGGTCTTTAGCTTACGAGGAAAACCATTGAATTCTTATGGCTTGACCAAGAAAGTGGTTTATGAAAATGAAGAGTTCAACTTGTTACAGGCAGCCTTAAATATTGAAGATGGTATTGAAGGATTGCGTTACAACAAGGTGATTGTAGCAACCGATGCTGATGTGGATGGTATGCATATTCGATTGCTATTGATAACCTTCTTTTTACAGTTCTTTCCCGATTTGATAAAGAAAGGACATGTTTATATTTTGCAAACCCCACTTTTCCGTGTACGAAATAAGAAGAAAACTATTTACTGCTATTCAGAAGAAGAGCGGATGAACGCAATAGAAGAATTGAAACCCAATCCTGAAATTACTCGATTTAAGGGTTTAGGCGAGATATCTCCTGATGAGTTTCAGCATTTTATAGGAAAAGATATGCACTTAGAGCGTGTTACATTGAGAAAAACGGATAAAGTAAGTGACTTACTTCGTTTTTATATGGGAACTAACACGATGGAGAGACAACATTTTATTATTGACAACTTAGTTGTAGAAGAAGATTTAGAAAAAGGTGAGTAATATGAAAAGAGCTATATTTCCAGGTACTTTCGATCCTTTTACCATTGGTCACGAATCGGTAGTGAATAGAGCTTTATGTTTTATTGATGAAATTATTATCGGTATTGGTATTAATGAAGGAAAAGAAACTTATTTCCCACTAGAGAAAAGATTGAGTATGGTTCGGGAGCTTTATAAAAACGAATCTAGAGTAAGAGTAGAAACCTATAATTCTTTGACTATTGATTTTGCAAAGGATATGAAGGCGACTTTGATTGTTCGTGGAATCCGTACAGTCAAAGATTTTGAATATGAGGAAACGATTGCGGATATCAATCGCAAATTATCAGGTGTTGAAACCATCTTGCTTTTTACTGAACCTGAACTAACCTGTATAAGCTCGACTACGGTGCGAGAACTTTTAGTCTTTGGAAAAGATGTGACTCAGTTTTTACCTAAAGGAATGACATATAAATGAAACAAAAAGCCCTCTTTTTAATCACCGGTTTACTGTGCTTGACTATTGGTTTACATGCTAAGGATACACTCTCTTTATATAAACTTTTAGCTGCAGAAAATGAGATTGTGAAGCATTATGTAGATCAAGTAGATGAACAGAAAATAGTGGAAGAAGCTATACGAGGTATGTTGGATAAGCTAGATCCACACTCTACATACTTGACACAAGATGAGGTCAAAAAGACCACTGAATCTTTACAAGGAAATTTTGATGGGATTGGTGTGCAATTTCAAATGATGGAAGATACATTGTTAGTTATTCAACCTGTAAGTAACGGTCCTTCTGAAAAAGTGGGTATTCTGGCTGGTGATCGCATCATTGCGGTAAATGATACAGTTATTGCAGGAGTTAAAATGACGACTGATGAAATTATGTCGAGGTTGAAAGGTCTTAAGGGTACTTCTGTTCATCTTACTGTTTCCAGAAGAGGAGTTGAAGAACCTCTGTCTTTTGATGTGATTCGAGATAAAATCCCGGTATTTAGTTTAGATGCCTCTTACCTGATTGATTCCACCATTGGTTACATCCGATTAAATCAGTTTGGTGCTGAGACATCCAAGGAGCTCCAACGTGCATTAAAAGAGTTGCAGTCCAAAGGGATGGAAGATTTGATACTTGATCTGCAAGGTAATGGTGGAGGTTATCTGAATGCTGCTGTAGATATTGCAAATGATTTTCTGAAGAATAAAGAGCTAATTGTCTATACCCAAGGGCGGGTTTATCCTCGAAAAGAGTATTCAGCTCAAAGGAATGGTTTGTTTCGAAAAGGACGCTTAGTTATTTTGATTGATGAGTTTTCTGCCTCTGCAAGTGAGATTGTTGCCGGAGCTGTTCAAGACTGGGACAGAGGAGTATTAGTAGGTAGACGAACCTTTGGTAAGGGTTTGGTTCAAAGACCAATACTATTACCCGATTACTCCATGATGCGACTAACGGTAGCTCGATATTACACTCCTGTTGGACGTTCTATACAAAAGCCATATCAATCAATGACTTTAGGTGACTCTGTTAATAATAAAACAACTACTCCTTATGAGGTGGAAATTTATAATAGATACCAACACGGTGAAATGCTAAGCTCCGATAGTATTCATTTTGACGATTCATTACGTTTTGAAACAAAGAAACTCAAACGAGCAGTTTATGGAGGGGGAGGTATTATGCCTGATTGCTTTGTTCCTATAGACACAACACAAACCACACCCTTATTTCGTGATTTAATATTGAAAGGTGCTTTATTTAAAGCCGGAACAAAATACATTGAGTCTAATCGTGAAAAACTAAGAGTTACCTATTCACAGTTTGATCTCTTCAAAAGAGAATTCCATTTAAATGAGGCTTTGGTTTCATTGTTGAAAAAAACAGCAAAAGAAAGTGGAATAAAAGAGAACAAAGAAGAGTTTCAAAGCTCTTTCTCCCAAATCGAATTACGCATTAAGGCATTAATAGCTAGAGATTTGTGGGGGTTGAGTGAGTATTTTCAAATTGTAAATGATTCTAATCAAAGTTTACTTAAAGCAATCGATTTGTTGAAAAATGGAGAATACGAAAAGGTATTGTCTGTTAAATAATAACCTAGTGCCCTTAAGAGTTGAAATTAACTGTTAAAAAAGGAGGAAACTAATTGGCTAAGTTTATTAAATTTGATATATTTGTTAACTATCGGAGAATAGGATTCTTATAAATAGTAAGAGTGTGAGTTGTCTGTTAAAATGTATAAATTATAAACTTAAAAATTTTTACTAAAATGATGAAAAAGTTGTATCTACCGTTACTCGTGATTTTGGCTGCTATGGTCTCTTCATGTAGTAGCAAGATGGGAGAACTTCCATCTGATTATTTTACAACAACCCCTCAAGTTTTAGAGGCTGTTGGAAATAAAGTGCCTGTAACTATTAATGGAAGATTCCCTGAAAAATACTTTAACAAGAAAGCTGTTGTTGAAGTTACTCCTGTTTTGAAATGGGATGGAGGGCAAGTAAAAGGGAATAGTGTTACTTTCCAAGGAGAAAAAGTTCATGGAAATCATCAAACGATGTCTTATCGTATGGGTGGTAATTATACAATGAAAACATCCTTTGATTACCAACCTGAAATGGCTCGTTCTGAATTGTTTTTAGAATTTGTTGGAACTATTGGAAACAAAAGAGTTGTTATTCCTCCTGTGAAAATTGCTGAAGGTGTTATTGCTACTTCTGCTTTAATTGGTAACACTTTAGCGAATGCGAATCCTTCTAATGGAGACGATGCATTTCAACGTATCATCAAAGAAGCTCACAAAGAAAACATTATGTTCTTGATTCAACAAGCGAACATTCGTACCGATGAAATGAAAAAGCTTCAAGGATTCAAGGAAGAAACAGCTACTATTAATGAAGCTGCTAACAAAAAAATCAGCAATGTTGAAATTTCTGCATACGCATCACCTGATGGAGCTTTAGATCTAAATACTCGTTTAGCTGCTAATCGTGAGTCTACTACTGCTACTGCTTTGAACCGTGAACTTAAAAAAGCTAAGATTGATGCTTTGGTTGACACAAAATACACTGCAGAAGACTGGGATGGATTCAAAGAATTAGTATCTAAATCTAACATTCAGGATAAAGAGTTGATCTTACGCGTTCTTGAAATGTACAGTGACCCACAACAAAGAGAGCAAGAAATTAAAAACATATCTTCAGTATATAGTGTATTAGCTGATGAAATTTTACCTCAATTAAGACGTGCTCGTTTGACATTGAATTATGAGATTATTGGTAAATCTGATGCTGAAATTTCTAACTTAGCAAAAAGCAATCCTCGTGAGTTAAATGTTGAGGAATTACTTTATGCTGCAACATTAACAGATAACGTAGAAACTCAAAAAGATATCTTTACTCAAGCTTCTAAACAATTCCCTAACGATTATAGAGGTTATAATAATTTAGGTAGATTGGCGTATGAGGAAGGTGATTTTGCAAAAGCTGAAAACCTATTCCAACAAGCTAACCGTGTAGAGTCTACTCCTGAAGTAAATATGAACTTAGGTTTAATTGCTTTAACTAAAGGTGATTTAGCTGCTGCTGAAGCAAGCTTAGGTAAAGCTTCCGGTTCAAAAGAATTGAATGAAACATTAGGAAACCTATACGTTGCACAAGGTCAATACGACAGAGCTGTTAGTGCTTTTGGTGATGCAAAAACAAATAGTGCTGCATTAGCTCAAATTTTAGCTCAAGACTACAACAAAGCAAAAGGTACGTTAGAAAATGTAACAAGACCAGACGCTTATACAGATTACTTAATGGCTGTTGTTGGTGCTAGAACAAACAACCAAAATATGGTTACATCTAGTTTGACTAAAGCGGTTGCTAAGAATCCTGCTTTAGCTAAAATGGCTGCAACAGATTTAGAGTTTTCAAGATATTTTACAAGCTCTGATTTTATGAATATCATCAAATAAAAGTAAAGCTTGAAAAGAATAAAAAGAGTTATCTAATTAGAGTTTAGATAACTCTTTTTTATATTTGCTGTGTTTTCGGAATAGAATACCTAAGAAATGAAAAAAATAGTTTTCCTATTATCCTTATTCATATTCTTCTCTTGTAAAAAAGAAATTGAACAATCTCGAATACAAGGTGTAATTGAGGGGTTGACTTCAGATACCATTTATTTATATGGCATTGAAGATTTGTACGATCGTGTAGATACTGTATTCCTTGAAGGGGGAACATTCTCTATTGATCTTCCTATTGATACCTTAACCCTGTTGAGAATGGTTGTTCGTGATTCTTTGGAGTATCCTCTTTTTATAGACAATAAAGAGGTTCTTAAGATTACAGGATCAGTAGATGAACAGCTTGACTTAAAAGTGGAAGGAAGCAATTTATTCAATAGGGATTACTCACTTTTTCTAGACTCTATTGCGAAAAACTCTTCTTTATCCTCTGATAGTGTACGTCTGGATGAGGTAAAGAAATACATACTAAAAAACAATAATTCTTTAGTTTCTATTTATTTAATTGATACTTATTTTGTTAGTGTTCCTACACCAGATTTAGGTGAGCTTAAATTCATTTTAGATCGATTAACCGGTGAACTAAAAGATAGGCACTCCATTTCTACTTTAATCAATCGAGTGGAAGCACTGGAGAAAGTAAGTGTTGATAAGGTTGCTCCTTATTTTACCCTAAAGATGTCGGATGGACGGTCAAAGACACGTACAACCTTCAAGGATAATTATATCCTTTTGCATTTTTGGGCTTCCTGGGATAAGCAATCTAGAAGGGAAAATCAAAGAATAAAAGAACTCTATAAAAAATACAAGAAAGAGAAGAAACTGTCAATCGTTGGTTTCTCTTTAGATATGGATTCTCTTTTATGGAAAGATGCCATAAAAGAAGATTCATTACTATGGGATCAGTCTTGCGATTTGAAGGCATGGTCTTCTGATTTTATTAAACAATTTTCAATAAGTGAAATTCCAACCCTTATTTTAATAAATCCCCAATCTAGAATAATAGGTCGAGAGATAGAGGTTAACAACTTAACTGAGCAATTAGATTCATTGCTAAAGAAATAAGAGTTATTCTATGTCTTAAAATATGCTTGTAAAAGTTTTTGGGGCGGCTGTGCAAGGCGTTGATGCCACCCTTATTACCCTTGAAGTGAATGTTTCTCGAGGCTGTATGTTTTATTTAGTTGGTTTACCCGACTCAGCCGTTAAAGAAAGTCACGAACGTATTATTTCTGCCCTACAATATACAGGGCATAAACTTCCTACATCCAATGTCGTTATCAATATGGCTCCTGCAGATATAAAGAAAGAAGGAGCAGCCTACGATTTGCCCTTAGCCATTGGTTTATTAGCTGCTAATAAAGATATTCAATCTGAACAGCTTTCTCGTTATATGATTATGGGAGAACTTAGTTTGGATGGAACCATTCAGCCCATAAAAGGGGCGCTCTCTATGGCCATAAAAGCAAGAGAAGATCATTTTGAAGGCCTTTTTGTGCCTAAACAGAATGCTAATGAAGCGGCTGTTGTTAATGATTTAAAGGTGTATGGGGTATCTTCCATCACTGAGGTTATTCAGTTTTTCAATGGCGAGAACAATCTAACACCAACCCTTGTAAATACACGAGAAGAGTTCTCTATCCAACAAAGCCATTTTGATTTGGATTTTGCTGAGGTTAAAGGTCAAGAAGGAGTTAAAAGAGCTTTAGAAGTGGCTGCTGCAGGCAGTCATAACCTGTTAATGGTAGGAGCCCCCGGTAGTGGTAAGTCGATGATGGCTAAACGATTACCCTCTATATTGCCTCCTCTGTCTTTGGCAGAAAGTTTAGAAACTACTAAAATACACTCTGTGGCCGGAGAGCTAGGTAAAATTACAGGCTTGATTGCCCAAAGGCCCTTTCGTGATCCACATCACACCATCTCTACAGTAGCTTTGGTTGGTGGAGGAACTTTTCCTCATCCCGGAGAAATTAGTCTGGCTCATAATGGTGTTCTGTTTTTAGATGAACTCCCGGAGTTCAATAGAAATGTGTTGGAAGTATTGCGTCAACCTTTGGAGGATCGGAAAATTACGATCTCCAGAGCCAGATGTAAAGTTGAATATCCGGCTAACTTTATGTTAGTGGCTTCAATGAATCCATGTCCTTGTGGTTATTTTAATCATCCCACTCGTTCTTGTGTCTGTGCCCAACAGCAAGTTCAAAAATACCTAAATAAGATATCCGGTCCTTTGTTGGATAGAATCGATATTCAGGTGGAAATAGTACCTGTTCCTTTTGAAGAGCTATCTAAAAGAGAGTGGGGGGAATCTAGCTCTTCCATCCGAGAGCGTGTGGTGAAGGCTCGTAACATTCAGAAAGAAAGATATAAAGAATATCCTTCAATTTATAGCAACGCACAAATGAATAGTAAGCTGCTTAATAAATATGCTCAGCCCGATACAGCGGGTTTGTCACTTTTAAAGAATGCCATGGTGCGGTTGAATCTCTCTGCACGTGCTTACGATCGTATATTGAAAGTGGCTCGTACCATTGCCGACTTGGAAGGAGCAACAAATGTACAATCTCAACATCTGGCTGAGGCTATTGGATATCGCAACCTCGATAGAGCGGGTTGGGCATCCCAATAAATAACAATAGCTGACTGTTACTAATCCTTCTTTTTTATAGAAAAAACAGCTTCTAGATATTCTATTTTTATAAATGCATAAAATTTTAACATATTAAATGGATCAAGTGAGATGTTGATTTTAGTTATTTTAACCTACATGTTTGATGAAATTTTGTCTTATCTTTCTAAGATATTAAAATTCGCACTAATTATTTTACCACTACAGAGGTCATCAATCTTTGTAACATGAAGCTGAACCATATTCTCGATCACCAGATGAGAAGAGTTACCCATAGTGAAGATATCAAACAATTCGAAGATATAAAGAGTGGTGAGATATTCCTCAAATTTCTAGATAGTATAAAACTCATTATCAGGAGATTTAATCTTCTTAATTTTAAAATGAGCCTTTAAATTCAATTTAATGATTTGATCGCTTTCTTATACCCTAAGAAATTCTAACTTTGTGTCATAACATAAAGAGTAATAATTTGATGGGCTTACAAACTCACTCTTTAGAATACGAAAAGGAACTTCTTATCCGCATGTCTCAGGATGATGAAGCGGCTTTTTATGAGATATATTCTCTTTATAAAATGAGACTTTATTACTTTGCACAAAAACTTATCAAATCTAAAGAATATGCAGAAGATATTTGCCAAGATACATTTACTGTAGTGTGGCAAAATAGACATTATATTGATGTGAGTCTGTCTTTTTCCTCTTATCTATTTACAATAGCTCGAAATCGGATATTGAATATTCTTCGTGATATTCAGAAGGAAGAATATCTTCACGAATATATTATTTCACAGGCAATAGATTTTACAAGTACAGCACAAGATACAGTTTCGATCGGAGAATTGAAAGATATTTTATCTTATGCTATTGACCAACTAACTGGGAGGCAAAAACAGATATTCAAAATGAGTAGAGAAGAGGGGATGTCACACAAAGAAATAGCTGATTCATTAAATATTTCCATCTACACTGTCCATGAACACGTATCTTCAGCTCTCAGAATTATTCGCAATATACTTGACAAGCATTACGGATGCTATTCGGCAATACTCTTCTTTTTTTTTATGAATTGTTAATCTAAGTTAATCAACCCCCTGTCATAGCCATCTTTTGTGTATATATTATAAAGGGTAGAATTATCCCCTAAGAAGATATATAGCAATGGCGGAGGAACGAAATAATAAAAAGAAAGAATATATCAATCATTATTTGAATGATATTTATATGAAAGATGAGGCTCAACAGTTTTTCGATGCTGTAAAAAAAAGAGATAAATCTTTAGACAATAGTTTAATAGAAGTTTGGGAGGAATCTAGCACTTTAAATATTCCATCCCAAAAAGAAAAAGAACAATTAAGAGCAGAGGCATATACCCTTCTAATGAAGGATAAAAAAGAACATAGGTATACAATATCTATCCCTCGTCGATTATTCAGAAGAGTAACTACAATTGCTGCTACTGTTGCTGCATTCCTAATTATTGGATTAGGAGGATTAAAATTTTTAGAGTACAAAGCTATAAATTCTATTACAACTTTTGAGACCATAACCTCATTTGGCGAATCACAAACTATTACCTTACCAGATGGTACGCTTGTCAATTTGAACTCTTGTTCTAAAGTTTCTTATCCTAATAAATTTGAGGGAGATAAAAGAAAAATATTTCTTGATGGAGAAGCATACTTTAATGTAGCTAAAAACGAAAACCAACCTTTTATTATTGAAACAAAACAATTCAATATAAAAGTTTTAGGTACAGTTTTCAATGTAAAATCTTATGATGAAAACGAAATGTCAGTAGTTTCAGTTGAAAGTGGGAAAGTTCAAATTGATATGCCAGATGCTATGATGCAATTAGTGGCAAATGAGAGTTTGAGCTACAATAGTAAATCAAATGAATACAATAAGTATAAAGAAGATAGAAAAATTGCAATTTGGCGTGATGGCTATTTTCGATTTGAACAAACACCTATCATAGATGTTGCCAAAGAACTAGAACGAACATACGATTGCAAAATACGGTTCAAGGAAGGTCAATATTTTGATAATAGTATTACTGGAGAAATACCTAATACTGATTTAGAGAATGTACTTAAGTTGATTCAATATGCGACAGGAATAAAATATAGCTACAACCGCACCGTAAATGAAGTACTGCTATATAAATAATTAATCTATTAACCTTTAAATATAAATTATTATGAAAAAATGAATGATGATTAAAAAGAAGGGGCATTAATAGAAATGCCCCTTAGAGATAGGGTATGCTATTATTTACTTCTTGAATTGCAAAACCAACAGTAAATAGTTCGCATTACCTTGTTTTCAACATACTATCTAAAAGATAATACCAATTAAAAACATGTAAATTTATGAATACTTTTCGAACAAAGTTGATAAAAAGATCAAAATGCTATGTCTTTTTACCTTTATTACTCCTTTTTTGTACAATTAGCATTCCTATTAAGGCACAAGAATCACAAGATCCAAAAATAACTATCTCTGTAAAAAATGAACCTCTCAAGAACATTTTAAGAAAGATAAGTAAATCGTCTTCTTATAAGTTCTTTTATGATGACAAGCTTATACAAGATGCGCCTAGAATTACTCTTGATGTAAATAATGAGAACATTAATAAAGTATTGGAAGAATTGAAAATTCAGTCTAAACTTAATTATATTATTACAGGCAATACTATTACTATCTCTGCACAACAAGGGGTAAAAGTTTCTTCTAAAGATGTAAAAAAATACATAGGTACAGTATTAGACAATAAAGGAGAAACAATTATCGGAGCAAGTATTGCACTGAAGAATAATCGGGCGATAGGAACAATAACAGATTTCGATGGAAATTTTTCAATAGAGGCTCCGGTTGGTTCAATATTACATATCTCTTATGTGGGTTATACAGCGCAAGATGTAACATTAGGAGATAATGTAACTATAAATATCACGCTTCAAGAAGACTCAAAGCTCTTGGACGAAGTTGTTGTAGTTGGATATGGTGTGCAATCCCAAAAACTAGTGACAACATCTATTAGCAAACTAAAGCCAGATGGCATTGATAAAGGAAATGATTCAGACCCAATAAAAATGTTGCAAGGAAGAATTGCTGGTGTTAATATATCTAGTTCATCGGGAACGCCAGGTTCTACTCCTAATATTTCTATCCGAGGTGTTGGCTCAATCAGTGGGGGTAACTCTCCTTTGTATGTAGTGGATGGCGTGCCTAGTGAGAAATATCCAAATATAAATCCAAATGATATTGAAAGTATTGAAGTATTAAAAGATGCATCTGCTGCTGCTATTTATGGATCACGAGCTAACTCCGGTGTAGTTATTATGACAACAAAATCAGGAAAAAGAGGAAAAACCGTAATAGATGTGTCATCTCGTATAGGCTTCGGAACAGTGGCAGATGATATAAAGATGGCGAATTCGAAAGAATATCAGAGAACGATGCAAGCTGCAATTAATAATTATAATCAGCAGATGGGCACAAACTTATCTTTGTTTGTTCCAAATACAATTCAAGAGACGAACTGGATAGATGAGATTGCAAGAAGCAATAGTTTTTCAACGAATAATTCGATTAGTCTTTCCGGAGGGGATGAAAAAACCTCTTTTTACACATCGGTAGGAGCTAATATCCAAGAAGGTTATTTAATGAAAAGCAAATATAACCAATATAATCTGCGAGCAAAATTCTCTCATAAAATCAACAAAGTTTTCAAACTTAATATGAATCTATCTGGAGCAGCAACACGCAATAATCTCTTGGAAGAAACAAGTACAAGTTTAAAAGTATTGAGAACTGCACGTGAAGAACAACCTTGGTATTCTCCATATAATGAGGATGGAACATATAAAGTAAATGGGACAGAAATAGCACGTCATAACCCACTGATGTTGATTAACGAAGAAGATTGGGTGAAACGCCAGTATCAATTATCAGGAGTATTTAGTATAGATATTACTCCATTTGCCGGGTTCAAATATACTCCATCTATCAGTATGTATAGCATCTATGATAAAGAAACTAAAAGGTTGACAGATAGACATGATGCCCGTAAAAACAGCGCAGGATGGGGGGCTTTAGCAGAACAAAAAGACCATAGCTTTAGATATATCATAGACAATATTTTTTCATATACAAATGAATGGGGAAAACTTTCATTTTCTGGAATGCTTGGACATTCTTTTGAGAAATATGTTTATGACCAATTTGGTGCTTATAGTGACAATTATGCAAATGATGCATTCCCTTCTCCAAATTTTAATTTGATCAATGCTGGACCAAATATATATCCTGGTTCAATAGATTATACCTCTTATGCACTTGAGTCTTATTTTGGGCGTATAGCTCTTAATTGGGATAACAAATACATTTTGAATGCTACCTTACGTAGTGATGGTTCATCGCGTTTTGCAAAAGGTAAACGATATGGTTATTTCCCTTCTCTATCTGGAGCTTGGAGATTCACAAATGAGAATTTCTTTTCTAAAAATACGATCTTAAATGATGGTAAATTTAGGATCAGTTGGGGTAAGACAGGTAGCATGGATGGCGTAACAAACTACGCACCCTTGTCACTTGTAGGATCAAGTGGAGGATCGTATAACGGGGCTGCTGGATTACAAATAATTCAAGATGCTAGAGATCTTACATGGGAGAAAGCAAGTCAATACAATATTGGATTAGACTTAGAATTCTTTAATTCTCGTTTGGTGCTTAATATTGATGCTTTTTATCAAAAAACTACTGATTTGTTATTTAATCAACCAGTAAATTCAACAACAGGTTACAAGACTATTGAAGCAAATATAGGATCATTAGAGAATAAGGGCTTGGAATTTGCTTTGAGTGGAGATATATTGACAGGAGATTTTAAATGGGATATGAGCGGAAATATTTCATTCGTCAAAAATAAGCTCCTGTCTCTGATTGATGGTAATAGTATGTATATTGTTCCTAGTGTTGGAAGTAATCTTTTAGGTGGTAGTATGCATATTTTGCAGAATGGAAAACCAGTTAGTACTTACTATATGCTGAAGATGGAAGGTATTTATCAAAATGATAATGAAGTTCCTGAAAAATTATATGCAAAAGGAGTTAGAGCAGGAGATGTGAAATATCAAGATATAAGTGGAGATGGAGATATTTCAGATGCAGATAGACAAGATGTAGGGAAAGCCAGTCCCGATTTTTATGGAGGAATAACAAGTAATTTCTCTTATAAAGGTTTTGATCTATCGCTATTTGCACAATTTTCTGTAGGGGGAAAGATTGTTGCGGCATGGAAAGGTATCAATGGCACTGAAGGAACAGATCATCTTGGACTTGCAAAATCAAATGTGAAAATTCCGGGACAAAAAGATAAAGTAGAACAATACTTCAACATATCCAAAGAAGCTGCCAATAATTACTGGACAGGTCCAGGATCGACTAATAAATATCCCCGTCCTTTACGCCAAGGCGCACATATAGGTTACAGTTATGATTATAATGTACAAACATCAACACGGTATTTAGAAAGTGCAACTTTTTTTAAATTGAAGACAATTACTCTCGGTTATAGTTTACCAGAAAAAATAACTCATAAAATAGGAATTAATAATTTGAGAGTCTTTGCTTCTGTAGACAATCTATTTACTATAACTCCATATTCAGGATATGATCCTGAAGCATCTTTCTCAGGAAGTCCTGGTCATTCCAATTATGGTGTGGATTTTGGGTTACAGCCTCTATTACGAACTTTCCTGTTTGGATTTAATCTTAATTTCTAAAAATTGATAATCATGACAAAAATTAAAATAATACATATAATCATCGGAGTTTTCTGTTTATACAGTTTTGCTTGTTGCTCCAGCAAACTTGACGAGATGAACCCTAAGGGATCTATACCTCAAGATAAATTAACAGACTCAGATGTAGAAAAGTTACTTAATGGAAACTATGCCGAAATGGAAGAATTGGTTTTTAATTTTTATTTCGATGGAGATATTAAAGGTGAGAATTTTCAAGCTGGTCCGGGTTTTTCATTAAATGACCCGGTCTCTATGGCTCCAGGTGACAAAGATATTTTAGATAAATGGCAAAAAAGTTTTACTGTCCTAAAACAAATAAACTTTCTTTTAGAAACCTGTGCTAAAATGGATGAAACAAATACAACCGTCAAAAAAGCAACAGGAACAGCTTATTATTTTAGAGCTTTAATTTATTACCAAATGGTTATTCGTTGGGGAGGTGTTCCTATCATGCGTGAACGATCATATAATAAAGTTCCTATTTCCCCTGAAGCTGATGTATGGAATTTTATCAAAGAAGATCTTGAAAAAGCAGAAAAATTACTTCCGGATTTTTCTGATAAATTATATGTATCAATTAGTGCATGTGATGCCCTATCAGCAAAAGTATATTTGGCACTTAAAGATTACGATAAAGCAGCACAATATGCAGATAAAGTAATTTCGACAAGTACATTTTCATTATCATCAACTTCTGAAGAATATGCAAAAGCGTTTGTATATAATACAACAAGTAAAGAAGTGGTATTTGCTTTGGCAAACAATCGTAGTAGTAGTTATTTATTATTCTATCAATTAGTAAATGATCTTGATCCAACATGGGATTATGCTCCATCATCGTATTGTTTCAATAATCTATACTCGGATACAAGTATAAAGCAAGGGGATCAACGTACTGTAGCGATTTTTAGTGCAGATGAGAATAGAATTATTAAATATCCGAATGGTGGTATTGGACAGTTTATTATCAATGAATCTCCATCCCAATCTCCAATTGTTGTTACTAGAATAGCTGAAATGTATCTGATTAAAGCGGAAGCATTGGGTAATATAAATGGATTACCGGTTCTGAAGAAATTTATGGAAAAGAGATATACGACTTTACTTATGCCTGAGACGATGAATGAAACAGATTTTCAAAATTTGTTATTAGATGAACGTTGCCGCGAGTTTTATGGAGAAGGCCAACGTTGGTATGATCTAAAACGAACTAATAGACTTGACTTATTCGAAAGTCTTAATGGTCGTGATTATCTAATGTATTTTCCTGTTCCTCAATCAGAAATAGATTTAGCAGGAAAAGATCTATATCCTCAGAATCCCGGATATAATTAATAAATCATAAGTCAGTAGTAACGATGGATACTACTGACTTGTTATAACAACTTCAAAATAGAAAGATCTTTATAATGAAAAAGAACATAATAATTCTAATCCTTATTTCATTAGCTCTATCTGTTTGCGCACAAAATAGAGCCTTAGAAATAAGAAAAAAACTATTAAACAGAGATTATAGTTCAGTACTTGTAACGGCGCATCGGGGAGATTGGCGCTATGCACCTGAAAATTCTCTGCCTGCAATTGATAATGCAATAAAAATGGGGGTTGATATTGTCGAGTTAGATGTACAACGAACAAAAGATGGTCAATATATCCTTATGCACGATAAAACCCTTGATCGAACAACTACTGGTTCGGGCTTAGTCTCTGAATGGACATTAGATTCTATTCAAACTCTGAATCTAAAAAATGGATGTAATATCAAAACTAAAGAAAAAGTTCCCACTCTTGAAGAAGCACTATTACATGCCAAAGAGAAAGTTATGATTAATTTAGATAAAGCCGATAGATATTTTGATGAAATCTATGCTCTGATGAAAAAGACAGGGACAACCAAACAAGTTATAATGAAAGGAAATAAATCGGCAGAAGAAGTACAAACTCAATTTGGTGAATATCTTCAAGATGTTATTTATATGCCTATTATTCACTTATATAGAGAAAATGCAGAAGAACAAATAGAGATTTTCATCAGAGAATTAAATCCGGTAGCTTTTGAACTCCTATATATAAGCGACTCTGAGACATTACCTTTAAAGATAAAAGATAAACTTTTTGGGAAATCGCTTATTTGGTACAATACCCTTTGGGATACAATGGCTGGAGGACATGATGATGATATGTCTTTAAAAGATCCAGATAAGGGATATGGTTACTTGATAGATGTACTAGATGCACGAATAATACAAACAGATCGTCCTGCTTATCTGATTGACTATCTGAGAAAACGAGGACTGCACGATTAAATAAATTTAAACACGGACGAATTAATTCATTTAGCCAGTAGTAGAAATATTACTGGTTGATAATTTTTTGCGAGTAAAAAAAACAACTATGTTCAGAAAAATTAGTTCATTCTATAAAATCAGTTCTCCATCCAAGCCTTTTGAGGGATCAGAAGCAGAGCAAAATAAGTATTATAAAAAACTCTGTTGGTCTAGTTTTTTGGCTGGAACAATAGGATATAGTCTTTATTATGTTTGCCGCACAAGCCTTAATGTAGTTAAACAACCTATATTAGAAAGTGGTGCATTGGATGCACACCAGTTAGGTATTATCGGCTCTGTACTTCTTTTTTCATATGCTATTGGGAAATTTATTAATGGATTTATTGCAGACCACTGCAACATCAAACGCTTTATGGCAACAGGCCTAATTATATCTACAGTTGCAAATTTCAGTGTCGGTATATTAGGTCTTATGGAAGCATCTACAATGGCCTTTTCCACTTTTGCATTTTTTATTCTTTTTGCTATTATGTGGGGGATTAATGGGTGGAGTCAGTCGATGGGAGCTGCTCCTGCTATTATAGCACTTTCAAGATGGTTCCCTTTGAAAAAACGAGGTACATTTTATGGCTTTTTCAGTGCTAGCCATAATTTAGGAGAGTTTCTATCTTTTATATTCGTTGGAGCTATAGTGGGTGTATTTGGTTGGCAGTGGGGATTTGTTGGGTCTTCTGTCGCTGGTATTATAGGAGTCTTCATAATCGTATTTTTCTTGCATGATACTCCTCAGAGTAAAGGACTACCTCCAGTTGAAGTTTTATCAAAAGAAGTAAAAAAAGAAAAGTCAGGACAGCAACAATCGACAAAAGAAGTGCAAAAAGCGGTTCTTAGGAATCCTTTAGTTTGGACTTTAGCTTTGGCAAGTGCTTTTATGTATATCAGTCGCTATGCCATTAACGGCTGGGGAGTATTATTCCTTCAAGAAGCGAAAGGTTTTACTTTAGCTACAGCAACGCAAATAATATCTATAAATGCTTTGTTGGGCGTTATTGGCACAGTATTTTCAGGTTGGATTTCCGATAGATTATTTAAAGGTAGTCGTAATGCTCCGGCATTCTTATTTGGAGTATTGAATACCATTTCTTTGTGTCTGTTCCTTTATTCTAGCAATAACATTTACATTAATATGTTAAGCATGATCCTTTTTGGTACGGCGATTGGTGTACTCATTTGTTTTCTTGGAGGATTGATGGCTGTAGATATTGTTCCACGTAATGCGAGTGGTGCCGCTCTTGGCGTAGTGGGCATTGCCAGCTACGTAGGTGCTGGGCTACAAGATATCATCAGTGGATGGCTTATTGATTCAAACAAGTCTGTAGTTGATGGTGTGGATGTTTATGACTTCAGTCAGGTAGGTGTTTTTTGGATTGTTGCTTCAACAATATCCTTTCTACTTGTACTGATTGTATGGAAATCGAAGAAACAGATATAAGGAAGGTCGTTAATAAGTTATCTTGAGAAATATGAAGATGAAACTAAATTCGATATTTGCCTACAATCAAAATCAAAGGCTTACAAGACTTGTGGCTGGGGTATTACTCGGTCCTAGACCGAGCACCCTTCAGTCCTAGACCGACGGGCCTTCGGTCCTAGACCGAAGAGGCTAGGGTCTTAGACCGACAAAAGTGTAATTCTTTTTAACTCTCTTTTTATTCCTTTTTTTCGATTGCTGAGAAAGATTAAAAACTGCAATTAAAAGGAGTCGGCTAGTTGCAGAAAAAGAGTGAAAATTTCAACTCTTCTAATTTTTTTTATCTAGATTAAGCATTAAAATATAATATTGAAATTTTTTATTTCCTCTCCTCTCTTGATTTTTAAAAGGACTGATTTTTGTTGTGATAGATATTTATATATCTGACCGGAACTAACTGAGTATTCATTAATCTCGAAAGCTCCATGATCAATTTCAATAATTCTGTCTTTAAATTTCAACCCTGTTTTCTCTGCTGAACTACCTTGTATAATTGTGCTTATGGTTAATTCATCTTTCGTATATTTAACGCCAAACCCTGAAGCTAAAAAGCCTAAGTTCCGGTTTATATATTTAGCTGTGGATCTGTTTTTTATGTACAAGTCTTTCTTTCGTCTCTTATCAATATTTGGATATACCAATATAAAGTTAAAGTGTCTCATGAACTCTGCTCCTATTTGATTCAAGTTGCTTATAGGGTAATGATAGAGATTGCATTTTTCAATTGTCATATTTCCCCAACGTACATCTATATTATTAAAAACATAGGTTGTATCTACTGTATCATCAGTATTAAAATTTAGACATTTCAATGGTATATTATTTTTTGATAACTCCTTAAATAGCTTCTTGTCTATACTTATTTCTCCCT